>JBBPZE010000058.1:0-4730 GCA_038199185.1 Solirubrobacterales bacterium
CGTGCAAGAGTTCGACGCTCATGAGGAACCGCATCGAGATCATGCACGGGGTCAACCTCGGCGTCCTGGGCCGCCGGCCGGCCGCGCATTACGGCGAGATGACCTTCGAGCGCCTGGAGACGAGCATCGGCGAGTTCGCCCGCGAGCTCGATCTCGAGGCGCGCTTCTTCCACTCCAACCACGAGGGCGAGTTCGTCGAGCACCTGCACCGCCTCGAGGGAATGGCCGATGCCGTCATCCTCAACCCCGGGGCCTGGACCCACTACGCGTGGGCCATCCGTGACGCGCTGGAGATCGCCGCTCTGCCCGCGGTCGAGGTCCACCTCTCCGACGTCGAGCACCGGGAGCCCTGGCGACGGCATTCGGTGATCGGCGACCTGTGCCTCGCAACGGTCTCGGGCCAGGGGGTGGACGGCTACCGCGAGGCGCTGGCACGGGTGAAGGCGGAGCTCGGCGCATGACCTCGCGCGCGGATAAGGTCATCGGCGAGCTCGAGCGGCGTGGGCTCGACGCGCTGCTGGTCACCGGGCTGGTCAACGTCCGTTGGCTGACGGGCTTCTCCGGGTCCAATGCCGCGGCGGTCATCGGGCGCGAGGGGCTGCGGCGGTTTCTCACCGACTTCCGCTACCTGACCCAGGCGGCTGACGAGGTCGCCGGCGGCTGGGAGCGCGAGATCGGACCGGACCTGCTGGAGCTCGCCGTGCAGCGTCTCCCGCTGCCGAGCGGCGATCGACGCCAGGAGGGCGTGTGCTCGCTGGGGTTCGACGATGTGCAGATGTCGGTCAAGGAGCACGCTCGGCTGGCGGGGCTGGTACCCGACTCGGTCGAGCTCGTCGCGGCGGGCGGCCTGGTCGAGGGGCTGAGGGCGGTCAAGGAGCCCGAGGAGATCGCCCGGATCCGCGCTGCCGCCAGGGTCGCCGACGACGCGCTGACCGACGTGCTGACACGCGGCCTCGCCGGTCGCACCGAACGCGACGTCGCGACAGATCTCGAGTTCACGATGCGCCGGCTGGGCGCCGAGGCATCGTCGTTCGAGCCGATCGTCGCCGCCGGCGCGCAGGGCTCACTGCCGCATGCCACCCCGCGCGACGTGAAGATCGCGAGCGGCGCGCTCGTCGTTGTCGACTGGGGGGCGCGTCTGGACGGCTACGCGTCCGATTGCACCCGCACGTTCGCCACGGGAGACCTCGACCCGCGCGACCGGGCGATCTACGCGAAGGTCCTCGAGGCTCAGGAGGCGGCGCTGACCGCGGTGCGTGCGGGGCGCACCGGGCGCGAGGTCGACGCCGTCGCGCGCGGGATCATCGACGCCGCGGGGCATGCCGAGCACTTCGGTCACGGCGTGGGCCACGGACTGGGGCTCGAGGTCCACGAGGCGCCCCGCCTGTCCAAGCAGAGCGACACCGCACTCGAGGCCGGGATGGTGGTCACGGTGGAGCCGGGGATCTACGTCCCGGGCGCCGTCGGCGTGCGGATCGAGGACCTCGTCGTGGTCACCGAGGACGGCCACGACGTCCTCAACGGCTTGGCCAAGGACCTCCAGACGATCGACTGAGCCGCGTCCGGCGGCTAGCCCGGCAGCTCGGGGATCAGCCCGAGTTCCCCCAGGATCGTCGCCGCGTCGAAGTACGTCCGCTCGCAGACCAGGCGGTCGGCCTCGAAGAGGAACAACGCGACGCACCGGCACTCGAAGGCGCGGCCCGTCGCCGGGATCCCGAGCAGCGGCCCCTCGTGGGTTCCCTTCAGCCAGAACTCCGAGATGACCGCCTCGTCGGCGTGGTGCAGCGCGATCAGCTCGTTGCGCTGATCCGGGAAGGCGGTACGCGTCTCCTCGAAATAGCGCCGGACCTCCTCGGGCCCGTCGTAGACCTGGCCCGTCGGGATGATCTCGTAACGCGGATGGTCGAACGTCGCCATCGTCACGTCGAACTCGTGGCGGTTCTCGGACTCCATGTGCTCGCGCACGATCTGCTCACGTGTCTCTCGCAGGCTCATGGGCGGCAGGCTCATCGACGCGAGCCTATGGGGCGCGCCCGAAGCGCGTCCTCAGCCGGACAGCGGCAGGGCGCCACCGCCCGAGAGCCACGGTCAGCATCGCCGACCGCCAGTGCGTCGCGTGGCTGTCGCCGATGAGGGCTACCGTCCCGGCACGTTCGGATCGCCCGCCGAGGATGCCACGACCTCGTGGGCGACGATCGTGGGCGGCTCGGCGATCATGCCGGGCAGTGCCTCCACGAGCCTCAGGACGTGCGGCTGGCGTAGATGGGCCTCCAGCGCGGCGATGTCCCGCCACTCCTCGACGGCGATGAGGCTGTCGGGGTCGGTGATCTCGGCGTAGTAGCCGTAGTTGACGCAGCCGTCGTCGCGCCGCGAGGCCTCCTGAACCTCCTCGAGCAGGGCGGTGAGCTCGGCGCGCATGTCGGGCCTGGGGCGGACACGGGCGATGACGATGACGACGGGCATGAGGCCAACCTATACCGCGGCGTAGAGCACGAGCGCGCCCCGTTGCTTGGAGACCGTGAACCGGTCGACCTCGTGGTCTGAGACCTCTCCGTCGCGCGCCGTGCGCAGGGGGCCTTCCACCGAGCGCACGTCGAGCGTCTCGGCGGTCCAGCATCTCAGCGACGGGCTGCTCGGTGCGCTCCCTGTGATGATCGCGAGAAGCAACCTCAGCCGGGAGAACGGCCGACGACCGTCGAGCAGGCGAACGTCGAGGCGGCCGTCGTCGAGCCGCTCGCGCACGCTCGGTCCGGGGCCGGCGGGCTGATAACAGCAGTTGCCGATGAAGATGAGCCACACGCGTGTCCGCTCGCCGTCGATGTCGAGTTCGGACGGTTCGGCGTGGCGCAGTGCACGCAGGCCGGCGACCACCATCGCGGGGAGCTTGCCGATCCGCGCCTCGAGCCGCTCTCGATCGGCGACGAACTCGGGGTAGCCGCCGAAGCTCGCCGTGTTGACGAACAACCCGTCGTCGATGTGAGCGACGTCGGCGCGCACCGCCCGGCCTGCCGCCAGGGCGTCGAGCGCCTCGTCGACGCTGTCGAGACCGAGGTCGCGGCACAGGTGGTTGAGGGTGCCGCCCGGCAGGACGAGCAGCGGCAGGCCGGCCTCGAGCGCGACGCCGACCGCGGCGTTGGCCGATCCGTCCCCGCCCCCGACCCCCAGCACACGGGCCCCGTCCGCCGCGGAGCGCAGGCAGGCCTGGAGGTCCTCGTCGTCGCGCCGCTCGATGATCCGCGCGCCCGGCAGGCGCTCGCGCAGCCGCTCCGCATCCAGGTCGGAGCCCGCGTCGGGGTTGACGACCAGCGCCAGCCCCTCCCCGCCGGGCAGGGCCGGGGCCTCGGCCGCCGGCTGGCGCGGGCCCGAGCCCGGGACGACCTCGGGCAGCGGCCAGATCCGCAGGCAGGCCGCCGCCATCGCGCTTCCGAGCGCTGCGCCCGCCAGCACGTCGCCCGGGTAATGAGCCCCGACGTAGACCCGCGAGAAGCCGACGGTGGCGGCCAGCCCGAGCAGCGGGGCCCGGGCGGCCGCGGGGAGCTCTGCGCCCGCGCCGACGGCGAAGGCGAAGGCGGAGGACGAGTGGCCGGAGGGAAACGACGAGGACGACGGCATCCGGTAGGGGAGCCGAATCTCCGGAAAGCCCTTCAGCCCCGGCCGCTCGCGCCGGAACAGACGCTTGGCCGGCTGGTTGGTCACGAACGATGAGAGGCCGATGGAGAAGATGCCCCGCAGCGCCGCCCGCCGTCCGCGCCGCCCACCGAGCGAGCCGAGCCCGGCGGCGATCAGGCCCCAGAGGACCGAGTAGTCGGCGGCGTTGCTGATCGCCCGTATGGCCGGACCGCACCACAGCCGCCGGCGCGACACATGGACGAAGACGTCGCGGTCCAACGTGGCGAGGCGGTCGAGCGGCATCTGGCACCCATACCCAGTCGGGCGGCAACCGCACGCGCGCGCCGAACGCGGGCCGCCCGTGCGCTCGCTGCGGCGTCAGGCACCCACGCGCTTCCAGGGCCGGCCGAGTCCCATAGGCGCGCGCCAGGTCAGCTGACGTCGGCGGTCGAACACGCAACACCGTCTGGCTCGCAACCGGGGCTAGCGTGCGCCGATGCCTGGAGGGCATCGCCGTGGCCCTGGAGATCAACCCCGAGGGCGGCACGCAGAACGTCGCCTTTGCCACCCGCGACAGCCATTCTGGCGCCACCATCTATGAGGTCAGCGCTGACGGAATCGCCCCGGCGGCCTACGAGGACACGGACCACTACCGCATCACCCGGGCCTTCCTCGAGAATCCGCAGACCTTCCTGCACCCCCTGTTCGCCGACGACTGACCCGGCGAACGTCCATTTGACCCTCCTCTGGGAGGGCCATCTGGACGTTCGCTGCGGACCTCGGCCACGCGACCCCGTCCAGTCTGAGTGGATGTACGACGAACGATCCGGCAGGCGGTCTCGACGGCGCACGGCGAGGCGCTGTGGGCGCCGCTCGAACTGTTCCTGCCCTATGTGCTCTGCGGGGGCTTCATCTACATGCACACCACCAGCCTCGAGGACGGCACCACGTTGCATGCGTACAAGCACTCCGAATCTCGGCGGATTCGGTCCGTAGCGACGGGGTGTAGATGACGTCGGGGTCCAGGTCGGCGCCGCTGGGTCAGGTGATCGTTCAAGAACGTGTGCTCAACCATACGGCGCCTTGAGCCGGGGGAACACGGGGAAGTGGCGCGTGTTGGC
>JBBPZE010000059.1:0-16609 GCA_038199185.1 Solirubrobacterales bacterium
CGGGCCCACCAGCATCTCCGAGCGGCTCGTCCGAACGGGCCCACCAGCATCTCCGAGCGGCTCGTCCGAACGGGCCCACCAGCATCTCCGAGCGGCTCGTCCGAACGGGCCCACCAGCCCGTCACACAGTTGCACTGCGTGCGAACGTTCACCTCCGCAGGCACCATCGTCTAGTCGAAATGGCCCGTTTCACGATCGAGCTCTACGAGGACGAGCACGGTGATCAGCCGGTGCTGCGCTGGCTGCGCGAAGAGCTGACGCCGGCGCAACGACGGGCCGTCGGTATAGCCCTTCGCGAGGTCCTCGAGCCGCTCGGCGTCGGCGTCTGCCGCACTGCCTACGGCAAGCAGTTGGGCGACGGACTCTTCGAGTTTCGGCTGCGACACGACGCGGCCGAGGTCCTTCGCAGCGTCGGCAAGGAAGCACGCCCCGAGGCCGGCGGCGAGCGCATTCTCCTGCGCGTCTTCTGTCATGCGCACGGCGATCAGTTGATCCTGCTGCTGGGCGGATACGACAAGGGCAGCGCCCCCAGCGCTCGGCGACAGCAGAAGGAGATCAAGGTCGCCCGCCGCCGGCTCGGTGAATTCAAGCGACGCACCCCTTGAGCCGATATGGGTTTTAGTACATACTGCCCTCTTGACGATGACCACTTCATTCGATGATTTCTTCTCCGGGCTGGTTGCCGAGGCCGAGGCCGAAGGGCCCCGTGCGGTCGGAGAGCTCGACGCGATGCGCGTGCACTACTCGCTCGCGCGTCAGCTGATCGAGCGCCGACACGAGCAGCAGCTCACCCAGAAGCAGCTCGCGGAGCTCGCGGGCATTGACCAGGCCGAGATCAGTCGCATCGAACGCGGGCAGGCCAACCCGACCGCGGCGACGATCGGCGCCCTAACGCGTGCCCTCGGAGTAGACGTCCAGCTGGTCCCGGCCGCGTAGCCGCTCGGGAGGCCGCCGCCGCCCGGCGTTGGCGCTTGCACCAGGGAGGGTGCCAGTGTGTGTCCGGTCCTGGCGTGCGAGCTGGCGGGAGTCTCGGGGTTGGCTTTGAAGTCAGCTGCAGGGGGCGGACGGGCCGGTGCGCGATCTGTAGGCACGAGGGCGTCGCTGACGGACCGGACCTCGGAATGTGAAATCGGAGGGGGGTTGCGGGCGTCTCGCGCGACAGAGAAGGTATGAGGCCCGGGACGGAGACAGCAGCGGAGGCTCTCGGCGTCACGGAGGGCACGCGTCACACGCTCGCTGACGCCATTGTCGACGCGCTGGCCAGCACCCCCGACGCCCTTGCCCGGCTGCGCCAGCTCGTCGAGGCTCCACAGCCCGCGCCGCCGGCCGCCTACACCGTCGAGTCACTCGCGGCCACGCTCCGCATCAGCTCGAAATCCGTCCGCAACGCGGTCGCCCGCGGCGAGCTTGCGGCCGTCAAGCGCGCCGGCCGGTGGATCATCTCCGGCGACGCGGTCGTGCAGTGGTGTCGCCCTGACGTACGGCGCCGCTTCTTACGCGACGACGCGCGGAAGTGCGACAAGCCGCTGACAGAAGCCCTGGCGCGGTTCGATCGACAGGTATCGTCGATCGACGTGGTGCAGCCGTGAGTGTTCATCGCAAGGGCTCGAAGTGGGTGGTGCGATATCGCGACGGCTCGGGCAACCGCTCGCGCTCGTTCGATCGCAAGCAGGACGCCGATCGCTTCGACGCCGAGGTCACGCGGCGCCGGCAACTCGGCGTGCTGGACTCGCTCGACGCCGGCCAGGAGACGCTCGACGAGTTCGTCACCGAGGTGTGGGCGCCAACGCACGGCGTGACGCTGGCACCCAAGACCCGCAAGAACTACGCCGGCCTCTATGACCACCACATCGCGCCCGTGCTCGGCGCGTTTCGTCTGCGCGAGATCAAGACCGAGACCATCGCGCGGTGGCAGGCAGATCGGCTCAACGCGGGCGGCGGGCCCGTGGCGGTTCGTCAGGCGCTCGACCTGCTCTCGAGCATCCTGCAGAAGGCGTTCGAGAGCGAACGGATCAGCGTCAACCCCGCGCGGAGGGTGCGCAAGGCGCGCCTTCCTCGGCGCGAGGAGGTCCGGCCGCTGGCGCCGGTCACAATCGAGGCCATGCGCGCCACGGCGGACCTTCGCGATGCAGCACTGTTCTCGGTGCTCGCCTACGCCGGGCTACGACCTGGCGAGGCGCTCGCGCTGCGGTGGGGCGACATCCGCGAGAAGACGATCCTTATCGAGCGTGCTCTCTCGCTCGGCGCAGAAGAGGACACCAAGACGACCGCGCACCGCACCGTGCGCCTGCTGGCACCGCTGCGGTCCGATCTTGCCGTGTGGCGCCTGGCCAGCGGCCGCCCCGCCGACGACGCCCTGCTGTTCCCCAGCCACGAGGGCGAGGCCTGGACCGAGCCGGCCTACCAGTCCTGGCGCCGCCGGTCGTTCAGGCGGGCGCTCGACGCGGCAGGCGTCGCGAAGGCCACGCCGTACACGCTGCGCCACAGCTTCGCCTCCCTGCTGCTCCACGAGGGCCGCAGTGTGATCTACGTCGCCCGCCAGCTCGGCCACGACGCTCGCCTGACCCTCACCCGCTACGGACACGTGATCGATGAGCTCGAAGACCAGCCGAACGTTTCCGCGGAAACGTCGATCCGCGAGGCGCGTGTTCCCTCTCAGTTCCCCAGCATCCAGGATCAGGGGAACAGCCCGGGGAACGAAGAAGCCCGATCCCCCCGCAGCGACGGGCCGATCGGGGCGATGGAGCTAGCCGGGCTCGAACCGGCGACCTCCTGGGTGCGATCCAGGCGCTCTCCCAACTGAGCTATAGCCCCGAGCCCGGGAAGTGTAGCCCGGCGCCAGGGGTACGCTCACGCCTGCGGGATGAGCTTTCGCGGCCGCCTCACGCTGTTCTTCGTCCTGATCGTCATCGTGCCGATGGTCTCGGTGACGGTCGTCATCTTCTCGCTGATCTCCAACAACGAGCAGGGGAAGGCCAACGCCGCGGTGGCCGCCCGGCTCGACGTGGCCACGAACCTCGCACGGGAGGCGCAGCGCGCGGCCGATCGCGCGGCTCAGCGGGTCGGAGCCGACGTGCGGCTCGCCACCGCGCTGCGACGCAGCGAGAGCAGCGCCGCCGAGCGCCGCGGCACCGTACTCGCCGCGCGCCTGCGGCTCGCCCGGCTGCTGCTCTTCGGGATCGACCATCATGCCGTCGCCAACGTCGGCCGAAGCGACGCGATCTTTCCGGCGTCGCGGCAGCTGGTCGACCGTGGAAGGGTGGTCGGCACGCTGCAGGTGTCGGTGCAGACGGCCTCGCAGTATGCGCAACTCGTCCGACGCGTGACCGGCCTGGAGGTCGTCGTGCGCCGACGCGGACACCTTCTCGGCGGGACGTTGCCGGCCGTCTCGGGCACAGCGCTCCCGGCGGGCAACGGGACGGTGTCGGTGGGCGACCGGAAGTATCGGGCGGCGACGTTCGCGCGCCGGGACTTTCGCGCCGGGCTCCTGCAGGTGACCCTCCTGCGCGACGATCACCAGACCGCGAGCGACGTCACCAACAGCCGGCTCGTGGTGGGCGGCGTTCTACTCGGGTTCTTCCTCCTCGCGTTCGCGTTCGCGTTGGCGGTCTCGCGCTCGTTGCAGGCGCAGGTCACCTCGTTTCTCCAGGCCGCGAAGCGGCTTGGCGGCGGCGAGTTCGACACGAAGGTCCCGACCGTCGGCAGGGACGAGTTCGCCGCTCTCGGCGCCGAGTTCAACACCATGGCCGGGCAACTCGAGGCGCGCCTGGCCGAACTGGGAGAGGAGCGGACGCGGGTGGAGCGCTCGATGCGGCGACTCGGAGAGGCGGTGGCCTCGAACCTCGACCGCGACGCGCTGCTGGGCATCGTGGTCGAGACGGCGGTCGACGGCGTGGGCGCGTCGGGAGGCCGGGCGTCGGCGAGGTCTGTGGAGGACAGGCTCGAGGAGCGTGTCTCGAGCGGCCGGGTCATCGGCCTCGAGCAGGTCCTGGCCTCGGCCGAGGCGCAGGCCGCGGAGTCCGGCGGGTCATGCGAGTCGAACGTGGGCGACGCCAGCGCCCTCGCCCACCCGCTGCACGGCTCCGACGGCCGGCCGGGGGTGCTCGGCGTCGTATCCGTCGGGCGTATCGGACGCCCGTTCAGCCAGGCCGACCGCGATCTGTTCTCCTACCTCGCCGGCCAGGCAGCGGTCTCGTTGGAGAACGTCGGGCTGCACGAGACCGTCCAGCGTCAGGCCGTCACCGACGAGCTCACCGGGCTGCACAACCGCGGCCGCTTCGAAGAGCTGCTCGACGCCGAGGTCGAGCGGACCCGCCGCTTTCCCGACCAGAGCGTGGGCCTCGTGCTGCTCGACATCGACAACTTCAAGAACGTCAACGACACCCATGGGCACCAGACGGGCGACGAGGTCCTGCGGGAGGTGGCTCGCGTCCTGCAGGAGACGTCGCGGGAGATCGATGCCCCGTCGCGCTACGGCGGGGAGGAGCTGGCGGTGGTGCTTCCGGGCACCGACCTGGACGGCGCCTACGACATGGCCGAGCGCGTGCGTGCCGGGATCGAACGGCTGGCGGTCCCTCGGCCCGGGGACCACGACGGCGAGGGGCTCCAGGTCACCGCGAGCTTCGGCGCCGCCGCCGGGTCGGGTCCCCTGACGACCGGAGAAGCGCTGATCGCCGCCGCCGATGCGGCGCTCTATGCGGCCAAGCGCGGCGGAAAGAACAAGACGGTGCGGGCCGGAGTAGGCTAGGCCCGATGGGACTGCTGGACGACGCGATCCGCGAGCATCTCGAGCTCAAGCGGCGACGCGGTGCCGACACGGCCGACGTCGCCCGCCAGGAGCAGGAGGCCTTCGGAGCGCCTCGCCGAGGCGATTTCGAAGGCCCGCCGCCGGACGCGCAGGCGGTCGTGCAGGACGAGTTCGAGCACGAGGCACCGACGACGTTGCACGCGGTCAAGGACCCGCCCATCGCCCAGACGGAGGCGCCCCGGCCGCATGGAGATCCCGCCGACATGCTTCCCCATGTCGAGGCCGCCGTCGAGGAGCACCCCGTTACCGAGCACCGGGTCGTGCAGCAGCCGGCGCCTCCGGCGCCCGAGCGGGAGACAGGCGGATCGGTGTCCGAGCCCGAGGACGCGAGCCAGCGCACGCGCGCCTTTGACGCCGACGAGGTGCGGGCGGCCTCGGGCGTGGCTGCGCCGGCTCAGCCCGACCACCCCGCTCCGCACGAGCCCGGTCCTGAGCCTCCCGAGCCCGAGCCTGAGCCCGCCCCCCCTGCGCCGCGCGCCGATGAGCAGGACGGGAGCCTCGAGGACCCAGACGTCCTCGAGGAGACACCGGAGTTCCTGCAGGAGACGCCCGAGCACGACCGGCTGTGGTTCGAGCAGCGCCCGCCTCGCGACTTCGATTTCTGAGCACCCGCTCACCTGGCTCGACGTCTTCACCGCGACGCCGCTGACCGGCAATGCGCTGGCGGTCGTGCATGATGCCGACCTGCTCGACGACGCCACGATGCTCGCGTTCGCCCGCGAGACGAAGCTGTCGGAGACGACGTTCGTCCAGGCCGGCGACGCCGAGGCCGACTACCGCAACCGGATCTGGATGATGACCCGAGAGCTGCCCTTCGCCGGCCATCCCTCGCTCGGCACCGCGGTGGCGGTCGCCCGGCGCCGCGGCGAGCTCTCGGCGCGCTACGTCCAGCGCACGCCGGCTGGACTGCAAGCCTGCGAGGCGCAGCTCGCCGGCCGTCTCGCGAAGGCGTCGATGCTCCAGGAGCCGGCCGCGTTCGGGCCGGAGCTCGACGCGGCCGAGGTGCTCGCCGCGATCGGCCTGACGGCCGCCGACGTTCATCCCGAGCTGCCCGCCCAGCTCGTGTCCACCGGGGCGCCGCAGGTCCTCGTGGCGCTGTCGGGCGCCGGGGCGCTCGCACGGGCGCGGCCGTCCCCCGTGCTGCTCGAGGCGCTGCTCGAGCAGCATGAGGCGGTGACCGTGTACGCCGCGGTGTGCCACCCCGAGACCGGGCACGCCGACGCGCGCGCCTTCTTCAGCTCCCCGGGCGAGGTCGTCGAGGAGGATCCGGCCACCGGCTCGGCCGCCGGTCCGCTCATGGCCTACCTGGCGCAGCGGAGCGGCATCGCGGCGCTGACGATCGACCAGGGCGTGGGGATGGGCCGTCCCAGTCGACTGGACTGCTCCGTGGAGGGCGACAGGGTCAGGGTCGGCGGCGACGTCGTGATCCTGGCGGAGGGCACGGTCACCCTCTGATTTCCCTGCTCAGCGGCGACGATAGGTGATGATCGCGCGCGCCCCCCGGTACCCTGGCTGCCGAGGGGCCATAGCTCAGATGGGAGAGCGCCTGCTTTGCAAGCAGGAGGTCGCCGGTTCGATCCCGGCTGGCTCCATGCCGGGCCCCCCACCGGCTACCCCGCCTGGGTGATCAGCTCCTCGGCCACGCGGTCGATCGCGTCGTGGGTGCCGCCGAGCAGGCGCTCCGTGAGCTCGGCACGGCGGAAGAACAGCGGCGCGTCGTGCTCCCACGTGGCTCCGATGCCGCCGTGGACGCTGATGTTGGTCCGCGCGGCGTGGCCGAGCGCCGAGCCGGCGGCGGCGCGGGCCGCGCTGGCCGCGAGAGGGAACTCCTCAGGCCTGTCCTCGGCCGCCCAGCCCGCGTAGAGCAGCAGCGACCGGGCGTTCTCCTGGCGGCGCAGGATCTCGGTCAGCGCGTGCTTGACGGCCTGATAGGAGCCGATCGCGCGGCCGAACGTGAAGCGCTCCTTCGCGTAGGCGACCGCCATCTCCAGGCACGCCTCGACGGCACCGACCGACTCGGCGGCCAGCAGGGCCTGCGCCAGGTACCAGGCGTTGGCCAGGGCGTCGTGCCCGGCGTCGAGCACGGTCCCGCGCACACCGTCGAGCGTCACGTGGCCGAGCGACCGCGTGGCGTCATAGCGCCCGGCCTCCTCGACCGCGGGCTCCTCCACGACGACGGCGACGGGGTCGCCGTCGCGGGTCGCGGCGACGACCAGCACGTCGGCCCCGGGCGCGTCGGGCACCCACCATGCGCCGCCGGCCAGCGAGCCGGAGGCGTCGACCGTCGGCGCGACGGCCCGCCGCTTGCCGCGCAGGGCGTCGACCGTCCAGTCCTCGTTGTCCTCGTCGGGCGGACGAGCGGCGACGAACGCGGCCCTCCTCTCGCCGTGCGCCAGGCTCTCGAGGTCCTCGTAGCCGCAGCGGTCGAGCACGTAGGTGGCCAGGACGTGGCCGAGGATCGGCACACCGGCCAGCACGCGGCCGCACTCCTCGGCGACGAGCATCGCCTCGAACGCGCCGAGCCCCGCCCCACCCCGCCCCTCCGCGATCGTCAGGCCGGTCCAGCCGGCCTCGATCGCGGTGGGCCACAGGTCGGGCAGGGAGCCGGGGGTCTCGAGCGCGGCGCGCGCGGCCTCGACGGTCTTCACGCGGCCGAGCGCGTTGCGCGCCGCCTCGCGCAGAAGCTCCTGCTCGTCCGAGAGCGCCAGGTTCATGACGCCACGGCCGCCTTCTCCTTGGCCCGCAGCTCGTTGAAGGGGATGCCTTTGTCGAGCCGCGGCTCGGGTGGCAGCCCCAGGACGCGCTCACCGATCGTGTTGCGCAGGATCTCCTCCGTCCCGCCGGCCGACTTCAGGCCGGGTAGGAAGCTGATCATGTACGCCCACTCGGAGCCCTCGGCCAGGGCGTCGGGCCCGATGACGTCGGCCACCAGCTCTCCGGCCCTGATCGCCGAGTTGACCAGCGTCACCTTGGCCAGGCCCGACTCCGGGCCGGGGATCTGTCCCTTGGCCAGGGCCGTCAGGGTCCGGTAGCCGGTGAAGCGCACCGCGAGCAGCTCGACGGCGATCTCGCCCAGGCGCCGGCGTATCTCCGGGTCGTGCCGGGCCTGCTCGTCGGCCGCGATGATCTCCGCATAGCTCGCGGCGCGGTAGCCCATGCCCTCCGAGCCCAGGCCGATTGTCACTCGCTCGTACATCAGCGTCGTCATCGCCGTGCCCCAGCCACCGTTGACCGGCCCGCAGGCCGCGTCGGCCTCGAGGACGACGTCGTCGAAGAACACCTCGTTGAACTCGGCTTCGCCCGAGATCTGGCGGAGGCCACGCACCGTGACGCCCTCGGCGTCCATCGGCACGATGAACATCGTCAGCCCCTTGTGCTTGTGCTGCCCGGGGTCCGTGCGAGCGAGCAGCAGGCCGTAGGCGGCGAAGTGCGCGTTGGTCGTCCACACCTTCTGGCCGTTGAGCACCCAGCGGCCGTCCTCGCGCTGCCGGGCACGCGTCTGCACTCCCGCGAGGTCGGATCCCGCGGCAGGCTCGGAGAACATCTGACACCAGACCTCGTCGCCGTGGAGCATGGGCCCGAGGTAGCGCGCCTTCTGCTCCTCGGAGCCGTGGGCGATGATCGTCGGCCCGAGCATCCCGACGCCGATGACGTCGAGGATGCCGGGCACGCCGGCGCCCGAGATCTCCTGGCTGACGATGACCTGCTCGATCGGCCCCAGCCCCTGGCCCCCGAGCTCCTTGGGCCAGATGACGCCGGCCAGCCCGGCCTCGGCGAGCTTGCGCTGCCACTCGCGGCGGGCGGCGAGAATCTCCTCCTCGCCGCGCAGGGCGCCCTCCCCGCGCAGGATCGGGGCCTCGGCCGTGTGCTCCTGCAGCCACCCCCGGACCTGTTCGCGGTAGCGGGCCTGTTCCGGGGTGTCGTTGAGATCCACCCGCGCCTCCTCTGGGTGTCGGCTGACCGGCCAGTCAGGCCGCGGCGCCCACCCTAACGACTCGGCCCGGGGAGGATCGTTCACGAACCCAGCCGGAAGCCCATGTCCAGCAGCCGGATCGCCTGGCGACCGGTGTCGGGCGAGTGCAGGAGCACGACCCCCAGCCGCCGCCCGTGCCGCCGGACCGCGGCCACCAGGGAACTGCCGGCGGCGTCGGTGTAGCCCGTCTTGACCCCGATGGTGCCGCGATAGCGCAGGCGCAGCAGCGGGTTGTTGTTGTAGAAATAGACCCTGCCGCCCTTGACGGCGAGGGGGCGAATCGCGCTGCGAGTCGCCACGATCCGGGCCAGGCGCGGCTGGTCGAGAACCGCCCTGGCCTCGGCGGCGAGGTCCACCGCGCACGAGTGGTTGCCCCTGTCGTTGAAGCCGTCGGAGGACGTGTAGTGCGTGCAGCGCAGCCCCATCTCGGAGGCCCGCTCGTTCATCAGGGCGACGAACCTGCGCAAGGATCCCCCGACGTGCTGGGCGAGCGCGCGCGCGGCGTCGTTGCCCGAGGGCAGCAGCAGCCCGTAGAGCAGCGTCTCGACCGTCACGTGCCTGCCCCGGGGCAGGACGCCCACCGCCGAGCCCTGATAGCGCAGGGCAACGGGGGTGATCGGCACGCGCGCCCCGGGCGGCTCGATGGCGACCACCAGCAGCGCGGTCATCATCTTGGTCAGCGACGCGATCGGCAGCACGCGCTCCGGGGAGCGTCTCCACAGCACCTCGCCGGTGTCGAGGTCGAACAGCAGGCCGCTGCGCGGCGGATGGCGGAAGTGGACGACCACCGGGTCCGTGGTGTCGTCGAGCTTCACCGCGAGCGGCCGCGGCCCGGCCACCGGCGCGATCGGGCCGTTGGCGACCTGCAGTGGGCCGGCCTCGCTCGCCCGGGGGGAACGGGCGCTTCCGGACCCGCCGCATCCGGCGATGAGGAGCGCGGCCACGAGGGCGCCCAGGGGCGCTCGCCTCATTCGCGCGGTTCGCGCAACGCGCCGACGATGCCGAAGGCGAACATGGCCAGCACCACCACGGACACGACGGTCAGGACGTCGACGCCGTGCCGCGCGACCTCGGTCAGCGTGAGGAACGTGAGGAGCCCGATCATGGCCAGGACCGCGAACAGGATGGCATGACGCATCACCACACCGGCAGCCGCGGAGGCTGCTCCTTGACGCGCGTGGCGAACACCTTGACGAGCAGCAGGCCGAACGCGAACCCGCCGATGTGGGCGAAGTAGGCGACGCCGCCGCCATCCGCTCCCCCGTGGCTCAGCCCGGTCGCGCCGAAGGCGATCTGCTCGGCGAACCACAGCCCGAGCACGATGAACGCCGGCAGCTCGATGACCGTGAAGAACAAGATGATGAACACGAAGGTCAGCACGCGGGCCCGGGGGTAGAGCAGGATGTAGCCGCCGAGCACGGCGGCGATCGCGCCGGAGGCGCCGATGTTGGGGATCGTCGAGTTGGGGCCGATCGCGATCTGCAGGGCGAAGGCCGCCAGGCCGCCGAGGACATAGAACGCGATGTAGCGGACCCGTCCCATGGAGTCCTCGACGTTGTTGCCGAAGATCCACAGGAAGAGCATGTTGCCGCCGAGGTGCAGCAGCCCGCCGTGCATGAACATCGCGGTCAGCGGCGTCAACCATGTGCTCGGCTGATCGTCGGCGATCTTGCCGCAACCGTTGAGAGCAAGCGAGCAGTGCTGGTCCGGATGGGTGATCTCATACGGAATGACGCCGTAGTCGAAGAGGTTCTGCGCGTAGCCCGTCAGGTGCCCGTCGACGGTGGTCGCCGGGCTGCCCACGGAGAGCCCGCCCTTCTGGAAGAGGAAGTAGGCCAATACGTTGGCGACGATCAGCGCGATCGTGACGAACGGCGTGCGATCGGTGGGGATGTTGTCCCGGATGGGGAACATCGGGTCCGGGGCTACCCGCCGGTCGCGGCGAGCGGTCCCACCCCGGGCTGGTCGTGGGCGACCGCCTCGTCGGCGTGGTAGCTCGAGCGGACCAGCGGACCGGCGGCGACGTGTCCGAAGCCGAGGGCGTACGCGGCTTCCTCGAGCGCCTCGAACTCGTCGGGATGCCAGTAGCGCACCACGGGCAGATGCCGTTCGGAGGGCCGCAGGTACTGACCGACCGTGAGGATGTCGACCCCCGACTCGCGGAGCGCCTCGAACGTGGCGACCATCTCGCCGTGGTCCTCCCCCAGCCCCACCATCAGGCCGGATTTCGTCCGGAGCTCGCCCTCGCCATAGGCCTTGGCGTTGCGCAGGACGCGGCAGGAGCGCTCGAACGTCGAACCGCGCCGGGCGATCGGATACAGCCGGGGGACGACCTCGACGTTGTGGTTGAAGACGTCGGGACGTTGCGCGATGACGGTCGCCAGGGGCATCTCCTGGCCCTGGAAGTCGGGCGTGAGCACCTCGACCTTGCACTCGGGCGCCTGGCGGCGCACCTGGCGGATCGTCGCGGCCCAGATGCGGGCGCCCTTGTCTGGGAGGTCGTCGCGGTCGACGCTCGTGATGACCGCGTAGCGCAGGCCCATCCGGGCGACGGATCGCGCCACTCGTGCCGGCTCGAGAGGGTCGTCCCACGTGGGTTTGCCGGTCTTGACGTTGCAGAACCCGCAGCGGCGCGTGCAGGTGTCGCCCAGGATCATGAAGGTCGCGGTCCCGCGCTCCCAGCACTCGCCGACGTTGGGGCACGCGGCCTCCTGGCAGACGGTGTTGAGGTTCTCCGAGCGGATCAGCCTGGTCAGCTCGACGTATCGCGCTCCCCCCGGCGGCGGGACCTTGAACCAGGGCGGTTTGCGCTCGCGAATGGGGCGGACGTCGGGCCCGAGGACCGTCATGACGTCCATGCCGCCCGGGTTCGACCGCGACCGCGTGCTCACCGCTACGAGCCTAACGCGCCCACGAGCGGTGTCCCGAGCGCGGTCTCGAGCCGCCGGTGAGACACGATCCGCTGGCGCCGGCCGTGGGCCTGGGCGAAGGCATGGGCCATCCGTCTGCGGAAGCAGCGCAACAGCTCACCCGTCCCGGCGGTCTCCCTCAGCAGCGACGTCATCCGCACCCCCTGGAGCCCGCACGGGACCACCCACTCGAACGGCTGGAGGTCGTTCTGGACGTTGACGGCGAAGCCGTGGGTCGTCACTCCCCGAGAGAGGTGCACCCCGATGGAGGCGATCTTGCGATCGCCGGCCCACACCCCGGTGTAGTCGGGGCCCTCGGGGGTGCGGACGTGTGCGGGGACGCCCTCCTGCGCGAGCGCGGAGACGATCGCCTGCTCCATGGCCCGCACGAACGCGATGACGTCCGAGGTGCGCATGACCGGATAGCCGACGAGCTGGCCCGGGCCGTGGTAGGTGACCCGGCCCCCCCGGTTGACGTCGACGACGTCGATGCCCTGCGAGCGATACCAGGCCTCGCCCATCGGCAGCTCACCGGGACCGGTGCGGCGGCCGTGGGTGTAGACCGGGGGGTGTTCGAGCAGCAGGAGCGCGTCGGGCACCCTCTCCTCCTGGCGGGCCTCGCGCAGGCGCTCCTGCAGCACGAGGGCCTCGCGGTACTCGATCCGCCCGAGGTGGACGACCCACAGGTCAGCCATGGGTAACAGGGTAGGTCGCGTGGGTAGGGTCCCCGCACATGGCCGACCAGATCATCCTCACGAAGCTCGACGACGACGCGGACCGGATCCTCGACGCCTTCGAGGAGCAGACGGGACTGCACGGGGACGACGAGGGCGATCGCCGTCGCTTCGACGTCGCCGGGACCGGCCACGCGGTCGACGTGGTGCAGACGCTCACCGACATCGACGAGTCATGGACGGAGCACGTCGGGGTCTCTGACCCGGAGTAGCGGCGAGCGGGGCGCTCAGGCCCAGCGTGACCGACCCGTCTCCCTGACGCGGTCAGTCCCAGGACTCCGCGCGGCGCTTGACCGCCGCGAGGAACTGGGCCGCGAGGGCACCGTCGAGGGCCCGGTGGTCCCAGGACAAACCGAGGATGCAGATCGGCCGGATGGCGATGGAGTCGTTTCCCCCGGCGTCCGTCACGACAACCGCTCGCTTGACGACGGCCTCGACGTCGAGGATGGCCACCTGGGGCAGGTTGATGATCGGGGTCGCCATGATCGCGCCGAACTGACCGGGGTTGGTGATCGTGAACGTCGCATCCGCGACGTCGTCGGGCCGCAGCTCGCGCGAGCGCGCGGCGCGGGCCAGCTCGGTGATGCGCCGGGCCAGGCCCTCGGGGGCGAGCGTATGCGCCTCCTGGATCACCGGGACGATCAGGCCGTCCTCGCCCAGCGAGACCGCGATTCCGAGGTTCACCCGGTCGTCGAAGCGGCGGTACTCCTCGCCCTCCATCCACGCGTTGAGCGCCGGGTGCTCCCGCAACGAGTCGATGACGCAGCGAGCCAGGATGGGCAGGGCGGTGATCCCCATCCGCCGCCGGGCGGCCTCGATGCGCCCGACGTCGACCTCGATCCAGGTCGTGCAGGTCGCCGCGGTCTCCAGCGACCGCTTCATGTGGCGCCCGATCGACCGGCGCATCCGCGAGAGCCCCTCCGTCGAGGAATCCGTGGGCGCGGCGGCCGCGGCCGGCTCGGGATCGGGCCGGTAGGGGGACTCGATGTGCAGCGGTGGCTCGCCACCCGCGCTCCCGCCCGCCTCGAGGAAGGCGAGCACGTCCTGCTTGCGCACCCGCCCGCCCCGGCCGGCGCCCGGGACCTGCGAGAGGTCGATGCCGTGCTCGGCCGCGATCCGCGAGACGACCGGCGAGTAGCGACGGCCGTCCGGCGCGGACCCGCCGACCCCCGCGCCGTTCTCGTTCGACGCGGGCGCCGGGTCGACGGGCGCGTCCGTGGCGATCTTCGCCAGCACGGTGCCAACGTCGACGGTGGTTCCCGCCTCGACCAGGATCTCCGCCACGCGCCCGGCGACCGGCGAGGGCAGGTCGGTGTCGATCTTGTCCGTGGAGATCAGGCAGATCGTCTCCTCGTAGCCGATCTCGTCGCCGATCTGCTTGGTCCATTCGACGATCGTGCCCTCGGAGACCGAGACGCCCATCTGCGGCATCGTCACCTCGACGAGCGTCTCAGTATTCGAGGAGCTCACGTGCCGCCTCCTTGACCTTCTCGACGGTGGGCAGAACGGCCTGCTCGAGCGGAGGGCTGAAGGGGATCGGGCAGTCGGGCGTCGCGACGCGGGTCACCGGGCCGTCGAGATCCTCGAAGGCCTTCTCCGCGATCAGCGCCGCGACCTCGGCGCCCGCGGCGCACGTGCGGTTGGCCTCATCCACGATCAGCGCCTTGGAGGTCTTGCGCACGCTGGCCAGGATGGCGGCCTCGTCGAGGGGCTTGAGGCAGCGCAGGTCGACGACCTCGATCGACGCGTCCTCCAATGCGTAGGCGGCCTCGAGCGCGGTGTGCACCATCGCACCGTAGGCATAGATCGTCAGGTCCGATCCGTCGCGGGCCACGCGGGCGGTGAACGGCGTCTCGTAGGACCCGGAGGGAACGTCGCCCTTCACGCGGCGGTAGAGGTGCTTGTGCTCCATGTAGACGACGGGATTGCGGTCGCGGATGCCGGCGATCAGCAGCCCCTTGGCGTCCTGCGCGGTCGAGGGGGCGACGACCTTCAGCCCGGGCGAGTGCATGAACCACGCCTCGGGGTTCTGCGAATGAAACGGGCCGCCGCTGAAGCCGCCGCCGCTCGGCAACCGCACCGTGATGTTCACCGGCAGGCCCTGGCGGTAGTACATCTTTCCCGCGACGTTTATGAGCTGGTCGAATCCGCAGGAGATGAAGTCGGAGAACTGCATCTCGCAGACCGGGCGCAGCCCGACGACCGCCGCCCCCACGGCCGTCCCCACGATGCCCGACTCCGCCAGCGGGGTGTCCATCACTCGCGCGGCGCCGAACTCCTCGATGAACCCGTCCGTGACCTTGAACGCGCCACCGAACGCCCCGATGTCCTCGCCCATGACGAACACACGCTCGTCGGCGCGCATCTCGGTGCGCAGACCGTCGGAGATCGCCTGCAGGTAGGTCATCGTCGCCATCAGGGGCGCTCCTCGGCAAAGCCCGAATAGGGTGCGTCGCCGTCCTCGAGCAGGAGATCCTCCTCGCCTTCATAGAAGACGCGATCAGCGGCGCTCTGCGGCGGAGGCATCGGCCCCGCCAGCGCCTGGTCGGTGGCCGCGTCGATCTCGAGCTGGACCTCGCCGCGCAGCGTGTCCACGTCGACCCCCTGCTCCGTCAGCCGCGCCATCTGCCGGTCGATCGGGTCCTTCTTCCGCCACTCCTCGACCTGCTCGGACGGGACGTACTTCATGTCGTCGTGCGCGGCGTGGCCGTGCATTCGCATCGTCTCGGCCTCGATGAGGGTGGGGCCCCCACCGGCCAGCGCGCGCTCGCGTGCCACGCGGGTGGCCTCGAACATCGCCTCGGCGTCGTTGCCGTCGACCTTGTGGCCCTCGAAGCCGTAGGACGCCGCGCGCTCGACGGGATCGACCGCGAACTGCGACGTGGTCGGGGTCGAGTAGGCGTACTGGTTGTTCTCGAGGACGAAGATCACCGGCAGCTGCTGCACGCCGGCCCAGTTCATCGCCTCGTGGAAGTCTCCTCGGGACGTGGATCCGTCGCCGAACCAGGTGATCGCGCAGCGGGGCTCCGCGCGCATCTTGAACGCCATCGCCATTCCGGTGGCCACGAGCATCATGTCGGGCAGCATCGAGACCATTCCGACGCAGCCCTTGGTGCGGTCGCCGAAGTGCACGTTGCCGTCGCGACCGTTGGTGATGCCGTCCTCGCGGCCCATGTACTGGCTGAGGATCCGCGAGGGGGCGACGCCGCGGACGAGATGGGCTCCGAGGTCGCGGTGCAGGATGCAGAGCCGGTCGCGCGGCGACATCGCGAACGCCGAGCCGACCGAGACCGCCTCCTGGCCGAAGCCGTCGTAGAACGAGCCGGGCACCTTTCCCTGGCGATAGAGGTTCATGGCGCGCTCCTCGATGCCGCGCATCAGCAACATGTAGCGCAGAAGCGCGACGCGGTCGGCCGCCGTCAGGGACGTCGCGGGGCCGGTGGATGTCGCTGCCGTCTTGGTGGCTCCCAATGTCCCTCCTGGTCGCTGGGCCTGACCGCACTCTACGCTCCTGTCATGCGCGATGGCGACGGCTCGGCGGTCTGGCCCGCCCGGTTGCGTTGGCGTCTGCGCGGAGCGCTGCTGTGGCCGCTGTTCGCCGTGCTGACCCTGGTCGATGCGGCGCTGCTGCACGTGCTGCCCATCTCGGGTCGCGGGACGGGGTTGGTGCCCGCGTTGTTGCTGGCGATGTTCTTCAACCTCGTGGCGGTCGCGTGGCTCGGACGCCCCGTGGCGCGCAGGCTCCTCCTGCGCCGGCCCGACCTGCCGAGGGTCGTGGCCGAGGATCGCGCAGGCGTGGGCCTTCTGGCGCTCGTCACGCTCGGACTGGTCGCGGGCGGCGCGATCCACGCTCCCGGGCGTGACGCCGCCGACCGAGCCGTTCGCGACGAGCGCGACGCCGTCCGTGGCTACGTCCTCGCCCACGGAAGCGCCGCTCACCGGGCGCACCTGGATGCGATGGACACCGAGCAGGAGGCTGACGACTTCTTCCGGACCTGCGTCCCGGGCGACCCGGCGACCAGCGTGCCGCCCATGTGCCTGCTGATCGACACCAACCGCGACCCGCCGCTCGTCCGGGTCGACCACGACCGCACGCCCAACCGCCACCGCTGAGGACCAGAGCTTCAGGCCGGCCGGCCATCTGCCGATGACTCCCTGTGCGCCTCACTCGGGAATTCGTCGGATC
>JBBPZE010000060.1:0-75254 GCA_038199185.1 Solirubrobacterales bacterium
GGTCGCCGGCGAACAGCCCGCGAAGCGTGGGATCGAACTGCTCGGCGGGCGCTTCAAGCATCCTGCGCGCGCCCTCGACCCGGGCGCGCACCTCCTCCTCGGGCAGCGACCCCTTCCAGCCGGCGTAGGTATCGACGAGGATCAGGCTCTCGACCAGCCCGGGATGGCGGCGGTAGAGCTCCAGCACGACGGTGCCGCCCCACGAGAGGCCGGCGACGTGCGCCGAGCCGAGCGCGAGCGCCTCGATCAGCGCCGCGAGGCAGTCCGCGTAGTCCGCCAGCCCGAAGCCTGCGGGCACATCGGAGGAGCGCCCCGCCCCCGGCTCGTCCCAGGCGACGAGCGTGAACTCGTCGGCCAGAGCAGCGAGCTGCGGCCGCCACACGCGGCCATCCTCGGCGGCGCCGTGCACGAACACCAGAAGCGGCCCCTTGCCGACGCGCTCGTAGGCGATCTCGACCCCGTTGGCCCGGACGACCTCCACGGACGGGTTCGCTGCCGACACGGCGATCCTCGGCGCCCAGCGGCTCTCTGGGCCTTCGTCCTCGATGGGCTCGTGCTCAGTGTCCACTCCGGCACGGTAACCCGTGGCAATCGCGACTCAGCGCGCGACCGGCGCCTCCACGGCCAGACCATAATGAGCGCATCCCGTCTGGAGCTGACCGTCGTATGTCAGGACCGCATTGATCGCGCTGCGGCCGGCGAGTTCGACCGCTGCGTCCAGGTGGATCGCATCCAGCGTCGCAACCTCGACAGGATCGAGTCGAGAGGCGCGATCAAGCGACGCTCTGTCGACGTCAGCCAGGCGCACGTTGGCGAGCAAGCGGTCCGCCAACGCCTCCAAGCCCTCGCGGCGTGCGAGCCGTCGTAGCTCGACCGCGAGCAGCGCACTCGACCACCAAGCGTCGTAGCCGGCGAGCGCGTCGCGGATCGTCTCAGCGTCAGGCTCGCCGAGCAGCACACGGCCCAGCGCCGACGTGTCGAGGTACAGCCCGGCCATCAGTACGGGCGCTGCCGATCAGCGTCAAGCAGCCGATCGGTCGTCCCGGCGGGATGGCGCTGAGCGGTAGCGAGGTGCTCGTCGATGACGGCGATGAGGTCACCGCGATCGCTCGCACCGTTGTCCGCGGCGCGGCGCACGAGGATCTCCTCGTGTTCGAGGTCCTCGCGATCGAGCTCGACGCGCAGCTCGTCGCCGTTGTCGAGCTTGAGTGTCGCCTTCTCGCGCATGTCACAACAGTGTCGCACGGCGCGGCGGGGCGCCAAACGTCTGCAAATCGGTTCGGACAGCAAGGAAACCCGGCATGCAGGGCCTTACCGGAGCGGGAGCGACGGGACTCGAACCCGCGACCTCCGGCGTGACAGCGGGCCCGGAAATTGCGGAAATCCGCACGTACCGCGCGATTCGTCGGGGCTGGGGGCGAAAGATGAGGCTCGATCAGCTTGATTCGGTACCAATGACCGGTCGAGTACCAGCGTTCGCGACCTCCGGCCTGCCGCCGACAGAGGCGGCTCCCCGCTCCGGTACCAAGGATCTCGGAGTACCAAACAGGGGGCGTCACCCGACCACCGGCGGCCTGCTCGTCGTCAGTAATCAGGGAGGTCCCGCCTACTACGGCAAGTGGCGCGACAGCACGGGGCGCCAGGTCAAGAAGCGCTTGGCGCCGGCGTGGGTCGAGGCCGACGGCGCGGGCGGCTGGCGCAAGCGCCGCGGGCGCGTCCCCGCCGACCACCTCGACGACCGCCGAGCGATGGCCCTCCTCGGCGAAGCGATCAAGGCCCACGAGGTGGACCTCGCCACGCCGACGGTCGACCCGGCAGACCAGCCGACCTTCGCCGACGCCGCTGCGGCGTGGCTGCACCACCTTGAGCACGTCAAGGGCGTCAAGCCCTCGACCCTGCTCGATCATCGCTACTACCTCGCACCGGCCGACACACCACCGCGGAAGCGAGGCAAACCGCCGGCCGCCCGGATCATGAAGAAGTTCGGCCATCGCCCGCTGGCCTCGATCGGCAAGGTCGAAATCGCCCACTTCCTCACGCGCCTTGACGCCGAGCCGGCCATCACGCCTCGGACCGTCAACAAGTTCCGCCAGATCCTGCACTCGATCTTCGAGTACGCGATGCGGGAGGAGACGTTCGCCCTTCCCGTCAACCCCGTCCGCGGCATCGACAAGCGTCGTGAGCCCGACGTCACACCGATCGACTTCTACGAGGCCGAGGAGGTCTTCGCTCTCGCTCGCGCCGCCGAGCTCGGCGCCCACCGCGATCCGTTACGGCCCGCGGTCACGCAGGCCGAGATCGACGAGCGCCGCCGGGCAGACGAGCAGGACGCCGCGCTCTTCCTCGTCGCTGCGTTCACCGGCTTGCGCATGGGTGAGCTGCTTGCACTGCGCTGGCGCAACGTCGACTTCGCGGGCGCAAAGCTCGTAGTCGAAGCCAGCTGGTCGGCCGGGAGCCTCACATCACCAAAGTCGCGCAAGTGGCGTGCGGTCCCGCTCGCCGACCAGCCCGCCGCTGCTCTCGACGGGCTTTCGCGGCGCAAGCACATCACCGGCCGCGAGGACCTCGTCTTCTGCAACGCCGTCGGCGATTACCTCGACCCGTCCGCCCTACGCCGTCGCTACAAGCGCGCCCAGCAGGCAGCTGGCCTGCGCGAGCTGCGCTTCCATGACTTGCGCCACAGCTTCGGCAGCCTGGTCATCCGCGAGTTCGACCCGGTCTCGGTCAAGTCGTTCATGGGCCACTCGAAGATCACGACGACGGAGCGCTACTTGCACGCACGCTCGCGACGCACCGACGCCCTGCGTCTGTCCAAGGCCTTCGGACTTCAGCAAGGCGACACGACAGCCGCTGTCGCTAGTATGACGGTGACAGGCGACAAAGACCGGACATGACTGGAGGATTCCTAGGTGGCGACCTTTGCCGGTGAGCACGACGAGCTCCAGCAGTTCGGAGACGTCGTCGATGAGTGGGCAGCCAAGTTGCTGGCTCAACTCCGGGAGGCTCACCTGCCCGACGACTATTTCCAGCGGTTGCGGCTGACGGCCAGCCGGCTCTCTGAGGCGATCGAGCGCTCAGTTCCACCGAGTCTGGATGCGGAGCACGTTGCCGAGGTTCGTGGCGAGTTGCTCGCGATCCTCCGGCGAGGGCTCGAGGAACAGGACGAGGACAAGCCGCTCGACGCGATCGAGGCGGCTCTTCTCCACCTCGAGGCCATTCGCCACATCGTGCGCGATGCGCTGGACCAGCACGTGTTCGGCGAGAGGGATGCTCGAGAGATCATCAGTGGAATCGAGCGCGCGCTTCCCCGGGTCAGGCGCAAGGAGCTCGGCAGCCTCATCGGCGTCTCGGATCGATCGATCCAACGCATCGTCGCAAGCCCAAAGCCCGTTGATCCCCAGCGGCGCATGCTGCTCGTCGCTCGACTCGTCGAGCTGCTCCGACGGGGATGGACGCCCGAGGGTGTCGTGGCGTGGTTCAGCCGCCCTCGCGGCGAGCTCGATGGCATGACTGTCGATGAAGCGATCGAGGATCCGTCGTACGAACAGGCGATCTTCGCCCTCGCCCGCCATGGTCGCGCGCAGCACGGCTCCTAAGCCCAGGCGGGTCGACTACGACGACGTCGCCTTCCGGTGGTCGGACTACGACACCCCACTGTGGGCGCGACCCAACAGTGGCACTCTCCGCTGGAATCGCGCGGGAACGTCACCCACCCAGTACCTAAGCCTCACGACTGACGGCGCTTGGGCGGAGCTCATCCGCGCAGAGGGCCTTCGGACGATCGGCGAACTGCGCTTGGTCAGCATGCCCATGTGGGTCCTTCGTGTCAGGGAGCGGCACCTCGCCGACTACTCGACGTTCGAGAAGGCAGAAGCCGCGGGCTTTCCGCCGGAAGCTTTGGTCGAGGAGGACTACGAGCGCTGCGAAGTCGAAGCGGATCGACTCCGAGTTGCGAACTTCCGCGGTGTTATCGCCCCCTCGGCCGCCCTGCCAGGCGCCGTCAACCTCACCCTTTTTGGCCGTCGCTTGAGTGTCGAGTGGGACTTTCCGGAGGCTTCGCTATTGGCGTCGTTCGTCCCAGCCAAGCAGCTCGCGGTGGGCCACCCACCTGAGGAATTACTAGGCCATGTTCGCCATCGGGGCGACGCGCATGGACATCTCGAGGATTACTTGTCCGGAAAGGCCGAGGGGTGAGCCGTCCTTCGCGCAGCCGGTCGAGCGCATCCTCGACATCGGCCCGCACGAACCGCCGGTGCCGGCCGAGCTTGATTGACGGCAGCACCCCTCGGCGCGCGTAGTCGCTGACCGTCGACTCTCGGATCAGCAGTGCCTCGGCGACCTGCGCTGCCGTCATGAGGTCGTCGATCGTTAGCGAAGCCTGCTGCTTCACCGCTGCCCCCGAGCCTGCCGCGGATGCAGCATCCGCGTCCGCCGCGGTGGCCGGCCGTCGTCGGTGATCACCACGGCCTCGCCCGTGTGCAACGCCTTGAATTCGTCGGGGTGGATGTGGAACTCGCGGGCCCGCGTGCGCGTCCCCTCCTCCTGCCCCGTGCCGAGGCCGTGCGTGCGCTGGGTATGCGTCCAGGTACCGCGGGTGCCGGCGACCTTGGCGAGCAGTTCCGCGGAGTCCGGAACCCGCTGGCGGTGGGCAATGATCGTCGCGGCATTGCCGAGGACTTGCTGGAGCAGCCCTGGGTGCACATCGCTGGCGATGTCGGCTACCTCCTGCGTGCCGAGCAGCAGGCTCAGCCCGGCCGACCGGGCTCGTCCGAAGAGCCGCACCACCTCATCGGGCGCAATCGCCGAGAACTCGTCGATGCAGACCAATGCGCTGGTCGGCGTGGCCTGGTGATGGGCGGCCACGGTGATGAGGTCCTGCACGATCGCCGCGCCAACCATCTCCGCCAGCATCGGCCAGCGGTCCGCGTCGAGGCGGAAGTAGACGACACCCCCTTCGCCGACGCTGCGGCGAAGGTCGATGCCGTCGTCTTGGTCGCCGAGCCACACGCCAAGCTCGGACTCGGCAAGGATCGCCAGCCGGTCGCGCGTCCCGGCCAGCCCCCGGCGTTGCTCACCGGTGAGCGAGTCGACGTAGCCATGCACCAGTGCTGCGCGATCCTCTGGCAGCGGTCGGGCGACCCTTTCGAGCTCGTCGGGATCGAGCACTGCCACCAACGACCCGAGCGTCACCCGTTGCCCCGCCGCACGCAGCGTGCGCGTCGCCTGTGCGACGTAGCGCTGCGCCTGCCGAAGGTAGTGCGGCTCGGTGTAGGTCTCGCCCGCCAGGGCCTTGTCGGCCAGCTCGGAGTCCGACCCGTGGGCGAAGGGGTTGTAGGAGTGCGGGCCGTCCGGCGTCCACAATGCGAAGTCGCGCCCGTTTCGCTGCGCCGCGGCGTGCAGCTCGGAGACCAGCAGGGGGTCGCCCTTCGGATCGACACAGACGACCGCCTGGCCCGCGTCGATCGCACGCGACAGCATCCAGGCCTGCGTCACGGTCTTGCCGGCTCCGGTAGCGCCGAGTACCAGTGTGTGCGTCACGCGCGCGCAGGTGGGCACGCGCACAGGTTTGTGCTGCTGGTCGTGTCCGACGAGCATTCCGGCTGAGGTCACGGAGCGGCCGACGTTTCGCCGGGCGACGAGGCGGCGGGCAAACGCCAGCGGCCCGGGCCGCGCCGCGAGTTGGGCAGCGACGTCGCCTCCGGCACGTCGGCGGTCGTGGGTCGAGCGCCACGCGATCGCCGAGCAGACCAGGACCGCGGCCGTGACGGTCGCACCCGCGATTGGGCTCAGCAGCCAGATCGGACTGACGGCGCCGAGGAAAGACAGCGGCCAGGTCCAGCGCACACCGAGATAGGGAAGTACGAATCCGAGGGTCCCCGCGACCAGAATGACCGCCGAGATCTTCACCAGCAGCGCCAGGTTGTCCGGCTCCATCAGCTCGGCGAGCCATCCCCTCGGCGGGCCCCCGGTCGCATGATCAGGATGCTTTCTCATAAGGACCTCCGTTTGATGATTGGCGTCCGGCCCACGACAGCGGGCGGACCTCTATGACGTCCTCCGCCCGCACGGCACGCATGGCCCGTTCGAGCGCCCGCGCCGGTGCTGGCGCGGCGTAGTAGCGGACGCGCGCGATGTGCCGGGCTCGCGCCCACGCTCGGCAGATCGCCTCCAGCCGCCGCGGCGACTTGACCGACAGCTCGACCTCGACTGCGATCGGCGCCCGCTCAGCCCCGCACTGCAGGACGAGGTCGGGGCGATGCAGCCGGTCGGACTGCCCGACGCGGACGCTGGCAATCAGCCGGCCGGACTCGAGCTCGGCGGCCCGTAGCTCGCGCTCGCTCCACACGGGTTGCCCGCTCGCTCCGAGCGCCGCGGCCAGTCGAGCGCAGGCCTGCCAATGAGCGAACTCGCCGACGCTCACCCGGCACGGACCAAGCTGCTCGAGTCCGGTCCAACGCAGCCCGCGCCGAGTGGCGACGTACAGCCCCGGCTCGCCGTGCAGCAGCCGCACCTGCTCGAGCAGCCCCGCCTCCACGGCCACCGCGAGGCGTCGGTAGCCGACCGTCCGGCCAAGGCCAAAGCGCACCATGACGTCCTCCGCTCCCGCAGCCCCGAGCCGCGCCACCCAGGCGACCATCTCGCGATCGCGCGCCGTCACCACTGGAGTGCCCCGCGAACCCTTCGCACCACCCTGCAGGGCGCGGATCGCCACTACCTCCCGCACTTCCTCCCTAGATGATGCTGTTTGGCTCCCTGAAATGCTTCTGCTTCCTACCGGTATCTCGACTGCTGAGGTCCACCGCCGTACCCACGATCACGATCTCTGCCTGACCGACCGCTGACCCCGTCACACACATCGTGTAGGGGCGGGGTCAGCGGTCGGGAGGGCCCACCCACGCCGGCATCCCGGGGGACGGCGGTGGACCGTCAATCCACAGCACGATCCATAGGTCAGCCACCGACAGGCTTCGCGTGAACTTCGCCAGCCCAGACCCGTCGGCGCCAGCAACCGCCATGCAGTCCCCGGACATGCGATCTTTGCGCACGCATGACGCTGCGAGAGATCGAAGAGCGCGTTGCGGCGATCGAGCCGCGTCCAGGAGTCGAGTACCTGGGGGACCTACTGCTCGCCTACGGATTACCGCGGGCCTCGGTCTCTCGGCTCATGTCGGGCACGTACGACAAGGCCGACACCGCCGACGAGCGGCTTTGGAAGGACAAGGTCTACTTTCGCTACATCGAGGGCCCCGACGAAGCCCTCTACGAGGCCATCGATGGCGCGCGCGGCGACGAGCGCGTGATCAAGCATCGGCCGAGGTTCCTGATCGTCAAGAACGATGGACGTCTGCTGGCCCGGGATCAAAAGGACGGCCAGACGCGCGACATCGAGGTCGGAGAACTCGCGTCGAACGTGACCTTCTTCGGCGCCTGGGCGGGGTTCGAGAAGACCCAGCTCGAGAACCTCAACTACGCCGATCGCAAGGCCGCGGAGAGGATGGCCAAGCTCTACGACGAGGTCATCAGGCACAACAGCATCGAGACCGATGACGCCATCCACGACCTGAACGTCTTCTTCTCGCGACTCCTGTTCTGCTTCTTCGCTGAGGACACCGGGGTGTTCGAAACTGGTTCGTTCACCAACGCGCTCGGCTCCTACACACGGGAGTCGGGCGAGGACACACACAGCTTCCTCGACCAACTCTTCGAGGTGCTCGACACGGAACCCGCCGAACGCGCAGGACTCCCCGAGCACCTGGGCGCCTTCGGCTACGTCAACGGCAACCTCTTCGAGCGCCGCTGTCCGGCACCGCGTTTCTCGGCCAAAGCGCGCGCGGTCATCCTCGAGTGTGGGACGCTCGACTGGTCACAGATCAACCCCGACATCTTCGGGTCGATGATCCAAGCGGTCGTACATCCGGGCCAGCGGGCCGGCCTCGGGATGCATTACACGTCGGTCGAGAACATCATGAAGGTGATCCGCCCGCTGTTCCTCGACGAGCTCGAGGCGTCCTTCGAGGCGGCCGACACGGTCAAGAAACTCGATGCGCTGCTGGCGCGGATCGCGGCGATCCAGGTCTTCGACCCGGCATCAGGCTCGGGGAACTTCCTGGTGATCGCGTACAAGGAGCTGCGCCGGCTCGAGCACCAGATCCTGCAGCGGACGACCGAGCTCGAACCGCACCGCGCGGCGCTGTTCACCGACTCCCGGCTGCGGCTGGACAACTTCTTCGGAATCGAGATCGACGACTTCGCCCACGAGATTGCGATCCTCTCCCTTTGGTTGGCCAAGCACCAGATGAACGTCGCCTTCGAAGAGCTGTTCGGTGCGGAGATCCCGCTGATCCCGCTGCGGGAGGCGGGCAACGTCGTGTGCGCGAACGCGACGCGGATCGAATGGACGGAGGTCTGTGATCCGGTCGGAGAGACCTATGTGCTGGGGAACCCGCCGTATGCCGGTTCGTCGATGCAGAGCCCAGAGCAGAAAGCGGAGTTCGTGGACTACTTCGGCACCGCCAGGTATCCAAAGAACCTCGATTACGTCTCCCTCTGGTTCTTCAAGGGGGCCGAGTTCGTGAACCAAGGGCCCGACGTAGCGGTGGCGTTCGTCGCTACGAACTCGATCAGCCAGGGAGATCATGTAGGGCTGATGTGGCCGCGCGTGTTCGCGTCGGGCGGACAGATCTCCTTCGCGCACCAGTCATTCCGCTGGTCGAACCAGGCCCGGAGAAACGCCGGAGTGACTTGCGTGATCGTCGGACTGATCGCCAGAGGGCAACCCGTCAAGAACGTGCTCTACCTCGACGGCGTCCGCCGTGTCGTCCACGAGATCAGCCCGTACCTGACCGTGGGTGCGCGCGAGCTGATCGTCCATTCCCGCCGACTTCCTCCGCCGGGGCTACCGCCGATGGTGTTCGGGAGCAAGCCCACCGACGGAGGGTTTCTGAACATGCTGCGTCAGGAGCGCGACGAACTCCTCGCCGCGGCGCCAGACGCCGCCCGTTTCATCCGGCGGTACGTGGGCGCTGCTGAATTGCTGAACGGTAAGGAACGCTATTGCTTGTGGATCGAGGATCACGAAGCGGACGTTGCGGCAGGCATCCCATTGATCAGACGTCGGCTCGATCAGGTCGCCGCGGCGCGAAGGCGCGGGTCGACGACTGCCCAGGCCATGGCCGACAGGCCCTACCGCTTCCTGCAGCGAGCGCACAAGGCGACGAGCGCGATCGTTGTGCCCGAGGTCACCTCCGAGCGGCGCGACTACGTGCCACTCGACTTTGTCGGCCCCGAAACCGTCATCTCGAACAAGGCGTTCGCGATCTATGACGGTGACCCATGGCTCTTCGGCCTACTTCATTCGCGCATGCACATGACCTGGGTCAGGGCGGTAGGCGGACGCATGAAGACAGACATCAGCTATTCCTCGATCCTCGTTTACAACACGTTCCCCGTGCCCGAGATCCCAGAGGATCAGCGCGCAACACTCACCCACGCGGCCGTGGCAGTGCTTGGGGCCCGCGAGCAGTTCTCTGGTCAGACCCTCGCCGAGCTCTACGACCCGGACAAGATGCCCCCGGTCCTGCGCTCGGCCCATCGAAATCTCGACGACGCCGTCGACGCGCTCTTCCGCTCCAAGCCGTTCGAGTCCGACGCTGCACGGCTTGAGCTCCTGTTCGAAATGTACGAGTCGGCAACCCGCGACGAGCCGGCGACCGCCCATGCCTGACCTCGTCCGTGTCGAGTACGGCCAGGACGGTCGCAGCACGGCTACCGACGCGCTCGGCATGCGCGAGATGCAGACGCGCGCGTTCGCTGCACGTGACAGCCAATACCTGCTGATCAAGGCGCCGCCGGCCTCGGGCAAGTCGCGCGCGCTGATGTTCATCGCGCTCGACAAGCTGTTCCACCAAGAGCTGAAGAAGGTGATCGTCGCCGTCCCCGAACGCTCGATCGGCGCCTCGTTTGCTCCTACGCCGCTCACCGAGTCCGGCTTCTTTGCCAACTGGGAGATCTCGGACGAGAACAACCTGTGCACGCCCGGCGGGGACGCGAGCAAGTTCGCGGCGGTGCAGCGCTTCCTCGCAGGGCCCGACGCGGTGCTCGTCTGCACCCACGCGACGCTCCGCTTCGCCCACGACGCGATCGACGAGCGCCTGCTCGACGACACCGTTCTGGCCATCGACGAGTTCCACCACGTCTCGGCGTCGGACGACAGCCGGCTCGGCGAGCTGCTGCGGTCGGTGATCCGCAACACCTCGGCGCACGTCGTCGCGATGACCGGCTCCTACTTCCGCGGCGACGCCGTTCCTGTCCTCGACGCCGAAGACGAGGCCCGCTTCACCAAGGTCACCTACAACTACTACGACCAGCTCAACGGCTACACGCACATGCGGTCGTTGGGGATCGGCTACCACTTCTATCAGGGCCGCTACACCGAGGCGATCGGGGAGATCCTCGACACCGACAAGAAGACGATCCTCCACATCCCGAGCGTCCAGTCGGGCGAGTCGACAAAGGACAAGCTGCGCGAGGTCGACACGATCCTCGACTCGATCGGCGTGTACGACGGTCAGGACCCAACGACCGGCGTTATCCGCGTCCGTCGACCAGACGGCAAGCTGCTCAAGGTCGCCGACCTGGTCAACGACGACCCGGCCCAACGGCCAAAGATCGTCGAGTACCTGCGCACGATGCGCGAGCTCGACGACATGGACCTCATCATCGCGCTCGGGATGGCCAAGGAAGGCTTTGACTGGCCCTGGTGCGAGCACGCGCTCACCGTGGGCTACCGCGGCTCGTTGACGGAGATCATCCAGATCATCGGGCGCTGTACGCGTGACTCACCCAACAAGACGCACTCGCAGTTCACGAACCTCATCGCCCAGCCAGACGCGGGCGACGAGGCGGTCAAGGTCGCCGTCAACAACATGCTCAAGGCCGTCACCGCCTCGTTGCTGATGGAGCAGGTGATGGCGCCAAACTTCAACTTCAAGACCAAGCGCTCGTCCGATGACATCTCAGGGCTCGGCGAGCTCAAGATCGGCGGCTTCAAGGAGCCGTCAAGCGCCCGCGTCACTCAGATCGTCGAGTCTGACCTCAACGACCTCAAGGCCCAGATCCTGCAGGACCCGACGATGCTCAAGGCGATGCCAGGGAACATCGACCCTGAAGTGATGAACAAGGTCCTGATCCCTCAGATCATCCGCGCGCGCTACCCGGACATCTCTGAGGCCGAGGTCGAGGAGGTCCGCCAGCACGTGGTCACGGACTCAGTCGTCAAGAACGGCGAGGTCAAGGACGTCGGTGACAAGCGATTCGTTCTGATGGCGGGACGCTTCGTCAACATCGACGACCTGCACATCGACCTGATTGACACGGTCAATCCCTTCCAGAAGGCCTTCGAGGTGCTGTCGAAGTCGGTGACCAAGCAGGTGCTGAGGCTGATCCAGGACGCGATCGAGACGACGCGTGTCGACATGAGCGAAGACGAGGCGCTCCTGCTATGGCCGAAGCTTCAGGCGTTCGTGAGAACGAACGGAGATCGGCCTGACGTTCGCTCGGCTGATCCTCTCGAGCAACGGCTGGCCGGAGCCCTGCTGCTGCTTCAGAAGCAGAGGCGCGAGCAGAACCTGTGACGATCGACGCCGACACGCTCAGGGCGATGATCGCTGCGGACGAGCTCGGTCTGCTGGAGCTTCCGGTGAAGGTGCGGGCGATCACCACCGACGAGCGCCTGGCGGCGAACTTCGACGAGATCACCGAGTTCGTGCGTGCGCACGGCCGCGAGCCGGCGCCAGGCAGCTCCGACGTGGCCGAGATCAAGCTCCACGCCCGTCTCCAGGCGCTACGCGACCACGACGAGGCGCGCGAGGCGCTCGCCGACCGCGACGACTTCTCCCTGTTGGTCGAGCCCGAGGCGCCCGCCTCCGTTGCGCAGGCCGCGGCTGACGACCCCCTCGGGCTGCTCGATGCCGGAGCCGAAGACGTCTTCACTCTGCGCCACGTGCCGAAGGCACCCGCGGCACAGCCCGAGCGGGTGGCGCAGCGCAAGCCCTGCGCGGACTTCGAGCTCTTCGAGCCCTTGTTCAAGCGCTGTCATGTCGAGCTGCGCGCGGGCACCCGGAAGGTCGTCCGATTTCGCAACGAGCAGGAGATCCGAGAGAACGCGTTCTACGTGCACCGCGGCGTGCTGACCTATGTCGCAGAAGAGGGCGAACGTCGGATCGAGCACGGGCGCCCCAATGCTCGGCTGCGCTGCATCTTCGAGAACGGCACCGAGGCCGACCTGCTCCTGCGCTCCTTCGCCAGCCAGCTCTACCGCTTCGGCAGGCAGGTGACCGATCCGGACGAGGTGACCAACGACGCGGTGGAGATGCAGCTCGACGGACGGACCGGCTACGTCTACGTACTTCGCTCGCTGTCCGAGGACCAAGCGGTCCAGGCGATCCCCGACCTATACAAGATCGGGTTCACGACGTCGGACGTCGCGAAGCGGACGAGCGGTGCCCGCCGGCACGCGACGTTCCTGGGCGCAGCCGTCGAGGAGGTCTCCCTCTATGAGATGCCGGCAGCGATGGCTCGTGGGGTGGAGACCCTGCTGCACCGCTTCTTCGCGCTGGCGGGGATCGACGCGTGGTTCGAGCACGCCGGCGTCTCAACGGCAGAGGTCAGGGAGTGGTTCTCGGTTCCCCTGGGCGCGATCGATCAGGCGATCGACCTCCTGCAGGCCGAATCAATCGAGAACTTCGAGTACGACCCGGAGACGCGGACCATCCAGCTCAGCGGAGCTCGCGGCGGATCCTGATCGCTGATCGGCTGCCCGGACTCGGTATCCGAGGGGCCCGATACGAGCGTGGCGTCCACTTGGGCGCCCAGATAGGAGCGCGTCGGCATGCGCGCTTTGCATGGCAAGCGGAAGTAGGCGATCGAGGCGGCCTGGAGCGCCACCCCCGCCTGGCCACCCCGACTGAACGGGCAAGCCGGCTCCGCGGCGCGCGACCGAGGCACCACGGCAACGACGTCGTCGCCGTCCGCGATCCTTGCCGGGTGGCCCAGGATCGCCCGCAGATCGTCATCCCCGGCATGGTTCAGCTGAAGAGCGGGCTGATCGTGCCGAGCTACCTGGCGAGCCTCGGCCAGGAGCGGGCAGGTCCAGGGCTTCATCTCCCGCCCGCACGCATTCCCGACGACTCGCTGCTCGTGGTCGGCCAGCCACCAAGTGATCTCGACGCCTTCTTCGTAGCTCCTGACCCGGAAGCGCTCGGACAGCCGAACCCGAGCCTAGAAGCCATCTGTCGAACGCTGAGCGTGGTGCCCGTCGAGCCAGCCATGTTCGGTCTGGCCGGTATCGCCGCGGCGACGTGGCATGCCGGCACCGACCAGGCCAAGCACCTCAAGCTGGCCGAGGAGATCTTCGTCGGGCGCCCGGTTCTGGATCTGCTCCGGGAGTTCGTCAAGGAGGACCGCAACCACGTCCTTTTCAACGAGCAGCACCTGACAATCCTGACCCGTCTACTGCTCATCCACGGTGCCGAGGGTGATGCCAAGGTCGACATGACTGGTGAGCAGGTCAATGCGCTGCTGACGGCGATGCTCGCGGTCGGCGGCTTGACTGCCAGACACGCCGACCCGGAGGCCAGCGGCGAGAAGCCGATGGGGTGGGTCCCGTGGATGGTGCGTTCGGGCCTCTACTTCGATCGATCGAACTTGGGCAGCGATCAGGCACGCGCTCGTGCGTTGTTCGTCGATGTGGCGGCGGGCGCCGATCCGTCAGGAGCGCACTGGTGCGACGTCGGCGCCTGGGCGGCCGAGGATCTGGCGCCGGTCGAGCGCCAGTTCGGCTACGGCTTCTCCATGGGCGCGTTTTCGAAGGCTCTCTTCCCCGACGTCGAGACGACGGACCGCTTCGTGGGGATCGTCGCCGATGGCCTGCTCGCCGACAACATGGGCGCCGCCCAGGTCGAGCGGCTGGTGAGCGCGAGCAGCTCGACGCGCCAGGAGTACATCGATGCATTCGCCGAAAACGACGACGTCGACCACCTTCTTTGGGACCGGACGCCGTTCGAGCGCAGGCCGTTCTTCCGTGTCGGTGACGGGCGGCTCCTGTTGCTCAGCCCTCGCTTCCTCCACAGCTGGATGGGCGAGGGGATCTACTACCGCCTGCTCGACGCCGCCATGAGCCGCCCCGATCCTCGACGGCCAGAGCGCAAGGCCACCCTGAGGTTCACCCAGTTCCAGGGTGAACTCATGGAGAGCTATCTCCAGCGGCTCACCGAGCGGTCCCATGCCGAACAGCTCCGCGCCGGCATCGTCGACATCAACGGCGAGCAGCAGTATGTCGGCGAGCAGGGCAGCGAACGGAAGAGCCCGGACCTTACCCTGGGATTTGCAACGGACCTCGTGGCGATCGAGATCACCGGCGGACGACCGTCTCGCCGCACCCGGGTTCTGTCAGACCCTTCGCTGATCGAGAAGGAACTTGACGACCGTGTGATCGGCAAGCTGCAAGAGCTCGACAGGGCGCTCGTCGATGTCCTTGACGGCACTGCCCGCGTCCCCGATCTCCGGCTGAATCTTGTCGAGCGTGTGTGGCCCGTCTTGATCGTCCCGGCGACGATCGTGCAGAGCGACCACGTCTGGGGCTACATCGAGGGAAAGGCACCAGATCTCTTCACGCACCACCCGGCGCTGCAGCCCCCGACGCTGTTCTCCATCGAAGACTTCGAACGTGCGTTGGCCGCCGTGGAGGCTGGTGCCGGGCTGCACGCGGTTCTCGGCACTCGCCTGGGTTCCGTGTATCGGCGGATGCCGCCCTCTCATTTCTTCGAAAGACACTTCCAGAGCGATTCGCGGCCGGCCTACCTCGAAGAACAGCTGGCGCTGGTCGCGGACGAGGCCAAGGCGGCACTGTCGCTGCTCTGAACGTGTCACCGGCACGCGAGCGGTCGCCAGTCGATGCAGCCGGGGCAGCTCGGACGGCCTCCGATTCCGCCACCGCGAACGCCCGTGGCGGATCCCGGATGTTGAGCCCATGAGCGAAGGCTCGGTACGCAGGATCCAGCGACGCGTGTGGTCAGGCACGCCGTTGCGGAGGTTGCGCGCATAGGAGGTGCTGCTGTTCGCGGCCAGCGAGACCGGGCTCACGCAGATCGACGACGTGATTGCTCTCGTCGCGGCTCGACCCAGGGTGGCTTCCGGCGGCGCTCGCGCAGTTCGGGCTGCCCTCGCGAGGTGACATCCTGGAGGTGCCCCCAGGGCAAGGCCACGTCGAGCGAAACACAGGGGCCTACCTCTCATCACCAGCGCAACGACGACGCGACCATGAGCCGCAACCCGGCCAATCCCGAAGGAGAGAGCCCCATGACCGGCTTGGGCGAGTACGCAGCGGGCAAGAGCATCGGCTGGGGCATCAAGTTGATGACCTACGGGGTCCGGGAGCTCCTCAAGCGCGACGCGCTCGGCCGCCTGTTGCTAATGCTGCATTCCGAGTTCGGCGAGCGCACACAGCTCGGGCGAGACGTGTTCGACAGCTGGCGCGCACGGCCGGACCTGGAGGCGGCGCTCTGCGCCGTGCTCGCCGGGCAGGCGCCGGAAGCCGCGTTCAAGAGTTCACTGACCGCGCTGATCTCCGAGCGTCTCGTTCGCACAGACCCGCCGGACCGGGCGGCACTGGCGGCCGAGATCGCAGACGCGGTGTTCGAGGCCGCTCCAGCCGCCGCCGACGGCGGCAACCAAGCCCTGGCCATGATGCTCGTCCGCATCGAGCAGGGGCAGGGCAGCCTCATGGAAGCCATCGAGAAGGCCTCGCTGTCGGGGCCGCCGGCTCCCACCGACGGGGGCCCGGCCGACGGCCCGAACCTCGCCCAGGCCCTGGTTGTCGGGCCGGTGAAGGCGGTCGGGGCCGTCGACGCGGTCGCTGATGCCGAACGACTTGCCGAGGGAGGCGACCAGCTCGCCGCAGGGCGCGCGCTGATCGATGTTTCCCGTCGCCTCGCCGAGCGCGACCTGACCTATGCTGCCGAGAACCTCCGTGAGCGCGCCGCCGCCCACCTCGCCGCCGGCGGCGCGATCGACGACGCCGCCGCCGTGCTGATGGAGATCGCGTTGGCCCGCATCGACCGGGGCGCATCACGCTCCGGCGCGATGCTCGTCCACGCGGTACGTGATCTTCTCGATCCGAGTGAGGTCTGGCTGGCGGACGGGATCGCGGCCCGGGCTGGCTGGGCCGAACAGGGCGAGGCGGCTGTCGAGGCACTTTCCGCAGCCGCGCTGGCCGCAACGTCCGCTGGCCGCGACGACTCCACGTACTGGGTCGCTGCGCATGTCGAGCTCCTTGCGGTCGACGAGCGCTGGCCGGATGTCGTCGAGGCCGCAGGCGCCGTGGCCGACGCCGACCCAGAGGAAGGGCCGGTCCTCGCTGTCATCCTCGACGTGTTCGACGCTCGCGAGGCGATCGACGGTGCCGATTCGACCGAGAAACGCTGGTTGGGTCTGTTGCGCTGGGCCGACGCGGAAGCGCCGCCGCGGGCACAGGCCGTCGTCTGGCAGCGCCGGGGCACCGTCCTTGCTCGGCGGGAGAAGGTGGCGCAGGCGTCCGACGCTTTCCGGCGCGCGATGGCGGCGTGGGCTGGCATCCCGGGCCATGAGGAGCAGGCAGCTGACGCGTTCTTCTGCCTCCAGGCGACCGCCATCATCAACGCCAAGCCGATTCCCGACATGGAGTTGCGAGCCCTCGCCTGGACCGTTCGCGGTGCCGCCGGGACGCCCGTAGCCGTCACCGACCGGCTCGACCGCGACGCGATGGCCCGCCGCTTGAACAAGCAGCTTCCGGACGCCCGGGTCGGCTACATGGAGGCCTACCTGATCAACCGCAGGGTCGGGAGCCTTCAGGGGTGCCTGGAGACTTCGGAGCGCTTGGCCGAGCTCTACCAGCACGCGGGCGAGCTCGGGGAGGCGCTGACCTTTTTCATCCGTGCCGGCAAGGGCAAGGAGGCCGCCCAGGTCGCCGCCCAGATGCCGGGCGATGCGGTCACCGCACGGCTCAGCGTCAGCGGCCCCCGGTGGGAGCGCGCGGCGGCCCTGCATGTGATCGCGGAGTGCGGCCGGGGCCTGCCGTCGGAGTTCGTCGCCTTGATGACGCAGAGCCTGCTCGACGAGGCCGCGGGTGAGCCTGACGCGATGGTGGCGCCCCAGCCGGTGTCGGCGGCGCGGCGCGCGCTGGCCACGGTGTTCCTGTCGGTGCCAGAGGAGATGCGGGACGAGGTTTTCGGACGGCTCGTCGAGTACCTGACCTGCGGTCTGTTTGATCTCATGCACCACAGCGCCCGCGCACTGGTCCTGGCGACGCGCGCCGGAATCGTTGACGCCCGGCCTCAGCTGGTTGCCCGTTTCATCGAGGATCCGTACAACAGCTCGATCAGTTGGGCGTGGCTGGCCCGCGAGGCCGAGAAGCACGAGTCGGTTCGCGACGCACTGCTCGCCGCGGCCCGCGACGGCAAGGACGCGATGCTCGAACCCCTTGCTGCGGCGGGCCTCATCGGCAACGGCGAGCTGCAGGACCGCGTCGATGCGGTGACGATTGCGACGTCGCAGGTGGTGACTGTCGAGCGCACGATCGACGAGGAGACCGGCAAGACGAACATCTCGGCGGGCTTCGGGTTCTCGTTCGAGGGCCCCGCGGTCGTCGCCCGAGGCGCGAGCGCTGAGCCGCGCGCGGCATTGGTCGCCCGAATGCTCGAAGTCCTCACCAGCACCGAAGAGCCGGAGCTCAATCGTTCGGGCGCTGCGGGCGCACTGTTCAACATCGCCCCGTCGCTGGAGCTGCAGCAGGCCCAGGAAGTCGCTGCGGCCATCACGCCGCTTGCGCTCGGCGAGTACGAGCGCTCGCAGCTGGACGTCGAGCAGAACCACCCGCTGTCGCGAGTACAGATCAGCTTCGGGGCGCCCAACCAGCTGCGGGTCTCGGCGATCGGAACGCTCGCCCAGCTCGTGTCCAATCACTCCGAGCTCGACGTCGAGCCTCTGCGGGAGGCGGTCACCGGCGCTGTTCGCACGAACGTGGGCTCGGTGGTCGGCGCCGCGTTCGACGCCGCCGCCCGGCTGCCGCTGGTCGACTTCGGCATCGACCCCGAGGACGGGTTCTTCCACCCGGACTCGGCCGTGCGGATCCACGCGCTCGTCGCGTGGGCGGCACGCAGCGAGGGACTGCCCGCGGACGGGTTGGTCGAGCGACTCGCCACCGACGCCGACATCAATGTGCGGCTGCAGCTGACCGCCATGGCCGGGCACGCCGGGGAGGCTGGCGCGGCGCTGCTCGAACGTCTCGCCCGGGGCGATGCCGATGCGTTCGTGCGTGCCAAGTCGGTGTTCTGGCTGCGCCAAGGCGCAGATCACGCGGCCGAATGAGCACGCCCCTGATCCAGACGCGGCTGGAAGCCGGCGAGACGGTCACCGGAATGTTCGCCCCGGCCGGAGCCGACTTCGCCACCCCCGGCGTCCTCACTTGGTCGGCCCCCGGCGGGGCGCTGCTCGAACTCGCCGGCCGCGACGACCCTTGGCCGAGCGACACCGAGACCGGGTTCACCGTGCACGGAACCCCGCACGAGGGCGACCTGGTGACGCTGTTGGACTGCGGGATCCGTCGCTGGAGGTTCCACGACACCGTCTCGCATCTCTCCAGCTCGACGTTTGCCATCGGCGAACACACCGACAACGCCGAGCCCTGGGCCAAAGCCAACTTCCGTCCCGTGCTGCTGCATCAGTGGCTGCCGGAGACCGGATTGTCGCTGGACCGCGGCGAGAACGAAGACGACCACGACTCCTTCGCTCTGAACTACAACCGGCCGTCGAGGCGGGTCATCGAGTTCGATGACGACGAAGTCGCGATCTGGGCCGGCGCCGATTACACGTGGGCCTACTCGCCGGATTGGGGCATCAAGACCACGCTGACCTTCGGCGTTACGCCGGAGGACGCGCTTTCGATGAACGGCCATTACGCGCGGTTCGGCCATCCGCTGCTGGGCTTCTGCGTGTTCGCCGCCGATGAGGCCGACGATCTCCTGCTGGAGTCCTACTTCAACCCGTCAGACAGACGCCGCGTGGCCGTCCTTCGCGCAGGGCGCCGCCCTTCGCGGCGGCAGTGGAGACCCCGAGACGAACGCTTTCTGTTCCGTGCCGAGCACGTCGCCGACGTTCCGGGAACGATCCGCCGCTGGGTCGACGTGTGGCATGCCAGCTCGCCGGCTCTCGGCCTATACATGGAGACGATCGCTGAGAGCACCTACTCAGCGCCCAGGTTCCTGACGCTCTACACCGCTGCCGAGACGTATTACAGGCGGCTGCACGCCCACCGCGGGCCGTGGAGCCCGCGCGCCTTCGCCGAGCTGGCCGACCTCGATCCCGCGCTGACGGGCGCGACGCAAAACGCCGTTGCGACGATCGGCCAGCTGCGGGCCTATCATGCGCACGGGAACGCGATCGGCCCGGGCAACGGCGACGACGAGCACCTGCTCACATTCGACGCCACCCGCCGGCTTCAGGCACTTTTTCAGGTGTGCGTCATGCGTGACATCGGCATCGACACCGCCACGATCGAAGAGCGCATGAAACTTCACTACCGGGCGTGGCCGCTTCCCTGAGAATCGAGCACGGTCGGTGGGATGGCGAGGTGGACGCCTTCTGCGGCGTCGGGCCGGTGCCCAGCCGGTGTCGATGGCGGCCACGCATAGGGCAGAGCACGGACCGCCGGAAGTCTCCGGTCATGTCTTCCTCCTGAAGCCCATAGCCCGACGATGCGTGTGGCGCTTCGGCTTGGGCCCTATGTGCTCGCTCCCGCTTTGGATAAGCAGCACCGATCGGCGCGACGCGAACGGTGTTGACGACATCGACGGCCGCGACGGGAGACGCCAGTCTGGTACTCGCCGCTGGTACTCGAGGCGTATCGTGGCCTCCGATGGGCAACCCCACAAACACCGAAGGCCCCGCAATAGCAGGGCCTTCGTGGGACGGGAGCGACGGGACTCGAACCCGCGACCTCCGGCGTGACAGGCCGGCGCTCTAACCGACTGAGCTACGCCCCCGTAGGCGACGGCGCACAGTAAAGCAACATCACCGCGCGCAACTCCCCAGGAGCGCCAGGGTTCCAGGAGCCGGAAACGGCACCCGACCTCTATCAAGGGAGCAGGACCATGAAGGCCACACGCAGAGCGCCGGCAGCGGTCATGACCGCACTGGCAGGACTGGCGGCCACGGCCGCCATCGCCACCGCCGCGACGATCACCGGCACGCCGGCCGCCGAACGTCTCGTGGGCACGCCTAACGTGGACAACATCGACGCGCTGGCCGGTGACGACCGCGTGCTCGCCAGGGCCGGCGATGACGTGGTCACGCTCGGCGCGGGCGACGACCGCGCCTTCGGAGGCCTCGGGATCGACACGATCTCAGGCGACGCGGGCGACGACACCATCGCGGGCGGCGCAGGCAATGACGTGCTCGCCGGCGGTCCCGGCCACGACCGGCTGTTCGGCGGAGCCGGAGACGACACGATCAAGGGCCTGCAGGGCGGCGACCTCATCGTGGGCAACGCGGGCAACGACACGCTCGAGGGCGACGTGCCCGGTGCAGGCGACCTCGTGAGCCGCGACCGGATCTTCGGGGGCCGGGGCGACGACACCGTCATCGGTGGCGACGGCCGTGACCGGCTGCACGGTGGTAGTGGCAACGACACCATGCGAGGCAACGCCGGACGCGACTTCATGTCCGGCGGCGCCGGCAACGACACGCAGTACGGGGGCGCCGGCAACGACCGCATCTTCGCCAACCAGGGCGTCGACACGACCATGGGCGGCGACGGCAACGACGACCTGTGGGCGCTGTCGCAGAAGGACGTCGCCCCGGGACCCGGGATCGACACGGTCGGCGACACGCTGATCGGGGAGGCGGGCAATGACACCTTCCACACCCGTGACGGTGAGATCGACCGCGTCGACTGCGGCGCCGGCAACGACGTCGCGCTGCTCGACAACGTCGACGTGATCATCGACGCGACCACCGAGAACCCCAACGGCTCGTGCGAGACGGTCATCCGCCGGGCGCCCTCGCCGGCCGACGCGCAGACCGAGGACGCGACGCAGACCCAGCCCGGCGACACCGCGCACGCCTGAGTGGAAGGGCACTGACAGCGGCGGCGGCCAGGAGGTCCTCGGGTCGCCGCCGCCGTCGTTCCCGGGTCGCCGCCACGTCACGGCTGGCGACCCGCGCCGGTAGCCTTGCGCGCCATGTCCCTCACCGGGCCGCAGCCCGTCTCGAGCAACCCCGTCGCCCGCCTGGCCTCGGACCTCCGAGCGGAGAGGTCGGCCACCGTGCCGTTTCCGCAGGGAGACACCAACTTCAGCGCCAGGCGGACCCGGCGGGCGCTCGTCGACCCGCTGCACCTGTTCCTCGAGGCCTATGCCGACCACGGGCCGATCTTCACCGTGCGCATCCTCCACGCGCGCGTGGTCTTCATGCTGGGCCCGGAGGCCAACCACCACATGCTCGTCTCCCACGCCCAGGACTTCTCCTGGCGCGAGGGCCATTTCGCCGACCTCATCCCGCTGCTCGGTGACGGCCTGCTGACCATCGACGGGGAGTTTCACCGCCGCTCGCGACGGATCATGCTTCCCGCCCTGCACCACGAGCGCATCGCGGCCCTCGCCGACCTGATGGCCGACGAGGTCGACCGCGCGGTGGACCCGTGGCGCCCGGGAGCAGAGCTCGACCTCTACGCCTGGACGCGCCACCTGGCGATGCGCATCGCCATGCGGGCCCTGTTCGGCATGGACCCCGATCGCGCCGCGGGGCGCCCGGACGCCGCGGAGCAGTTCGAGAGGGCCCTGGGCTTCTGGGGCCAGCCCTACGGCGTGCAGCTGCTGCGCGGGCCCTTGACCCCCTGGGCGCGGATGCAGCGTGCCCGCCGCGAGCTCGACGAGCTGATCTACGCGGAGATCGACGCGCGGCGGGCCGGCGGGAAGCGCGGCGAGGACATCCTCTCGCTTCTCCTCGACGCCTCCGACGACGAGGGAGAGACGCTCTCCAGGCGCCAGATCCGCGACGAGGTCATGACGCTGCTGTTCGCCGGACACGACACGACGACCTCGACCGTGACGTTTCTCTTCCACGAGCTGGCCGGCGCGCCCGGATGGGCGGACCGCGCGGCGGGCAGCGCCGAGGACCTCGAGCTGTGCCTCGACGAGACGCTGCGCATGTTCCCTCCCGCGTGGGTGGGGCCTCGACGGGCCCTGACCGACTTCGAGTTCGCCGGCCAGAGCGTGCCCGCCGGCGCGTTCGTCAACTACAGCTCGTGGGTCAGCCACCACCTCCCCGATGTGTGGGATGAGCCGTTCTCCTTCCGGCCCGAGCGATTCGCCGCGGGGGCGCGCGAGCGGATCCCCAAGGGTGCCTATGTGCCGTTCGGCGGCGGCTCGCGGACCTGCATCGGGATGCGCTTCGGCCAGCAGGAGATCCGGACGATCGCGCGGCGGGTCCTGCGCGACTTCCGACTGGAGCTCCCCGCCGGCCACGAGCTCAAGATCCGCCAGACGCCGACCATCGGCCCGGTGGGAGGGCTGCCGGTCCGGCTTCGCGCCGCGTGAGCGAGCGACCGCCCGTCGACGTCGTCGTCCCCTTCGCCGGGACCGCCGACGAGCTGCGGGCGCTGATCGGACGGCTGGGCGCGGTGGCCACCCGCCCGGGCGACACGGTCGTCGTCGCCGACAACCGCGGGGTCGGCGTCGTCGGCAGCGACCGCGTACGCGTCGTCGACGCGCACGGGCGCCGCGGCTCCTACCACGCCCGCAACGTAGGAGCGCGCACGGGTGCGGCCCCGTGGCTGCTGTTCGTCGACGCCGACGTCGAGCCCGCTCGCGACCTGCTCGACCGCCTGTTCGAGCCCTCTCCCGGCGAGCGCACGGCCGTGTTGGCGGGTGCGGTGGTCGACGAACCGCCTCCCGCCGGCGGGAACGCCCCGGCCGCTCTGCGCTACGCGTGGCTGAAGTCGTCGATGAGCCAGGAGAACACCCTCGGGCGCGACAGCTGGGCTTTTGCGCAGACCGCGAACTGCGCGGTGCGCCGGGGCGCGTTCGCCGAGGTCGGCGGCTTCTGTGACGAGGCCGTCTCGGGCGGCGACGCCGACCTGTGCTTCCGGCTCGAGGCCGCGGGGTGGCGGCTCGAGTCGCGGCCCGGCGCAACGGTGCTGCACCGCAACCGCACGACCATCTCCCGCATGCTCGCCCAGCGCGCTCGCCACGGAGCCGGGGCCGCGTGGCTCGCCCGGCGCCACCCCGGGGCCCTCCCACCGCGGCGACCGGCCGGGCTGGCGTGGTGGAGCATGCGCCGCGCGGCCGGCGGGCTGGGCGCGCTGCTGCACGGCGATCGCGACGCGGCGCTCGTCGGGCTGCTCGACGGGCCGGCCGTGTGGGCCTTCGAGCTCGGGAGGCGGCTTCCGGCCCGGCTCCTGGGTCAGCCGCGCCGATAGGGATCGCGGCGACCGAGGAGCGTCCGCAGGACCGGCACGGCGAGCATCGTCCGCCGGCGCCCCGCCGGCAGGAGTGCCCGGGCCTCCCGGTAACGGCCGGCGCGGATCATGCCCTCGGCCTCGCCGGCACGGTCGCGCCCGGCCGCCAGCGCGCGCAGCTCGGGTGAGACGGCGGCGGCATGGCGGGCGTGCAGCTCGCCCGTGGCGCGGGCGAGCGTGGTGAGCTGCGCCGACATCGCGTGGGAGTGGCGGCGGTAGCGGACGACGGCATCGGGAACCGACACCCACGAGCCGCCGGCGGTCGTCATTCGCAGCCACAGCTCCCAGTCCTCCGCGCTGCGGTAGGAGGTGTCGAACCCGGCGAAGGCGCTGCGGCGCAGCACGACGCTCGACATCGGAACCGGGTTGCGCTCGTAGAGCGCGGCGACGTCATCGAAGCTGCCCGGCGGCGGACCGTCCCAGCGCTCGCCCGTCTCGCGCCCGTCGGCGCCGACGATGCGCGCGCTGCCGAAGGCGCCGAGGGCCCACGGCGCGCGCTCCAGCGCGTGGACCCGCGCAGTGAGGCTTCCGGGCTCCCAGGCGTCGTCGCCGTCGCAGAAGGCGATCAGCTCGACACCCTCTCCCAGCGCGGCGGCGCCGTGGTTGCGCGCACCCGGGAGGAAGAGCCGCTCGTCGCTGCGCACGAGCCGGACACCCTGCGCCACGTGGTCGGGATGCAGGACGACGGGGTCCTCGGACGCATCGTCGACCACGACCACCTCCGACGGCTCCTCAGCGAGGATGCAGTCGAGCGCCTCGGCGAGGTAGGGCGCCCAGCCGCGAACAGGAACGACGACGCCGACGGTCACGATGCGTGACGGTAGCCTCACGCTGTCGGGCGCTTAGCTCAGCTGGTCAGAGCACCACGTTTACACCGTGGGGGTCGCTGGTTCGAGTCCAGCAGCGCCCATCGTCGTCGCGCGACCGGTGGCTGTGACATGTCGCGACGTGATACGTAGTGGCTACGTGAGACGTCTCGTGCTCGTGATTCTTGCCGGCGGCCTGACGGCTTGCGGCTCCGGCGTGGACGCAGCGGCGCCGCGCGGCGGATCGGTGACGGCGGCAAGCGTGGCGCTCTCCGCGCACACCCACCACGGGGCCGACGCGCTGAGCGCGCTTCGCGTCAGCGGGCGCTGCCTCACGGGACGGGTCTGGGTCATCGTCGGCCACGAGCCGCCCTACGAGCCGCTTCGCCGCACGGGCTCCCCCGCGATCGACCGCACGCGTCCCCCCACCCACGCCCGGCTGGCCACGCCGTGTCACGGCGGGCGCTTCACCGTTCGCAGGAAGCAGCTCGCGGTCCGCTGGGGCGACTCCCCGCTGCGGGCCCGGACCTCCACCGAGCACGGGGACGGGGTCGAGGTGACCACCCACACGTACGCCATCGAGTAGCCCGCGGGCTACTTCGAGTAGCCCACGGGCTGCTGCCCGCGACCTGAACTGTATACCCACCCGGGGTATACAGTTCAGGTCATGGCCGATCGTCATGCTGGGCGACCATCGCGTCTGCCTGTGATGATCGGGACATGGACCTGGGGCTCACGGGCCGCGCGGCGCTCGTCACGGGTGCGTCGCAGGGAATCGGCCGCGCGATCGCGGCCGAGCTGGTGGCCGAGGGTGCTGACGTCGCGATCAGCTCGCGCTCGCCCGAGCGCATCGGGGCGGCCGCCGCAGAGATCGGAGCGACCGGCTTCACCTGGGACTCGGCCGATCTGGACGGAGCCTCGCGGCTGTTGCGCGACGTCGAGGCGAAGGTCGGGCCCATCGAGATCCTGGTCTGCAACACGGGCGGCCCACCGGCGGGGGCCAGCTCGCTGGACTTCACTCCTGAGCAGTGGGAGGAGGCCTACCGCTCGCTGGTGCTCTCACCGATGGCGCTCGTCCAACGCGTCGTCGGCGGGATGCGGCGACGGGGGTGGGGCCGGATCCTCAACGTCGTGTCCACGACTGTGCGCGAGCCCGTGCCCTACCTCATGCTCTCCAATACCCACCGCGCCGCGATGCTCGCGGCGTTCAAGACCGTGTCGAGCGAGGTCGCCTCCGACGGCGTGACGCTCAACTCGATCCTGCCGGGCCGGATCGGAACGGAACGGCTCGTGTCGCTGTACGGATCCCGGGAGGCGGCCGACGAGGTCGGCCGCACCGAGGTCCCCGCCGGGCGACTGGGGACCGTGGAGGAGATGTCGGGCGCTGCCGCGTTCCTCGTCTCCGAGCGGGCCGGCTACATCACCGGCCAGTGGCTGGCGGTTGATGGCGGCATCATGAAGTCCATCTGAAGTCCCGGCAAAATGCCCGATTCGCGGGCTCATCTCGAGTGGGTCGCTTGGGACTCGAACCCAAATCTGACGGATTAACTTGCCGCACCGGCTTTCACCGGCCACCCGCCTGGCGGGCTTGCGGTCTGGACCATCTCTTCGCCCTCGACTCGACGTTAGGGCGGGCGGCGTATGGCCTCTGAGGGCTCTCCGCTCTCACGGGTTGCCTGCTGATCGCCCAATCCCTCGGATTTTCACCGCGCTCGCGCGCTGGTACCTCGGGCTCTCAGGGGGTTCCAGCAAACAGCCGCCGACATACCAGTGGTTTCCCTACTGGCGCTCCTTTCGTGAAGTCCGTTGCTCTACCAATTGAGCTAGCGACCCATACCCCCAGCCGGACTCGAACCGGCGATCTTCTGCGTGAAAGGCAGACGTCCTGACCACTAGACCATGGGGGCCCACGGGGGGATTCTACGCCGCAACGTCCGAGGCTGGTGCGAACATGTGTTCGTGCGCAGGATCGCCGGCCGGCCCTCCCCTCCGAGACCCGATGACCGCAATGGGATGTGCAAGCGGCATGGCCGGGGGATCTTCCGGCGCTATGGCGACCGCTGGAGGTGTCGGCGTTGCGTCAGCGAAGCGGTCACCCGCCGACACCGGGTGGTCCGAATGCTGCTGGTCGCCGAGGCCGGCGGTTGCTGTGCGATCTGCGGCTATGCCCGCTGCGGGTGGAACCTGCATTTCCACCATGTCGATCCTGCCGAGAAGTCGTTCGCGATGACCATGGCCAGCGGCAAGGGCCTGGCGCAGTACCGGACCGAGGCGACGAAGTGCGTTCTGCTCTGCGCGAACTGTCACGGAGAGGTCGAGGCGGGCCTCATCCCCAGCCCACCCACCGGCGCGGTATTCGCCGCCTGACGCGCCGCCGCGCGGCGACGGGCCGATGGAGAGCGGAGGGCGTCGAACAGCAGGTCGATCGAGCGGTCGAGCTGGTCGATCGTGGCTTCCTGTACGCGGGTGACGCCCACCTCGCGGTTGACCCACGCGTTGATCTCCGCCGGGGGGCGCCCCGTGCTGCGGCCGAGATCGGTCACGAGGCGGCGGCGGTCCTCGCGCAGTCGCTTACGCCGCTCGAACGCCGACACGGCGGGGACCGGTTCCGGGGCGGCGACCGCCGGGGCCGCCGTGAGTGCCGCTGCGGGCGGGGACGGCCCGCCGCCGAAGAGCGCCATCTGCGGCGCGACATCCGCGGAGAGGGCGACGAAGGCGGGCGCCTCCGTCTGCTCGCTCTCGCCGCCCTCCGGCGGCTCGTCGAGCAGCGCCTCGGCGGCATCGGCAGGGGCGAGGACGTGCAGCAGCTCGCGCTCGACGTCGGCCGCATGGGCCTGCAGGACGGGGTCGCCCGGGAGGTAGAGCCAGCTGCACTCCACGCGCGCTCCCGCGATGACCCGGACGAAGCGGCCGACGATCTGGCGGAAGATGAGCGCGGTCTTGGCCGCCGTCGCGTAGACACCGACCCGCAGCCGCGGGATGTCGACGCCCTCGGAGACCATGTTGACCGCCACGATCCAGCGGCGATTGCCGTTGCGAAACGCCTCGAGCTTGGCGTGCGCGCGAGGGTCGGTGTGGACGACCACCGTCGGCGCCTCGCCGGAGATCTCGCGGAGGACCATCGCCACCCGCCGGGCGTGGGCGGCGTCGGCGGCCACGACCAGGCCCCCGGCGTCGCGGTGGCCGCCGGATCTGCGCACGTCCTCGAGCCGTGCGTGCGCCTCGCGCAGGATCCGGGGCAGCCCGTTCTCCAGCTCGGTGGAGATCGCGGTGCGGTAGCGGCGCGAGGACTCGCGGGCCGTGAGCACGTCGTTGAACCCGGCCTCGATCACGTCGTCGCCGTTGCGCCACTGCAGCGTGCCGTCGAACGGGATGAAGGTGACGGGCCGGCAGATCCCGTCGCGCACCGCGTCGTCGTAGCCGTAGGTGAAGTCCGGAACCGCCACGCCGTCGTGGCCGTAGTGCACGCCCGGAATCGGCGTCGCGTCCGAGCGGAAGGGCGTCCCCGTCAACAGCAGCCGGCGGCCCGCGGCGGCGAACGCCTGCTCGAAGGCGTTGCCCCACGCGAGGTCGTCTCCGAGGTGGTGGACCTCGTCGGCGATGACCAGCGTGCCGGGGGTGCACGTCCGCATGAAGGCGGCCACCGCACCCGCGACCCGCGCATAGGTCACCGCCACCCCGTGGAAGTCGCGCGGAGGTCTGAGGTCGGGCGCGTCCGGCGCGAGCTGCAGCCCCAGGCGCCCGGCGGCCCTGGCCCACTGCCGGGTGAGCGGGCTCGTCGGGCAGACGACTGCGACCCGCGTGATCGCGCCGGACTTCAGGAGTCCCCCGGCCAGCTCCAGCGCGGGGCGCGTCTTTCCCGCACCGGGTGCCGCGTTGAGGAGAAAGCAGCCGGAGCTCCACGTCGCCATGCGCTCGAGCACATCGGTCTGCCAGCCGCGGAGGGTTGTCACAGGCTGGGCCGGCAGCGAAAGGAGACCATCGAGAGCGGGCAGTGTGCGACGCGGTCCGGACGGACAGGGCAAACCCCTGCACACGGGGCCACGCGGGTGCCCGCCTTCGATCGCCCGCACCTAATCGGAGTCAGCGACGCACGCGGTCGCCTCGACCTCAACGAGCATGCGCGGGCCGATCAGCCCGGCCACCTGCACCATCGCGGAGGCCGGCGGCGCCGCACCGAATGCGTCCGCGTGGGCACGGCCGATGTCCGGCCAGCACGAGACGTCCGTCACGTAGACGCGCGTCTGGACCAGGTCGCCCGGTCCAGCGCCCGCCTGGGCGAGCGCCGCGACGACATTGCGACACGCCTGCGCGGTCTGCTCGTAGGCGTCATCGGAGACCAGCTCGCCGTCGGCCCCCACCCCCGTGCAGCCGGCCACGAACACCAGCCGGCCCGCACGGACGGCCCGGCTATAGCCGATCGCCTGCTCCCAGCGCCCTCCGGAGGCGAAGCGCTCGATGCTCAATGCCGGAAGTGCCGGCGACGGGTGAACACCATCGCGATGCCGGCCTCGTCGGCCGCCGCGACGACATCGCCGTCGCGAACCGAGCCACCCGGCTGGATCACGGCCGTCACGCCTGCCTCGATGGCCAGCTCCGGGCCGTCGGCGAACGGGAAGAACGCGTCGGACGCGAGCGCCGCGCCCCCCAGGTCCTGCTGCGCCTTCTCGACGGCCAGGCGCACCGAGTCCACGCGGCTCATCTGTCCCGCGCCGATTCCGACCGTGGCCAGGTCCTTGGCCAGCACGATCGCGTTGGAGCGAACGTGCCGGGCCACGCTCCAGGCGAAGAGCATGTCGCTCCACTCCGGTTCGGTCGGCGACCGCTGCGTGACGACCTCCATCGAGGTTCGCTCGTCCGCGCCGCTGTCAGCGTCCTGGACGAGCAGGCCGCCGAGCACCTGCTTGAGCTCGGGCTCGCCCGTGTTCGGCAGGCGCTGCTCGTCGTTCTGCAGGATGCGGATGTTCGGCTTCTGTGTGAGGACCTCGAGCGCGTCATCCTCGTAGCCCGGCGAGAGGATGACCTCCACGAACTGCGCGGAGATCGCCTCGGCGAGCTCGCGATCGATGGGCCGATTGACGGCGATCACCCCACCGAAGGCGCTCTGCGGGTCGGTGGCGAACGCGCGCCGGTAGGCGTCCAGCGGCGTGCTCCCCAGCGCCGCGCCGCACGGGTTGTTGTGCTTGACGATCACGCACGCCGGGGCATCGAAGCCCGCCACCAGCGCACGCGCCGCATCAAGGTCGAGCAGGTTGTTGAACGACAGCTGCTTGCCGTGGTGCTGGCGGACCATCGAGAGCAGGTGCATCCGCGCCCCCACCCGCTGGTAGTACGCGGCCCGCTGGTGGGGGTTCTCGCCGTAGGGCAGGTCGACGACCTTCTCGAACGCGCGCACGAGCAGCGGCGGGAAGTCCTCGCCCTTCTCGGCGAACCAGCGGGCGATCGCGGTGTCGTAGCGCGCGGTCAGCGCGAACGCGTCCCCCGCCAGGTGCTCGCGCGTCGGCATCGAGAGATGGGCGCCGGACGATCGCAGCTCCTCCATCACCGCGTCGTAGCTCTCGGGGCTCACCACCACCGCCGTGAATGCATGGTTCTTGGCGGCCGCCCGGATCATCGTCGGCCCGCCGATGTCGATGTTCTCGATGATGTCCTCGTCAGCGGCGTCGCGGCGCGCCGCGGTCCGCTCGAACGGATAGAGGTTCACGCACACGAGATCGACCATCTCGACACCGTGGTGATCAGCCTGTTCGAGGTGCTCGGGGTTCGAGCGGACGGCGAGCAGACCCGCGTAGAGCTTGGGGTGCAACGTCTTGACGCGGCCGTCCATGATCTCCGGAAAGCCCGTGAAGTCCTCCACCGCCCACACCTCGAGGCCCGCCTCGCGCAGCGTCTGGGCCGTGCCCCCCGTGGAGATCAGCTCGATGCCGAGCTCCGCGAGGCCGCGAGCGAAGTCGACGATCCCGCGCTTGTCCGAAACCGAGAGAAGAGCGCGACGGACCCGCACGTCGCCGGGGGCTATCCCCCCGGGACCCGGCGGATCGAACGATTCGGTGGCGGGGGGCTCGGAGATGAGAGCGAGCATAAACGGCGGCCCTCCCGGGAAGCCCGTACCCATGGACTCTGACCCGGAGAAGGCCATCGAACGCGACGCCGACGAGCTCGAGCAGCGGGTCGAGCGACTGGGCGAGCACATCGACGAGGCGAAGGATCACCTCGAACAGCGCGCCAAGGACGCTCAGCGCCTTGGTCAGGCGGAGGACGTCGCCGGCGACTGGGACCAGACCGACGACCAGGCGGGCGGCGAGGACCCGGTCGGCGCCCACACCGAGCACGACGAGGCCTCCGAGGACGAACGGCCCGGCAACGGCGGGTAGTCAGCCCACGAGCAGCCGCCGTGGGTTCGACGGGTCGCGCCGCACCGCTCCGCGGGCGATCATCCGGACCGCCTCGGGCAGCAGGGCGTGCTCGAGCGGTCGCAGGCGATCGTGCACGAGAGCGGGATCGGACGCGTCGGGGATCTCGATCGCGGCCTGCAGGAGGATCGGCCCGGTGTCGACACCCTCGTCGACGAGGTGAACGGTCACGCCGAAGACCTTCACGCCGTAGCGCACGGCCTGCCCGATCGCGTCGACACCGGGAAAGGCCGGCAGCAGCGCGGGGTGGACGTTGACCACGCGGTCGGGGAACCGGGCCAGGAAGGTTCCGCTGAGCAGTTGCATGTAACCCGCGAGGACAACCAGGCCGACGCCGTTGCCCACCAGCCAGTCGGCCATCGCGCTGTCGCGCGCCTCGCGGTCGGCGAACGCCTCGCGGCCGAACACGCGCGTCGACACGCCGAGGCGTGCGGCGCGATCCAGGGCCGGTGCGCCGGCCCTGTCGCTGGCCACCGCCGTGACCTCGACCTCGCGGCCGTGCACGGTGTCGAGCAGCGCCTGGAGGTTGGTCCCGGCGCCGGACGCCAGGACGCCGAGCTTCACGCGGAAGCCTCGGCGAGCCGACCGGACGGCGCCCCGGCCACCAGCTTGGGGTAGCTGCCGCCCGTGGATCGCAGCCGCCCCGCGGTGATCAGGCCGTCCACACGGCCGAGCACCTCCGCCGCCGTCAGGTGGTCGAACTGACCATAGGCCGGCAACCCGTCGTAGCTGTTCTCCAACAGGCGGCGCGACCGCCCGCCGCGCAGGATCTCGACGACCCGAGTGCGCCCGCAGCCCGGCGACGCCGACTCGACCGTCGCCATGATGGCTTCGTCGAGGTCGCCCCCCGAGGGCTCCCGCCCGTCGTTCGCACCCCCGCGGGGCCCCGGGACGGCGGCCAGCAGGGCCGGGTGGCAGACGTCGCAGCACTGGCCGTGGGCGACGGGCGCCAGCGTGTCTCCGAAGTGCGTCAGGATGGCCTGGCGCCGGCAGCCGTCGCCCTCGACATAGGCCCAGATCGCCCGGTACTGGCGCCAGCGCGCACGTGTGCCCTCGGCCACGAGCGTCCGGCACGCGGCCCGCGCCCGGCCGTCGAACGGGGTCAGGATGCGACCACGCAGGCGATCGGCGGGAGCCGGTGCCGGCTGGATCACCCCCGCCTGAACGAGATGCCCGATGACCGCGCGCAGGCGCTCCTCATCGTCGGAATCGGATGCCAGCTCGCGCGCGTCGACGTCGTAACGGCCATCCATTCCCCTGAACATCAGCGTGCTCGCCACCCGCTCCACCAGCGCGTCGTCGACTTCCGAGCGCTGGATGAAGAACACGTGCAGCCCCTTGTCGCGGCCTTCGGCGAACAGCAGCGCGCGGGCGGGATCGCCGTCGCGTCCCGCGCGCCCGGCCTCCTGGTAGTAGGCCTCCAGCGAGCCGGGCACGCTCTCGTGCACGACCGTCCGCACATCGGCCTTGTCGACACCCATGCCGAAGGCGTTGGTGGCCACCACGACGTCGACATCGCCCGACATGAACCGGCGCTGGGCCGCGGCGCGCGGCTCCCGGCCCAGGCCCGCGTGGTAGGCGAGCACCTCGCGGCCGAGGGCGGCGCGCAGCGACTCGGCGAGCCGGTCGACGCCCTTGCGCGTGCCCGCGTAGACGATGGCGGGGGTGGCACCGGGCTCCGCCAGCGCCGCCGCGATCCGCCGGTGCTTGACGGCCGCCGTCCCACACCGGACCACCACGAAGTCGAGGTTGGGGCGATCGAACCCGGTGGTCACCCGCACGGGGTCGCGCAGCCCGAGCCGACGCTCGATGTCTCGCGCCACCTGTGGCGTCGCGGTGGCCGTCGAGGCGATGATCGCCTGCGCGCCCAGGTAGCGCGCCGCGTCGGCCAGGCGGAAGTAGTCCGGACGGAAGTCATGGCCCCACTGCGACACGCAGTGGGCCTCGTCGACGACGAACAGCCCCACGCGCCCGCGGACCGCTTCGAGGAATCCCGGCGAGCCGAAGCGCTCAGGGGCGACGTAGAGCGCGCTCAGGGACCCGTCGGCGGCGCAGCGCAGCGCCGCCGCGTTGGCGGCGCTGTCGCGCTGGGAGTTGATCAGGGCGACCCGGCCGGGGGCGATCGCCTCCAGCGACTCGACCTGGTCCTGCATGAGCGACACGAGCGGGGAGACCACCAGCGTGAGGTCGTCGCGCACGAGCGCGGGCAGCTGGTAGCAGAGCGACTTGCCGGCGCCCGTCGGCATCACCACGAGAACGTCTCGGGCGGGGGACGAGCCCGTCACCGCCCGGACCGCCTCCTCCTGGCCCGGCCGGAAGGCCGAGAATCCGAAGTGCTGCTGGAGGGCGGAGGCGAGGCTCATCGGGCGGCCGACCATAGCGACGCGGGCGGCCGCATCGGCCGGCCTGTGCAGAGTCGTTGCGAAGCGCGGTTCGCGCGGTGGGAAACGAGGACCTGCGCTACGCGTGGACGACCGGCAGCTCGAGGGCGTACTTGCCGTCGCCCTCGGCCAGCGCGAGCGGATACTCCCCCGAGAAGCAGGCGTCGCAGTGCTCGCCACGGTCGCCGCCGATCGCCTCGTAGACGCCGGCGAGCGAGAGGTAGGCGAGCGAGTCGCAGCCGAGCTCGGCGGCGACCTCGTCGACCGTCCGGTTGTGGGCGATCATCTCCTCGCGCGTGGACATGTCGATCCCGTAGTGGCAGGGATGCTTGATCGGGGGGGCGCTGATTCGCAGGTGGACCTCGCGCGCACCGGCATCGCGCAGCATCTGGACGATCTGGCGGGTCGTGTTGCCGCGCACGATGGAGTCGTCGACGACCACCAGCGAGCGGCCGGCGACGATCTCGGGCAGCGGGTTGAACTTCAGGCGCAGGCCCTGCTTGCGCAGCTCCTGCCCGGGCTGGATGAACGTCCGCGCCACGTAGCGGTTCTTGACGAACCCGTCGTCGGTCGGCAGGCCCGCGCCGCGCGAGTAGCCACGGGCGGCGGCGTTGCCCGAGTCCGGGACGGGGATGACCAGGTCGGCACCGGGCGCCGGGGCCTCGCGGGCGAGGATCTCGCCCATCCGCCCGCGCGCGGCCTGCAGCGACTGGCCGCCCATGCGCGAGTCGGGCCGCGCGAAGTAGATGTACTCGAAGACGCAGAACGCCCGGCGGCTGCCCTCCACGGCGATCCGCGACTCGAGGCCGCGCGCGCTCAGCGAGACGACCTCGCCCGGCTCGACGTCGCGCAGCAGCGTCGCGCCGATGATGTCCAGCGCGCAAGACTCGCTGGCCACGCAGTAGCGGTCGCCGAGCTGGCCGATGACCAGGGGGCGCAGGCCGGCCGGATCGCGGAACGCCACCACCCGGTCGTTGGTCATGACGACCGTCGAGAAGGCGCCGTGCATGCGGGGCATGACGTCGGCGACCGCGTCCTGCACGGAATCGAGCTCGTGGGTGGCCAGGAGCGCGGCGATGATCTCGGAGTCCGACGTCGAGCGGAACGCCACGCCCGCCTCGCGCAGCTCGGAGTGCAGCTCGACCGCGTTGACCAGGTTGCCGTTGTGGGCCAGCGCGATCTCGCGGCGGTTGCCGCCGTCGCCCGCCGACCGGTGTACGGGCTGGGAGTTCTCCCAGGCGCTCGAGCCGGTCGTCGAATAGCGCACGTGCCCGATGGCGAGGTCGCCGGCGAGCGTGCGCAGGTCGTGCTCGGTGAACACCTGGCTGACCAGGCCCTGGTTGCGCAGCGTCATGACGTGCCCGCCCTGGTCGGCAGCGGCGATCCCGGCCGACTCCTGACCGCGGTGCTGCAGGGCGTATAGCGCGAAATAGGCGAGTCGCGAGACGTCGTGCTCGGGTCCGTAGATACCGAAGACGCCACACTCGTCGCGGGGTCCATCGCGCGGGTCGAAGAGAGGTAGAGGCTGCATGGCAGCGACTTGAGCGAGTGTAGCGTCGGGGTCGGGCGGAGCCGTGGCGGCTCGGGCCGCCCCCCGGCTTGGGGGCGCCGTCCTGCTTGAAGGTCCTCTGGCCACCTCTATCCAGGACGGGACGCGGCGAAACCGCGGGCGATCACGGAAACAGCGGCGCGAGCGCGGCGTGGGCCTCGCGAAGCGAGGCGAGCGTCCAGGAGACGCCGACGGCCTCGAGGGCGTCGCCGCCGACCGTGCCGATGATGCGCGCGTCCGGCAGCGCCCGCAGCGCGTCGCGAGAGCCCGACACGACGAACCCCCCGGTCCCCTCGCCGAAGAGCAGATCCTCCGCGTCGCCGCCCAGGTCCAGGCGCGCGCCGATCCCTCCCGCCAGGCGCGCGCCGATCCCTCCCTGCCGGCCCCCGCCGATCCCTCCCGCCAGGCACGACTCGGCCACCGCGACGAGCACACCGCCCTCGGCGACGTCGTGGGCGCTGGCGAGGACTCCCGCTCGCACGGCGTCGCGGATCGCCTCCTGGACCCCCCGGACCACGGCCACGTCGGTCTCGGGCAGCTCGCCCGGCAGGGCCTCGCCGCGCAGCTTGGCCAGCTCGGATCCGGGCACCCGCGGGGAGAACGCGCCCACCAGGGCGATGGCGTCGCCCTCGCGACAAAAGCCGAGGCGGCCCGCGGCGCGCGGATTGGGGAGCTCGCCTACGAGCCCGACCACGGGCGTCGGGTAGATCGGGCCGTCGGCTCCCTCGTTATAGAGCGAGACGTTGCCCCCCACCACGGGGATGCCGAGCGCCCGGCAGGCGTCCCCGAGGCCGCGTATCGATTCGGTCAGCTGCCAGGCGATGTGGGGCTTCTCCGGGTTGCCGAAGTTCAGGCAGTTGGTCAGGCCCAACGGCTCGGCCCCGACGCACGCGAGGTTCGCGGCGCACTCCAGGACGGCCTCCACCGTCCCCCGGTAGGGGTCGATCGCGACGCGGCGCCCGCTGCCGTCGATCGACACGCCGATCCCCCGGCCGTTGGGCAGCGCGAGCACCGCGGCGTCGGCCTGCTCGGGGCGCCGCGCGGTGCGGGCGCCGACCAGGCAGTCGTACTGCTCGAACAGCGGGCGCCGCGAGGCGATGTTGGGCGAGGCCAGCAGCGCGAGGAGGATCTCGCGCACGGACCGGCCGCCTTCGAGGATCGCCCGGGGCGCTGCATAAATGGGCGCGGAGGGGGGTTCGGGAGCGAGGTCGTAGAGCGGGCAGTCGTCGACCAGGGCCTCGACGGGGATGTCGCCCACGACCTCGTCGCCGCGCAGGATGCGCATGCGGCGGGTGGCGGTGACCTGCCCGACGACGGTGCCGTGCACCTCCCACTTCTCACACACGCGGAGCACCTCGTCCACGCGCCCGGGCTCGGCGACGCACAGCATCCGCTCCTGGGACTCCGAGACCATTATCTCGAAGGGCGCCATGTCGTCCTCGCGCAGCGGCACGCATGCGACGTCGAGGTCAATGCCGACCCCGCCGGCGCTGGCCATCTCGCTGGCGCTCGACGTCAGCCCCGCCGCGCCCAGGTCTTGCAACGACACCAGGAGCCGGCGCTCGAGCAGCTCGAGCGAGCACTCGATCAGCTTGTTCTCGGTGAACGGGTCACCGACCTGGACCGACGGGCGCTTGGAGTCGTCGTCGTCCTCGAGCTCGGCGGAGGCGAGCACGGACGCGCCGCCGATCCCGTCGCGGCCGGTGGAGGCGCCGAACAGGATGACCGGGTTGCCGACGCCGGCGGCCGCGCTGCGGATCATGTCGTCGCGGCGGGCGAGGCCGAGCGCCATCGCGTTGACCAGGCAGTTGGTCTCGTAGGGGCCTTCGAAGTAGACCTCGCCGCCGACCGTCGGCACGCCCACGCTGTTGCCGTAGTGGCCGATGCCGGCGACCGCGCGATCGAGCAGGTAGCGCGACCGCTCCGAGGTCGGCTCGCCGAAGCGCAAGGAGTCGAGCACGGCGATCGGCCGCGCGCCGATCGCGAAGATGTCGCGCAGGATGCCGCCTACGCCGGTGGCCGCTCCCTGGAATGGCTCGACCGCGCTCGGGTGGTTGTGGGACTCGACCTTGAACGCAACCGCCCAGCCGTCGCCGACGTCCACCGCCCCCGCGTTCTCCCCGGGGCCCATCACGACCCGCGCGCCCTCCGTGGGGAGCGTGCGCAGCAGCCGCTTGGAGTGCTTGTAGGCGCAATGCTCGCTCCACAGGAGGCTGAACATCGCCAGCTCGACCTCGTTGGGCTCCCGCGCGAGCTTCTCGCACACCAGCGCGTACTCTTCCCGGGTCAGGCCCAGCGCGACGGCCCGCCCGACGCCGGGGACGGCCGCGGTCTCAGCGGGCAAGCGCGCCCTCGGCGGCCGATTCGAACAGCTTCATTCCGTCCTCCGAGCCGTGCAGCAGGTCGACCGCGTGCTCGGGGTGCGGCATGAGGCCCACGACGTTGCCGGCCTCGTTGGCCACCCCCGCGATGTCCTCCTGCGAGCCGTTGGGATTGGCGCCTCGCGTGTAGCGAAAGACGACGCGGACCGGGTCGGGGCAGTAATACCGGCCGGTCGTGTGCTTGACCGGAACGGAGAGCTCCTCGTCGCGGGCGCACGCGCGCGTGAAGGCGGTCTCGTCGTCGACGACCACGATGCCCACCTGGCGGCAGACGAAGCGCAGCGACGCGTTGGGCAGCAGCGCCCCCGGGAGCAGCCCCGCCTCACACAGCACCTGAAAGCCGTTGCAGATCCCCAACACCGGCCCCCCGTCGCGGGCGAACGCGGCCACCTCCTGCATGACGGGCGAGAAGCGGGCGATCGAGCCGACCCGCAGGTAGTCGCCGAAGGAGAACCCGCCCGGGACCACCACGGCGTCGACCCCTCCGAGATCGTGGTCGCCGTGCCACAGGAGCTGCGCCTCTCCGACGCGCTCGCACGCCGCGATCGCGTCGACCTCGTCGCAGGACCCCGGGAACTGGACGACGCCGAACCTCACGAGGGCTCGAGGATCTCGATCTCGTAGTCCTCGATCAGGGTGTTGGCCAGGAGCTTCTGACACAGGGAGTGCAGCTGCGCCTCGTCGCCCACGTCGAGCTCGATCATCCGGCCGACGTGGACGTTGCCCGCATCCGCGAAGCCGAGCGCCGGGAGCGCGCGCTCGACGGCCGTTCCCTGCGGGTCGAGGATGCCGGCCTTCGGGCGCACGAGCACACGTGCCCTCACGAGGGCGCGGTCCGATCGAGCCACGCCGCGAACGGCTCTCCCGTGAGGCGCTCGTAGGCCTCGACGTACAGCGCACGCGTCCGGTCGACGACCTCGGGCGGGACCTCCGGAGCAGGCGGGGCCTTGTCCCAGCCGGTGCCCGCCGCCCAGTCGCGCACGAACTGCTTGTCATAGCTGGGCTGGCTCCGGCCGGCCTGGAAGCCGTCGGCCGGCCAGAAGCGCGAGGAGTCGGGGGTCAGGACCTCGTCGCCGACGGTCAGCACGTCGTCGTCGTCCAGGCCGAACTCGAACTTCGTGTCCGCCAGGATCACCCCCCGGGCCGCGGCGTGCTCGGCCGCGTGGGAGTAGAGGGCGATCGAGACGTCGCGCAGCTGCCCCATCAGATCCCGGTCGCCCACCTCGGCGGCCGCCTGATCGAAGGAGATGGTCTCGTCGTGGCCCTCCTGCGCCTTGGTCGAGGGCGTGAAGATCGGCGTCGGCAGCTTCTCGGACTCCTGCAGGCCGGGCGGCAGCCCGATCCCGCTGACCGCGCCCGTCGCCTGGTAGTCCTTCCACCCCGAGCCGGTGATGTAGCCGCGCACGACGCACTCCACCGGCAGCATCCGCAGCTTGCGCGCGACGATCGCGCGACCGCGTACCTGGTCGGGAACGCCCTGGGTGGCGCTCTCGAAGTGGTTGGGAACGATGTGCCCGGTCCGCGAGAACCAGAACACGGAGAGCCCGGTTAGCACCTTGCCCTTGTCCGGGATCGGGTTGGGGTGGACGACGTCGTAGGTCGAGATCCGGTCCGAGGCCACCATCAGCAGGCGGTCCCCCATGTCGTACATCTCGCGGACCTTGCCCGAGGCGAGGAGGGGCAGGTCGACAGCGGCCACGGGCGCGATGCTACCAGCGGGTTATGTCGCCCCGGGTGGGCGGCTTCACCGCGGGCTGATCGCGTCCAGGCGGCCGACGATCTCGGCCGCGTGTCGCGTGTAGGCGTTGTAGTCGAAGACCGTGTCGAGGTCGAGCCCGAGCTGCTGGGAGTCGAGCAGGTCGCGCAGCGGGACGCCTCGATCCCACGCCTCCTGGGCGGACTCCTGGAGGATGCGGTAGGCGTCGTCGCGCTGCATGCCGCCCTCGACGAGGGCGAGCAGGGCGCGCTGGCTGAACAGCGCGCCGTGGGTGATCTCGAGGTTGGCCCGCATGCGGTCCTCGTGGACCACCAACCCGGAGACGACGCGCACCGCCAGCGACTGCATGTAGTCCAGGAGGATGGTTGCGTCGGGAAGCGCGACGCGCTCGGCCCCGGAGTGCGAGATGTCGCGCTCGTGCCACAGCGCCACGTTCTCGACACCGGCCGTCGCGTAGCCGCGCAGCAGCCGGGCGAGGCCGGTGATGCGCTCCGTGGCGATCGGGTTGCGCTTGTGGGGCATCGCGCTGGAGCCCTTCTGCCGCCCGGACCGAAACGGCTCCTCGACCTCGCGCACCTCGGTGCGCTGGAGGTGGCGGATCTCGGTGGCCAGGCGCTCGAGCCCGGCGCCCGCCAGCGCGATCGCCTGGAGCAGCTCGGCGTGGCGGTCGCGCGGGACGACCTGCGTCGAGATGTCCTCGCGCCGCAGGCCGAGCGCGTCGAGCACCCGGGCCTCGAAGTCGGGGCCCAGCGACGCGTAGGTGCCGACGGCCCCGCTCAGCGCGCCGACCGACGCGCGCGCGAACGCCTGCTCGAGGCGCCCGGCGTTGCGGTGCGCCTCGAACGCGAAGCCGGCGAGCTTGATCCCGAACGTCGTGGGCTCGGCGTGCACGCCATGGGTGCGCCCCACGCAAACGGTGTCGCGATGGGCTCGCGCCTGGGCGATCAGCGCCTCGGTCAGCTCTCGCGCCCCGCGCAGCACGATCTCGCCGGCCGCCCGGATCTGGAGGCCCAGCGCGGTGTCGAGCACGTCCGAGCTGGTGAGGCCGAAGTGGATCCAGCGCCCGGCCTCCCCGGCGCTCGCGCTGAGCACGTCGACGAACGCGGCGACGTCGTGATCGGTCACCCGTTCGCGCTCGAAGACGGACTCGACGTCGAAGGTCGCGCCGCGAATCGACTCGATGTCGTCCTTCGTGGGGCCCTGGGCGAGCCCCTCGGCCGCCGCGACCTCGACGCGCCGCCAGGTCTCCATGCGCGTCTCGTCGGTCCATACCGCCCCGATCTCCGGCCGGGTGTAGCGGGCGATCACGCCGGACCCGTGGGGCTCACGCGTTGAGGATGCGCAGCGCGAGGTGCGCCGCGTTGCGCGGGTTGTCCAGGCCCACCGCCGCGACCGGCACGCCCGGCGGCATCTGAATCACCGACAGGATCGCGTCGAGGCCCCCCGCCGCCGACAGCCGCGAGGAGAGCGGGACGCCGATGACCGGCAGATCGGTGTGCGCGGCGGCGACGCCGGGCAGCGCCGCGGACAGGCCGGCCCCGGCGATCAGGACCCGCAGGCCGCGCATCCGCGCGTTGCGGCAGTAGTCGGCCACGACGTCGGGCTCACGGTGGGCGGACATGACGCGGATCTCGTAGAGCACGCCGGCCTCGTGCAGGACGTCGCCGGCCTTCTGCATCTCGTCCATGTCGGACTTCGACCCCATGATGATCCCGACACGAGGAGCATCGGCGGCCATCCCGTCGAGGTTCTCCAGGGTCTCGGCCTGCGCTTCGGTCTCGGCCTGGACCTCGGGCTCGGGCTCGGGCTGGTTGGGGGTCTCCGTCTGGATCGAGGGCTGCTCGGTCATGCCACGCGCTCCACCGCCCGCTGCGCGATGTCGCGACGCAGCTGTCGGCCGTTGTAGGTGATCATCTCGGCGCCAGCATAGGCCGCCTCGCGGGCCGTGGCGGGATCATCGCCGAGCGCCGTCACGGCCAGGACGCGACCGCCCGCGGTGACGACCTCGCCACCCGCCATGGCCGTGCCCGCATGGGTGACCTCGAGGTCGGGGGGCAGGTCGGCGAGCCCGCTGATGAGGTCGCCCGTCGACGCGCCGGCGGGATAACCCGCGCTGGCCAGCACGACCGTCACGGCCCATCGCTCGTCCCAGTCGAGCTCCACATCCACCAGCCCACCGGGCCGCGTCGTGGCCACCAGCAGGTCGACCAGGTCCGAGCGCAGGCGGGGCAGGACCGCCTGCGCCTCGGGGTCGCCGAAGCGGACGTTGTACTCGAGCACCTTCACGCCGTCTGGGGTCATCATCAGCCCGGCGTACAGCACGCCGTGGAAGGGGGTGCCCCGCCGCGCCAGCTCGTCGAGGATGGGCTGGTGCACCAGCATCGCCGTCTGCTGCGCCCGGGCGCGATCCCACCCGGGGACCGGCGAGAACGCGCCCATACCGCCCGTGTTGGGGCCCGCGTCCCCGTCGAAGATGCGCTTGTAGTCCTGGGCGGGCGCGAGCGGGATCGCCCGCTGCCCGTCGCAGAGGGCGAGCAGCGAGATCTCCTCGCCGTCGAGGAACTCCTCGACGATCACGTCGGTCCTGCCGAACACGTTGCGTTCGAGCATGTCGGTCAGCGCCGCACGCGCCTCCTCGGCGTCGGCGGCGATCACCACCCCCTTGCCCGCGGCCAGGCCGTCGGCCTTGACGACCACGGGGTAGTCGTCGATCGCGGCCATGCCCTCGTCGACGGTGCTCACCCGGCTCCAGACCGCGGTGGGCACCCCGGCGGCCTGCATGACCTCCTTGGAGTAGGCCTTGGAGCCCTCCAGCCGCGCGGCCGCCATGCGTGGCCCGAAGACCGTGATCCCGCAGTCGCGCAGCTCGTCGACGGCGCCGGCCACCAGCGGGACCTCGGGGCCGATGACCACGAGGCCGACCCTCTCGGCCCGCGCGAGATCGCAGAGGCCCTGCAGGTCGTCGGCGGCCACGTCCAGGCAGCGCGCGTCGTGGGCGATCCCCGCGTTGCCCGGCGTGCACAGCAGCTCGGGCCGCTGCGGCGAGCGGGCGAGTGCCCGGACGATCGCGTGCTCGCGACCGCCCGAGCCGACGACGAGGATCCTCACCTAGAGATTGGCGATGAAGTCGTCGATGGGGATCGCCGCGAGCGTCTCGTAGCGGCCGGTTCCGCGCGAGCCCATCTCGACCGACACCCGGGCCATCGTCGCCTCGTCGGGCGCCTCGATGACGTTGATGAAGTCGAAGCGGCCCAGTGTGGCCCACTGGGACTTCACGCTGGCTCCCAGCTGCTCGATCTCCTTGTTGACCTCCCGGATGCGCGACGGGTTGTTCTTGACCGTCTGGACGCCCTCCGGGGTGAGCGTCGTGAGCATGATGTAGGTGGGCATGCGCTGGAGTCTGCCAGGGAGAGCGCAGGCGGAGGGCTGAGGCGTCAACCGCTACGCCGCGGCGGCGGGCGCGAGCGCCTTCTCGAAGGACAGCCCGCCGTCGGCCACGCCGACCTCCACCACGTCGCCCTCGCAAAACGTGCCCTCGAGGATCCCCAGCGCCAGCCGGTCGACGAGCTGCTTCTGGATGACGCGCTTGAGCGGCCGCGCACCGTAGGTGGGGTCATAGCCGAGGTTGCCCAGAAGCGTGCGGGCGTCGTCGCTGAGCACGACCTCGATGCCGCGCTCCCGGACGCGCCCCAGCACCAGGTCGACCTGCAGGTCGACGATCGTCCCGATCTGATCGCGGTCGAGCGAGTGGAACTCGATGATGTCGTCGAGCCGATTGATGAACTCGGGCTTGAAGTGGCCCTCGGCGCCGATGCGGCCCCCGGGGATGTTCGAGGTCATGATCAGCACGGTGTTCTTGAAGTCGACCGTGCGCCCCTGGCCGTCGGTCAGGCGCCCGTCGTCCATCACCTGCAGCAGCACGTTGAAGACGTCGGGGTGGGCCTTCTCGATCTCGTCGAGAAGGACGACGCAGTAGGGGCGGCGGCGAACGGCCTCGGTCAGCTGCCCGCCCTCGTCGTAACCCACGTAGCCGGGGGGCGCGCCGATCAGCCGGCTGACGGCGTGCTTCTCCATGTACTCCGACATGTCGATGCGGATCATCGCGTCGGAGGAGTCGAACATGAACTCGGCCAGGGCGCGGGCCAACTCCGTCTTGCCCACGCCGGTGGGCCCCAGGAACAGGAAGCTGCCGATGGGGCGGTCGGGATCCGAGAGGCCCGCCCGGGAGCGGCGCAGCGCGGCGCTGACGGCGCCGACGGCGTCGTGCTGGCCGACCACCCGCCGGTGCAGGCGTTCCTCCATGTGCACGAGCTTCTCCGTCTCGCCCTCCAACAGGCGGCTGACGGGGATCCCGGTCCAGCGGCCGACGACCTCGGCGACGTCCTCGGCGTCGACCTCGCGCTTGAAGAAGCGGAAGTCCTCGGTGTCGGCGGCCTCGAGCTCGGCCATACGGGCCTCGAGCTCGGGGATGCGGCCGTACTGCAGCTCGGCGGCCCGAGCGAGATCCGACTCGCGCTGGGCCTTCTCGAGCTCGGTGCGTGCGATCTCGAGCTCGCGTTTGACCTCGCTCACACCCTCGATCGCGTCCTTCTCGCGCTGCCACTCGGCCCGCATGCCGCCGGCCTGCTCGCGCAGCTCGGCCAGCTCACGGTCGATCGCGGCGCTGCGCGCCGCGGAGGGGTCGTCGGACTCCTTCTCCAGCGCGGCGGCCTCGATCTCGAGCTGCATGATGCGCCGCTCGACCTCGTCGATCTCGGTGGGCACCGAGTCGACCTCGATGCGCAGCCGCGACGCGGCCTCGTCGATCAGGTCGATGGCCTTGTCGGGCAGGAAGCGGTCGGCGATGTAGCGATCGCTCAGCGTGGCGGCGGCGATCACCGCGGAGTCCTGGATCCTGACGTCGTGGTGGACCTCGTAGCGCTCCTTCAGCCCGCGGAGGATCGCGATCGCGTCCTGCACGCTCGGCTCGCCGACCATGACGGGCTGGAACCGGCGCTCGAGCGCGGCGTCCTTCTCGATGTGCTTGCGGTACTCGTCGAGCGTGGTGGCGCCCACCGCCCGCAGCTCGCCGCGGGCGAGCATCGGCTTGAGCAGGTTGGCGGCGTCGACCGCGCCCTCGGCCGCGCCCGCGCCGACGATCGTGTGCAGCTCGTCGAGGAAGAGGATCACGCCGCCCGATGCGTCGGAGACCTCCTTGAGAACGGCCTTGAGGCGCTCCTCGAACTCACCGCGGTACTTCGAGCCGGCCAGCAGCGCCCCGATGTCGAGGCTGATCACGCGGCGGTCGCGCAGCGACTCGGGGACGTCGCCGGAGACGATGCGCTGGGCGAGGCCCTCCACGATCGCGGTCTTGCCCACGCCGGGTTCGCCGATGAGAACCGGGTTGTTCTTGGTGCGGCGGCTGAGAACCTGGATGACGCGGCGGATCTCGTCGTCGCGGCCGATGACCGGGTCGAGCTCCCCACCCTCGGCGCGAACGGTCAGATCGATGCCGAACTTCTCGAGCGCCTGAACCGTGTCCTCGGGCGACTGGCTCGTGACCCGGTGGCTGCCGCGCACCTCCGCGATCGCCTCCAGCAGCGTTGCCGCGGAGGCACCGGCGCGGCGCAGCGCCTCTCCGGAGGAGGTGTCGGCATCGGCGAGGGCGAGCAGCACGTGCTCGGTGGAGACGTACTCGTCCTTGAGGTCGCGCATGTGCTTCTCGGCGGCGCGCAGGACGCTCAGCAGCTCGGGGGCGGTCGTGGGCTCGGCGGGCCGGTCGAGGGTCGGAAGGGCGTCGAGCACCGCGCTGACGTCGGCGCGCAGCGGCTCGACGGTGACCCCGAGCTTGCGCAGCACCGGCACGACGAGGCCGTCGGCCTGCTCGAGCAGGACCGCGAGCAGGTGCTCGGGTGAGACCTGCGCGTGGCGACGATCGGCGGCCAGCGCGATGGCGGCCTGGATGGCCTCCTGGGACTTGATGGTGAAGCGATCGGGCTGCATCTAGATCTCAGTGTAGTCGACTGAGATTTCGTTTCAAGCCAAAGGTGGGGGGAACGCGGGCCGGTCCGTGGGTATGCACGACCCATGGAACACGACGAGCACGCCGACGAGCCCCTGGGTCCGATGACCCCCGACGACGAGACCGACCTGGGCGACACGCCCGAGGCCCACGACGAGATCAGCCCCCACGACCTCCCCAAGGACCACCCGGGGCGACACCAGGCGGAGCGCGACGCCGGCGGGGAGGGCGGCACCACGCAGGGCAACGTCTAGCGGTCACCGCGGCCGCGAACCGCCCTGGCCGTCGTCGCGGCGGACGGGGATCTTGAACGGAGAGCGCGCGTCCTGCGCACGAACGATGTCCCCGGTCTTGGGCATGTGGACGAGATCGGCACGCACGCGCTCGCGCACGGCCTCGAGCTGGGCGATCTGCGCCTGCAACTCGACCGCGCGACGCTCCAGCGCCTCGACGCGCCGCTGGGCGCGGGTGAGCTTCTCCTCCATCTCCAGCACGCGCTCCACGCCCGCGAGGTTGAGGCCGAGCTGGTTGGTCATCTGCTGGATGCGGCGAAGCCGCTCGACATCCTGCTGCGAGTACAGGCGGGTGCCCTTGGGAGAGCGCTTGGGCTCGATCAGCCCGCGGGCCTCGTACATGCGCAGGGTCTGTGGGTGCATCTCGGCCAGCTCCGCTGCCACCGAGATCATGAACACCCCGCGGTCGGCGGAGACCTCGACGCGCGTCGTGGTGCGACGGGTGCGGCGGGGCGGCATGCTCATGCGAACAACCTCGCTCGTGGGTTGCCGTTCATGACCTCCGAGAGCTTGTCGACCGCCTCGGACTGCTCCGCAGACAGCTTGGCGGGGATCTCGATCACGAAGCGGTAATGGATGTCGCCGCGGGGGGGCCGCGATCCCGTCCCCAGCTTGGGTGGGCCCTCGGCCCGCAGGCGCTGCACCGTGCCGTGCCGGGTGCCCGCGGGCACCCGCAGCTTCTTGCGGCCGTTGAGCGTCGGCACCTCGACCTCGGCACCGCGGATCGCCTCGGGGATGGTGAGCGGAACCTCGACCTCGACGTTGTCGCCCTTGCGGGCGAAGATCGCCGACGGCGAAACGCGGGTGATCACGTAGAGATCCCCCGGCGCGCCTCCGTTGCGGCCGGGATCGCCCTTGCCCGACAGCCGGACCCGGCTGCCGTCGCGGACGCCGGCCGGGATGTTCACGCGGTACTTCTTGACGGTGCGCGTGGCTCCGCTGCCCTGGCACGTCGGGCACGGCTCCTCGATCACCGTGCCGCTGCCGTGGCACCGCGAGCAGGGTTGGGAGATCGAGAAGAGGCCCTGTCCCTCGCTCTCGACGCCCCGGCCCTGGCAGCGCGGGCAGGTCTTCGGGCTTGTCCCCGGCTTGGCACCCGTCCCGGTACAGGTGGAGCACATCTGCGAGATCGGCACGGCGAGCGCGATCTGCGCGCCCTGGACGGATTGCTCGAAGGAGATCGAGGCCTCGGCCTCCAGGTCGCGGCCTCGCTCCTGGCGCGGAACGCGGCGCCCCGCGCCGGTGCGCGCCCCGGCACCGGCCGCGCCACCGAACAGGTTCGAGAGGATGTCGCCGAGCCCGCCGGCGTCGAAGCCGCCCGGAAAGCCCTGGCCGCCCGCCGTCCCCTGGCCGCCCCCGAAGAAGGCTCCGAGGCCTCCGCGGTCGTACTGCTTGCGCTTCTCGGGATCGCCCAGGACGTCGTAGGCCGCCGAGATCTCCTTGAACCGCGTCTCGGACTCCTTGTCCCCGGGGTTCTTGTCCGGGTGGTAGCGCCGCGCGAGCTTGCGGTAGGCCTTCTTGATCTCCTCAGGCGTCGCCTTGCGGTCGACGCCGAGCACCTTGTAGAGGTCCCGCTCGGCCATCGCTATGCCGCCACGACCACCTTGGCCGCTCGCAGGACGTCGTCTCCGAGCCGGTAGCCGGCCTGGTAGACCTCGACGACGGTGCCGCTCTGCGCCCCGTCGACGGGCGTCGTCGCGACGGCCTCGTGCTGGTGGGGATCGAACGCCTCGCCCCTGGGCGAGAACGACTCGATGCCGGCCCGCCGCAGCGCGGCGAGCATCTGCTCCTGGACGAGGCGGATGCCCTTCGTCAGCGTGTGCTCGGCGTCGGACTCCTCGGCCTCGGCGTGCGCGAGCGCCCGTTCGAAGTCGTCGAGCGCGGGGAGTATCTCCGACGCCACGCGCTTCATCCCGTCGCGTGTCGCCTTCTGGACCCGCTGCGCCGTCTGCTTGCGGAGGTTCTCGACCTCCGCCGCCTTGCGGTGCGCGAGGTCCTTCCAGTCGGGCTCCTCGGGGGCGGGCTCTGGTCCATCCTCCGCGGGCTCCGCCCCCTCCGCCGCGGGCTCCGCCTCCGGTTCGGAGGTCGTCTCGGCCTGACCCTCGGGCCCGGGTTCCACCTCGACGACGTTGTCCTGCTCGGAAGCCACGGACTACTTCCCCTCGTCTACGACCTCGGCGTCGACGACGTCCTCCTCGGCGGCCGCGCCCTCCGCCGATGCGCCGTTCTCGGAAGGCGCGTCGGCCGCCTGAGCCTGCTGGGCGCGCTCGTACATCGCCTCGGAGACCTTGTGGAACGCCGTCTGCAGCGTCTCCGTCTTGGCGTTGATGTCCGCCGCGTCCTCGGAGGTCAGCGACTCGCGGACCTCCTTGATCGCCGCCTCGATCTCGGTCTTGGAGTCCTCGTCGACCTGCTCGGCGAGGTCCTTGAGCTGGCGCTCGGCCTGGTAGGCCGCGTTCTCGCCGTTGTTGCGCGCCTCGGCGAGCTCGCGGGCCGCGCGGTCGTCTTCGGCGTGTGTCTCGGCGTCGGAGACCATGTTCTTGATCTCCTCGTCGGAGAGACCGGAACCGGCCTTGATCTCGATCTTCTGCTCCTTGCCCGTGCCGAGGTCCTTCGCGCTGACGGCGAGGATGCCGTTGGCGTCGATGTCGAAGGCGACCTCGACCTGGGGGACCCCGCGGGGCGCCGGCGGGATGCCGGTGAGCTGGAACTTGCCCAGCGACTTGTTGTAGGTGGCCATCTCGCGCTCGCCCTGCAGGACGTGGATCTCCACGGACGGCTGGTTGTCCTCGGCCGTCGAGAAGACCTCGCCCTTGCGCGTGGGGATCGTCGTGTTGCGTTCGATGAGCTTGGTCATCACGCCGCCCTTGGTCTCGATGCCCAGGGTCAGAGGGGTGACGTCGAGGAGCAGGACGTCCTTGACGTCGCCGGCCAGAACGCCCGCCTGGATGGCGGCGCCCACTGCCACGACCTCGTCGGGGTTCACGCCGCGGTGCGGCTCCTTGCCCGTCAGCTCCTTGACCTTCTCCTGGACGGCCGGCATACGGGTCATGCCGCCGACGAGGACCACGTGGTCGATCGTCGCGGTGCCCTTGTCCTTGGCGTCGTCGAGCGCCTGGCGGACCGGCGCGACCACACGGTCGAGCAGGTCGGCGGTGAGCTCGTTGAACTTCGCGCGGGTGATGCGGACGTCGAGGTGCTTGGGCCCCGACGCGTCGGCCGTGATGAACGGCAGGTTGATCTGGGACTCCTGCGCGGTCGACAGCTCGATCTTGGCCTTCTCGGCGGCCTCGTAGAGGCGCTGCAGCGCCATGGGATCCTGCGTGAGGTCGATCGCCTGGTTCTTCTTGAACTCGCTCGCGAGCCAGTCGACGACGGCCTTGTCCCAGTTGTCGCCGCCGAGGTGGTTGTCTCCCGCGGTCGACTTGACCTCGAAGACGCCATCGCCGATCTCGAGCACCGACACGTCGAACGTGCCGCCGCCGAGGTCGAAGACGAGGATCGTCTGGTCGGACTCCTTGTCGAGGCCGTAGGCCAGGGAGGCCGCCGTCGGCTCGTTGATAATGCGCTTGACCTCGAGGCCGGCGACCTTGCCGGCATCCTTGGTCGCCTGGCGCTGGTCGTCGTTGAAGTACGCGGGAACCGTGATCACCGCGCTGTCCACCGGCTCGCCGAGATAGGCCTCGGCGTCGGCCTTGAGCTTCTGCAGGATCATCGCGCTGATCTCGGGAGGGCTGAACTGCTTGCCGCCCGCGTCGATGCGCGCGTCACCGCCGGGCCCGGAGACGACCTTGTAGGGGACGATCGACTCCTCCTCCTTGACCTCGGCCTCCTTGCGGCCCATGAAGCGCTTGACGGAGAAGACGGTGTTCTGCGGGTTTGTGACGGCCTGACGCTTGGCGACGGTGCCCACGAGACGCTCGCCCGAGGGGGCGAAGGCGACCACCGACGGCGTCGTGCGACCGCCCTCGGAGTTCTCGATCACCGTCGGCTCGCCGCCTTCGAGGACGGCCATGCACGAGTTCGTCGTGCCGAGGTCGATACCGATGGTCTTAGCCATGATGCTGGGTTCTCCTTGGTCGAACCTTGAACCGCTTACGTACGAAAAATCTCTGTCTTGTTATAGCAGATGTTTGATCCGTCACGAGCGCGACCTCGGGACCGATTCCCGGGCCCGAGGCGCGGCCGCGGAGGGGCACATCCTCCGCAGCGGGCACTCATCGCAACGCGGTCGCTGGGCGTGGCACGTCCGGCGGCCGTGGCGCAGGAGGTTGACGTGGAACTCGAGCTCGGCGCCGGGGGGCGTGAGCGCGAGCATGGCGTCGTGCACCGCGTTGGCATTCCCGTTCGCGGGGAGCAGACCGAGCCGGGCGCAGACACGCCCGACGTGGGTGTCGACCGGCACGTCGCGCATACCGTGGGAGAACAGCAGCACGCACGCGGCCGTCTTGCGCCCCACGCCCGGCAACGCGGTCAGCAGCGCGCGGCCCTCGTCCACGGGCAGGTCCGGGAGCGCATCGAGCGTGGGCTCGCCGCCCGGCGTGTGAGGCAGCGCCCGCAGGATCGCCTGGATGCGCGCGGACTTGACCTTCGAGATGCCGCCCGGCCGGATCGCCTCCTCGACGGCCGCGACCGGCGCGTCGCGCACGTCGCTCCAGTCGGCGAAGCGATCGCGCAGCCGCAGGTAGGCGACATCGCGGTTGCGGTCGTTGGTCGACTGGGACAGCACGGTGAGGACGAGCTCGGCGATCGGGTGGCCGTGAGGAGGCAGGCGCGGCACGCCGTAGGTCTCGGCCAGGCGAGCCCGGATGCGCCGGATGCGCGCCCGGTCGATCACGAGCCGTGAGAGCGAAGGGCCCCGAAGTGCTCGGTCGCCCGGGCACCACGCTCGACTGCCTCGGGCAGGGCCGCCGCCAGGGTGGCCGGATAGAACGCGCTCGCAGCAAGCCGGGCCAGCAGCGTGCCCATCAGCGTGTCGCCGGCGCCCGTGGTGTCGACCGTGCGGGCGGACACGCCCGGCACGTCGAGCCGCATTCCCCCTCCGCGCAGCAGCGCGCCGGCGGCGCCGAGCGTGACCACGACGTGCTGCGCGCCGCCGGCGAGCAGGGCCTCGGCCGCTGCGGCGGGGTCGTGCTCCCCCGTGAGGACCTCGGCCTCCTCGCGGTTGCAGCGCACGAGCAGCGCGCCCGCGACCAGGTCGCGCGCCGCCGTGGCCGCGCGCGTGGCGGTGGGCCAGCGGTGCAGGCGCAGGTTCGGATCGAAGACGAACGGCCGCCCGGCCGCGAGGGCGCGCTCGCGCGCCGTCATCGTCACCGCGCGCTCCTCCTCGTGCACGAGCGTGTTGGACGAGACGAAGAGCGCGTCGCACGCGTCGACCGCCCCCTCGATCTCGTCGGCCAGGGCGGCGACGGTGGCGGCGGTGTCCTGGCCGTAGACGAGGAAGTCACGCTCGCCGCCGGCGTCGACCGTCACGAACGCCACCGGCGTCTGGACTCCCGCCCGCAGCCCGAACCACTCCAGGCCCACGCCGTCGCCGGCGAGGCTGTCGCGCAGCCACGCCCCCCACGGGTCGTCGCCCGCCCCGCCCGCAAGCTCCACATCGGCACCGAGACGGGCCGCCACGGCGGCCACGTTGGCCACCGATCCACCGGGATGGGGCACGAAGGAGCCGGCCTGCCCGAACCCCGCCACCGGGTGCTCGCACACGAGGTCGACGAGGGCGTCTCCGAGCAACAGGATGCGCATGGAGACGGACGCTATCGTCCGCCCGCGGATGCCCACGGCGCAGCTCGGCGAGCAGCTCGTCCATTGGATCGCCGAGGGCGACGCGCCGATCCTCTACCTGCACGGCGTGCCCAACGGCGCCGTCATGTGGAAGCCGTTCCTCGAGCGCAGCGGCGGGGTCGCGGTGGACCTTCCCGGCTTCGGGCACAGCGGAAAGCGCGGCGATCTCGATGCGGGCTTTCAGTCCATGGGGCGCTTCGTCGGCGCGTTTGCCGATCACCTCGGGCTCGAGCGCGTGCGCTTGTGCATGCACGACTGGGGCGCGGTCGGCCTCCTGTGGGCAATGGCGCAACCCCATCGGGTCGAGCGCATCGTCCTCATCGACGCGGTCCCGTTCCTGCCGGGATACCGCTGGCACTTCCTCGCCCGCCAGTGGCGCCGACGCGTTCTCGGCGAGCTGATGATGGGATCAACCGTCCGCGCGACCGCCGGGCGCCTGCTGCCCGCGCCGTTGGTCGACGACGTCCTCGAGACCTTCGACGTGGGCACCCAGCGCACGATCCTGCGGCTCTACCGAAGCGCACCCGAGCGCGCACTCGCGCTCGCCGGGGAGCGGCTGGCCCGCATCGCCGCGCCCGCGCTGGTCGTCTGGGGCGAGCGTGACCCGTACATCGCGCCCTCCTTCGCGGCGGCGTACGCGCAGGCCCTGGGCGGCGACGCGGAGGTCCGTGTGGAGCCCGGAGCGGGCCACTGGCCCTGGCTCGATGCACCGGAAATTGTGACGACAGTCACCGACTTCCTCCTCCGCTAGCCTCGCGGACTCCGTTCCGAGGCAGACCGGATGCTGTCCACTCCCCGGCCCCAACCAGGAGGACTGCAACATGCCCGCCGCCCACCCCCCGGCACATCACTCCGCGGCACATCAGCCCGCGCGATGCGCCGAACACACCGTCGTGCGCGCGCTCAACGCAGCTCGCCGACTTCACGGGCTCGCGCCACTGCGCCTCGTCGAGAACCTGTCCCGCGTCGCCCACCTGCATTCACGCGATCTCGCCGAGCACAACCTCCTCTCGCACTCCGGCAGCGACGGAACCACGTTCGACACCCGTATCCGACGGGCCGTCGCCGCTCGGACTGTCGGCGAGACCGTGATCGAGCTGGGCGGCCGCTGCACCGGCCGCGCGATCGTCCGTACCTGGCTCCGGTCACCACCGCACCGCGTCGACGTCCTGGCGCCAGGGTTCGGCCGCGTGGGTGTGGGCCGGGCAAGCATCCGCGGCGCCAGCATCATCACGGCGGACTTCGCCAGCGGCCACTAGCCAAACCATTCCCCGTATCAGCGCAGGCGAGCGGCCGTATCGTCGATGCATGCTGGCGATAGCTGTCGCCGCGGTCCTCGCCGCGCTGTATCTGGTCCTCGATCCCCCCAGCGCGGACCTGGCCGCCCAGACCTACCGCGTCGGCCTGTTCGACCGCCAAGGCTTCGCCGTCTGGGACAACAACTGGTACGGCGGTCACCACCTCCCCGGGTACAGCGTGCTCTTTCCGCCGCTCGCGTCGCTTCTCGGGCTCCGCGTGGTCGCGGCGCTGAGCCTCGTCGCGGCCACGGCCGCGTTCGCCCACCTGGCGCAGCGCTGGTTCGAGGGGAGGGCGGCGACCGCGGCAGGGCTGTGGTTCGCAGCGGGCATGGCCGGCACGGTCATCAGCGGGCGGCTGGCCTTCGCGCTGGGCCTCGCCATCGCGACGGCCGCCCTCGCGGCGGTGGCGGCAGGGCGGCGGGGCTGGGGCGCCCTGCTCGGCATGCTCACGGCGTTGACCAGCCCGGTGGCGGCCCTGTTCCTGGCGGTGATCGCCATCGCCGCGGCGCTGCCCGCGCTCCGATCGGCCGCGATCCGCGGCGGGACTCACGGCGAACCGCAGCGCGATCCTCATGCGAGCGCGGCCGCAGCGGCCCTGGCCGGGGCCACGGTGACCGCCGCCGGGCTGGTGCTGGCCTTTCCGGAAGGCGGCACGGAGCCCTTCGCCGCATCCGCCTTCTGGCCGGCGCTCGTCGCCACGGCGATCGCAGCGGCGCTCGGCAGTCCAGCCGTGAGGACAGGGGCGCTGCTGTACGCGGCGCTGCTGGCCGCCGCGTTCGCCGTCCCCACACCGGTCGGCGGCAACGCCGCGCGCCTCGGCGCCCTGCTCGCCGGCCCGCTGGCGGCCGGACTCCTGTGGCACGGCCGTCGCGGGCTCCTGCTCCTGCTCTCGCTGCCCATGGCCTACTGGGTCCTCTATCCACCCATCCGCGACTGGAGCCAGGCCGCCGGAGATCCCGCGCGCCCCGCCGCCTACTACGAGCCACTGCTCGCCCGCCTGCGCGGACAGCCCGTCGGCCGCCTGGAGATCCCGTTCACGCAGGGCCACTGGGAGAGCGCCCGCGTCGCGCCGGTGATCCCGCTGGCGCGCGGCTGGGAGCGCCAGCTCGACCGCAGGCGCAACGCCCTGTTCTATGAGGGCACTCTGAGCCCCGCCCGCTACCGCGCATGGCTCGACGACAACGCGATCCGGTGGGTCGCGTTGCCCGACGCGCCGCTCGACCCTTCGGCACGGGCGGAGGCCGCGCTCATCCGCGGCGGCCTTCCCTACCTGCGCGAGGTCTGGCATTCCGAGCACTGGCGGCTGTTCGAGACCCGGCGGCCCACGCCGCTCGGGGCGATCGCGATCGGCACGGACTCGTTCACCACCCTCGGCGGCCTCGTGCGCATCCACTGGACCTCGTACTGGTCCATCACCAAGGGCCATGGATGCGTCCAGCACGCGGCGGGGGACTGGACCGACGTCGCGCCCGATCCCGCCGGCTCGCCCGTCCGCGTCGGCATCCGGGCGACACCGGATCGAGCCCTGTTCCGCGGCCGCCGCTGCCGCTAGACCAATGGCCGGTCATCCCGGCGTCCGGCCATAGGCTCTAGGATCACACGGTTCACATGCACCGCGTCCGAGCACTCCAGGCGCGGCTGCTGCCTCACGGATGGTCCGATCTCGTGCGGCAGGTGCTGCTCTTCTTCCTGGCCTACAACGGCTACCGCCTGGTGCGGGGCCTGGCCGACGACCCCGGTGTCACCGCGGCGGCGTTCGACCACGCGCGCAACCTGATCGGGCTGGAGCGCGGGCTGCACATCTTCATCGAGCCCAGCGTGCAGGCCTGGGCCACTGGCACGCACTTCCTGGCCGATGTGGCGAGCTGGCTGTACATCAACGTGCAGACCTCGGTGACCCTGGGGGCGCTCGCGTTCCTGTACCTCTTCCACAACCGCAGCTTCTACTTCGTCCGCAACATGTTCATGGTCGCCATGGGCATCGCTCTGATCGGCTACACGGTCTACCCGACCGCCCCACCGCGCTTCCTGCCCGAGTGGGGCTTCACCGACTCCGTCTCGAGCTTCACCGGGGTGACGCACGACAACGTCACCGTCAACGCGCTGTTCAACCCCTACGCCGCAGTGCCGTCCATGCACGTGTGCTTCGCGCTGTTGATCGGGCTTCCGCTGTCGCGGCTCGTGTCCAATCGCGCCAGCCGGGTGTTCTGGACGATCTACCCGCTGCTCGTGGTGTTCGTGATCGTGGCCACCGGCAACCACTTCCTCTCCGACGCCTTCTTCGGCGCCTGCACGGCCGGCCTGTCGGCCTACGCGGCCTCGTGGCTCGCGCGCGCCCGCCCCGCGGCGTGGGCCTTCAGCCGGTCACGCGTCACCGCCTGATGGCGCGCCGCTCGGCCCCCGGCGAGCGTCGCGCGCTCGTCCGCGACGCCCTCATCGAGTCACGGCTGACGCCCAACGCGATCTCGATGACGGGCCTCGTCCTCAACGTCGCCGCGGCCGCGCTGGTGTGGCAGCGCTACTTCTTCCTCGGCGGCATCGCGTTCATCGTCGGCTCGATCATGGACACCCTCGACGGGCGCTACTCGAGGATGAGCGGCAAGGGCACCCAGTTCGGCGCCTTCCTGGACTCCTCACTGGACCGCATCGAGGAGGCGATCGTGCTCACCGCGGTGGCCGCCTACTTCGCCTCGCGCAGGATGGACGTGGCCGTCGCGGCCACGGCCGTGGCCATCGGCGCCTCGCTGCTGGTCTCCTACACACGGGCCCGCGCGGAGGCCCTCGGGGTCGAGTGCAAGGTCGGCATCGCGACCCGGGCCGTGCGCGTCGTGATCCTCTCCGTGGGACTGATCTTCGCCAAAGGTGCTTCACTGGGGGACTTCGAACTGCTCGAGCCGGCGGTCTACGTCCTGGCCGGGCTGAGCGTCGTCACCACCCTTCAGCGCATCATGCATGTCCGCTCCGCGCTCGCCGCGGGCGGCAGCGGTGTGTAACTCCCGAGGTCCGGGCCTGTAGGTCCACCAGACTTCTGAAACCGCAGAGGAGCATCCAACTTGACTTCCAACGGCAACGGCGCGACCAACGGCGCAGCCGCTTCCTCATCCAACGGCGCCGGGCGGTATCAGCACGACAAGGTGCGCGTCGCGATCATCGGCGTGGGCAACTGCGCCAACTCGTTCGTCCAGGGCGTCCATCACTACGCGAAGGCCGACGGGAGCGAGCCGGTGCCCGGCCTCATGCACGTCGATCTCGGGGGCTATCACGTCTCGGACATCGAGTTCACCTGCGCCTTCGACATCAACAAGAAGAAGGTCGGCAAGGACCTCGCCCAGGCGATCTGGGCCGATCCCAACAACACGATCAGGTTCACCAACAAGGTCCCCAAGAAGCTCGGCGTCACCGTCCACCGCGGGATGACGCACGATGGCCTCGGCAAGTACCTCAAGGAGAAGATCGTCAAGGCTCCCGGGGAGACGGCCGACATCGTCAAGATCCTCAAGGACACCCGCACCGACGTCGTCGTCTCCTACCTGCCCGTGGGCTCAGAGGCGGCCACGAAGTGGTACGTCGAGAAGTGCCTCGAGGCCGGTGTGGGCTTCGTCAACTGCATTCCCGTGTTCATCGCCCGCGAGCCGTACTGGGACAACCGGTTCAAGAAGGCCGGGCTACCCATCGTCGGCGACGACATCAAGTCGCAGGTCGGCGCCACGATCGTCCACCGCACCCTCGCCCGTCTGATGCACGAGCGCGGCGTCAAGATGCTGCGCACCTCGCAGCTCAACGTCGGCGGCAACATGGACTTCTACAACATGCTCGAGCGTGAGCGCCTGGAGTCCAAGAAGATCTCCAAGACCAACGCGGTCACGTCGGTCATGGGCCACACGCTGCCCGACGACGACGTCTACATCGGTCCCTCCGACTACGTGCCGTGGCTGACCGATCGCAAATGGGCGCACGTCCGGCTCGAGGGCCAGGCCTTCGGAGACGTCCCGCTCAACATGGAGCTCAAGCTCGAGGTCTGGGACTCCCCCAACTCGGCCGGCATCGTCATCGACGCGGTGCGCTGCTGCAAGCTGGCCCTCAACCACGGGCTGGGCGGGCAGATCGACGGCCCCAGCTCCTACCTGATGAAGTCGCCGCACAACCAGCGCCCCGACGACCAGGCGCGCGAGGCGACCGAGAAGTTCATCGCCAAGTACGGCGGCAAGACCGGACCCGGCACGCGCCCGAAGGGCCGCACCGCGCCCGCGCGCAAGCGCCCCTCGGCGGCCAAGGCCTAGCCGGGGGTCCCGAGGTGGCGGCGGGCCTACCATGCCCGCCGTGGCCCCGTTGACGATCGCGCAGGTCTCCCCCTATGAATGGGGCGCCGAGAACGAGGTCAACAACGCGATTGCACGGACGTCCGACGAGCTCGCCCGGCGCGGACATCGCGTGGCGATCGTCGCCCCGTCCGGTTCGCAGACGGCCGTGCGCGAGACACGGCGGCGTCTACGCGACGGTCGCGTGTGGGGATCGGGGGGGCCGGAGGTGCTTGCCGTCTCGGAGGCCCTGGGACCCGGCCCCACCGCCCGCCGAGCGGCGCTTCCCGTCGATGTCGGGCGCACGATCGATTCGCTGTTCGAGGCCGTGTCGTTCGACGTCGTCCACGTGCACGAGCCATGGGCCCCCAGCGTGGCCAGCGCCGCGCTGCGCTCGTCGCCCTATCTCAACGTCGGGACCTTCCACGCGCCGACCGAACGCGTGGTTGCCACGCAGGTCGCCCGCAAGCTGGTCGGGCTCGTCTTCGGCCGCATCGACGCCCGCATCGCCAGCTTCGAGGCGACCGCGGAGCTGATGCGGCGATTCTTCCCCGGGGACTACCGCGTGGTCCTGCCCGGCGCCGACGCCGCGGGCCGTCGTGAGCCGGGGGAGCGCCCGAGGATCGTCTTCTTCGACGTGGAGGAACGTCGCGCGATGCGACTCTTCCTCCGCGCCCTGCGCCGGCTCGACGCGAAACTGGACTGGGAGGCGACCGTCATCAGTGCCCGCGGCCCCTCGTCGTCGACCCCTCTGCGGGCCCAGCTGCGCGAGCGAATCGCCTTTGCCGAGAATGGGAGCGCGGAGGCGCTCGCCTCCGCCGACGTCGTCGTGGCCGCCAGCGACGGCGCAGCGCCCGTACCGGGCGTGATCGTCCGCGCCCTCTCCGCGGGGGCCGTGCCGCTGGCCGCCCGGCTGCCGGCCTACGAGGAGCTCGTCGACGGGCGCGGACTGCTCTTCGAGCCCGACGACAGTCAGGTCCTCGCCGCCCAGCTCGAACGGCTCATCACCGACGACACGCTGCGAGGGCGGCTTCGCGCCGGAGGCGACGAGCTCCGAGCACGGCTGACCTGGAGCCGTATGACCGACGAGCTCGAGCGCGCCTACGCGGAGCTCGTCGCCCGGCGCCATTCGGATCAGGGTTCGGCGGCGGTCCGCTCCCGTCTGCGCCGGCGCAAGCTCATCGACGTCGACCTGCACATGCACACCGACCACTCCCCCGACTGCGCGACACCCGTCGAGGTGCTGCTGGACACCGCCAGGGAGCAGGGACTCGGCGCGATCGCCGTCACCGACCACAACGAGGTCTCGGGCGCGCTGGCCGCCGCCGAGATGGCCGCGCGCTTCGGCGTCAAGGTGATCGTCGCCGAGGAGGTCAAGACGGCCGAGCAGGGCGAGGTCATCGGCCTGTTCCTCTCCGAGAGGATCGCGCGGGGGATGACGCTGGCCGAGACCGTCGCGGAGATCAAGCGCCAGGGCGGACTCGTCTACGTGCCCCACCCGTTCGACCGCATGCACGCGGTCCCCGACTACGAGCACCTGCTGACGATCCTCGACGACATCGACGCGATCGAGATCTACAACCCGCGCGTCGCGATCGGCTCGTTCAACGAGGAGGCGGAGCGGTTCGCCCGCAAGTACCGGATCGTTGCGGGCGCGGGCAGCGACTCGCACGTCGCCCAGGGGCTGGGGTCGGTGCGCATCCGCATGCAGGACTTCGACGGGCCCGTGGAGTTCCTCGAGTCGCTGCGAGCCGCCGACATCATCACCAAGCCCTCGAGCCTGCTCTACGTCCAGGCCCTGAAATTCCTGGAGACCAAGGCCACTCCGGCCGGCGCGCGGGCCGCGCGCAAGCAGCGGCGCGTCCGCCGGGCCACCCGCAAGGCCTGATGCAGGGCGAGGGAGGCTCACCTCCACCGTCGAACCTCGTGGCACCCATGCCCGCGACCGACGACGAGATCCGCGAGAAGTACCTGGAACGCGCCATCCGGGAGATCAACGCGCTGACCCGCGAGCTGCAGTCCTGCGATCTGTGCCCGCGCGGAAGCCGCGTGCCCGTCCTGGGATCCGGACATCCCCAGGCCGACATCCTGCTGCTCAAGTACGGGCCGCGTACCTCCGAGGTCGAGGAGGGCGTCGCGTTCTACGGACGCAGCGGGACCGCCCTCATGAAGTCGCTCAAGCGCCTGGGCATCGATCCGCTGGCCGTCTACGGCACGCTGTGCGTGAAGTGCCCGGTGGCCGATCCGGCCCTGGCCGACCCCGGCTGCGTCGCTCGCCTGGCCGAGGAGTTCGCGATCGTCCAACCACGGATGGTGGTCGTCATGGGCGAGGACGCGCTCGCCGTGCTCAACGACCTCGACCTCCCGCTCTCGCGACCGGTCGTCGGCACCCCGGGCGTGATCCAGACCCTCACCCCGTCGATGGAGGCGCTCGTCGTGGCCAACATCGACGACTCCCTCGACGAGGAGGCGGCCAAGCGCGAGTTCTGGTCGTCCTTCAAGGCCCTCGGCGAGTGGTACGCGGACCTGCCGCCCTGGTAGGCGCGAGCCTCCTCGCGCTGACCTACTTCCTCGCCGCGGGAGACCTACCGGACCTCGGCGGTGGCACCACCGCGGCGCTCGTGGCGGGTCTGGCCGGGGGCGGCCTGGTCGCGGCCGTCGTCCTGGGCGTCACCCACGCCGGCGACGCCATCCTTCCTCTCGTGCTGCTGCTCGCCGGGAGCGCCCTGCTCGTCGCCGGCATGGACGCGGCCGGAGCGGGCGCAAGCGTGACGACGTTCGAGGCCCTGGCCGCGGGCTCGTTCGGGGCTCTCCTGGGCCGAGCGCTGGCGGCACCCGCGGTGGCCCTGGCCATACCGGTGTTCGTCGCGGTCGTCGAGGTCTACAACGTCGCCGGCGGGGCGGGATCGCGGCTCTCGCACGGCGCGCCGCGGGGAGCGGCCGAGCTGACCTTCGACCTCCCGTCGTGGGGAGGGGTGCCCGGCGCGGCGTCTCGGCTCGGGATGACCGACGCGATCTTCCTGGCCATGTTCTCGGTCTGGGCGGCGCGCTTCGGCCTGCGCACCCGCGCGACAGCGATCGGCATGGCCCTGGGACTCGTGTCGTCCGTGGTCCTCTCCGTCGCGCTGGACCGTGCGATCCCCGCCCTGCCGCTGATCGCCGTGGGCTACTGGCTGCCGAACCTCGACCGGTTCGGAGCGATGCTGCGCGGCGAGCGGGCGTGATCGTCACATCGTGAGGACTACCTTGCCGAGCTTTCCGCCGGCCGTGAAGCGCTCGTAGGCGCCGTCGACCTCCTCGAGCGGGAACGTCGCCGCGACCGGGACCCGGAGCCCGCCGGCCCCTGCCCCGCCTTCGGCTCCCGCTCCGAACAACGGCAGGACGTGGCGTTCCATCGCGCGCGCGGTGGCGGCCTTCTCCTCGAGCGGGCGGGCGCGCAGCGTCGACGCGCGCAGGCTGGCGCGCTTGCCCATCAGCGACAGCAGGTTGACCTCGGCCTGGAAGCCCGCCCCGACGCCGATGACCACGATCCGCCCGGCGGTGCCCACCGCCTTGAGGTTCTCCGGCATGTTGGGCGCGCCGACGAGCTCGAGGATGACGTCGAACGGCCCGTGGGAGGCAAAGCCATCCGGTTCGACGACCTCGTGCGCGCCGAGCTGCGCGACGCCGTCGCGCAGGTCGCCGTTGCGCACGGTGGCCGTGACGTGCGCGCCGGCCGCCCGGCCCAGCTGGACCGCCGCGGTGCCCACACCGCCCGCGGCTCCGTGGACGAGCAGCCGCTCCCCGGCCCGGAGGGCGCACTGCGTGAAGACGGCGTCGTGCGCGGTCGTGAACACCTCGGGCAGGCCGCCGGCCGCCGGCCAGTCGAGGTCTTCCGGCACCGGCATCAGCTGGCGCTCGTGGACGACCGCGAGCTGCGCCTGGCCTCCGCCTCCGACGATCGCCATGACGCGATCGCCCTCGGCGAAGCGCGTGACCCCCGGGCCCAGCGCCGCGACCTCGCCGGCGAGCTCGAGCCCCGGGATGTCCTCGGGTGAGCCGGGCGGAGCCGGGTAAGCCCCCTTGCGCTGCAGGATGTCGGCGCCGTTGAGACCGGCGGCGCGGACGCGGACGAGGATCTCGCCGGAGCCCGGCTGAGGATCGGGATGGTCTTCGACGAGGACCTCGCCGTCGCGGACGGTGGCTGCACGCATGCGCGGAGTCTGTCATCCGCGGGGCCGCATGCTGGAGCCGCTCAGCGCGGCTGGAACAACAGCTAGCCCGACACGCGCTCGAGCACCGCGACGCACTCCACGTGATGGGTCTGGGGGAACATGTCCACGGGGCGGACCCTGCGCAACGCGTAGCCCGCCTGGACGAGCTGCGCCGCGTTGGGCGCCAGCGTCGTGGGGTTGCAGGAGACGTAGACGATCCGCTTCGGGGCGGCCTCGATGATGCGGCGCACGATCTTCTGGGAGAGGCCGGCGCGCGGCGGATCGACGACGAGGACGTCGGGGCGCCCGGCGCGCGCCACCAGCTCGCGCATGGCCAGGCGCACGTCGCCCGCGAAGAACCGGGCATTGGAGATCTCGTTGGTCCGGACGTTGGCGATCGCGTCGGACACCGCCTCCTCGACGACCTCCACGCCCCAGACCTCCCCCGCACGGCCGGCGAGGGTCAGGCCGATCGTCCCGATCCCGCAGTACAGGTCGAACACGCGGTCCCACCCGCGCAGGTCCGCGTACTCGGCGGCGACCGCGTAGAGCTGCTCGGCCATCTCCGTGTTGGTCTGAAAGAACGCGTCGGGGCTGATGGCGAAGCGCAGACCGCCGAGCTCCTCCTCCAGCGCCGGACCACCCGCGATGTGCTCGGTGTCACCGCCGGCCGTCGTCTCGGCCACCCCGGCCGCCTGGGTCCAGAAGACGCCTTCGGCCGGGACCGCCTCGGCGAAGGCCGCGCCGTCCAAGGACCCCGTGCTCGTCACCAACCGGATCTGGAGCTGGCCGGTCCGGCGCCCCTCGCGGATGATGAGGTTGCGCAGGAACCCCGTATGGTCGCGGCGGTCCCACGCCTGCAGGTTCTGCTCACGGCAGAACTCCAGCGCCGCACGGCGCGCCGCGTTGACGCGCTCCGAGACGAGCAGGCAGTCGCCGACGTCGACGATCCGCTCCCAGCTGCCGGGCGCGTGAAAGCCGCAGACGAGCTCTCCGCCGTCGCCGCTTCCGAACGAGAACTCGACCTTGTTGCGGTAGCGCCAGCGCTCGACCGCCGGCACGATCGGCTCCATGACGAACCCGTCGAGCTTGCCGATGCGGCGCAGGGCGTCCTCGACCTGCTCTGACTTGATCTCGAGCTGGCGCTCGTAGGGCAGGACCTGCCACGGCGCGCCCGGGTGATCGGCAAGAGGTGGGATGCGTTCGGAGCTCGGGGTCAGGATCGCGGCCACGCGCGCCTCGCCGTAGGCGCGCTTGCGCTTGGTGACGACCGCCCGCACGCGGTCGCCCGGCAGCGCGTCGCGCACGAAGAGCACGTAGCCGTCCACCCGCGCGACCCCCGCGCCGCCGTGCGCGAGCGAGTCGATCGTCACGTCGACCTCCGCGCCCATCTCCGGACGGGCGGCGGTGTGAGGATGGGTGGGCGTGGTCATCCCAGCGCGCGGTCGAGCGCGGTGAGGACCGACTTGCGGTTGGCGTTGCGCCGCTCGTGGTCGCGCACCTTTCGCAGCTCCGCGGCAGAGAGATCGGACAGCCGGTCGGCCACCTGCGCGGCGGTCAGCTCGTCGTAGCCCAGAATCGGGAACGCCGGGCCGATGCCCGCTGCCCGCCGTGCCCTGTCGACCTGGCGCACCAGCGCATCCGTGCTCTCCGAGGTGCGGCGGCGGCCCGTGCCGAGCAGCGCCTCGACGTCGGTGAGCATGTCCTGGGCCTGGCGGCGGCCGATCCCGATGAGGCTCGCGGTGAGCTCCTCGGCGTCCTCGCGGGTGATCCGACCGCGGCGGACGGCGTCCTCGAGCGTCTCGGTGATGCGCTCGCGAGTCAGGACGATCCCACGGCCCAGGGTCTCTCGCAGGACGGTCAGCGACTCGCGCAGCGTGGCATCGGCGCCGCTCGGCGCCGCGGGCGGCCTCGGGGACGCGGCCGTCGAAACGGGCGCGCGCCTGGTCGGCGAGGACCGCGACTTCCTGGGCTGCGGCATGGCTGCGAGGCTACCCCCTCGCCTCGGGAGCGGACAGCAACAGCTCCAGGAGCGCCTTCTGGGCGTGCCGGCGGTTCTCGGCCTGGTCCCAGATCCGCTGGCGCGGGCCGTAGAGCACGTCGGCCGTGATCTCCTCACCCGGATGGGCGGGGAGGCAGTGCAGCGCGATCGCGCCCTGCGCGGCCCCGTCGAGAAGGCGATCGTCGACGCGATAGGGAGCGAGCGCGGCGCGGCGCTGCTCTGCGGTCTCCTCGTCGCCCATGCTGACCCAGACGTCGGTGTAGACGGCCTGGGCGCCCATGACGGCCTCGCGGGGGTCGCGGACCAGGCGGGCGCCGTGCGGGTCGCCCTGCAGCTCGTAGCCCTCCGGGGAGGCGATGACGACCTCGATGCCCGTGAGCGCCCCGGCGACGGCGAGGGAGCGGGCGACGTTGTTGCCGTCGCCGACATAGGCCAGCTTGAGCCCGTCGAGCTCGCCCACGGCCTCCTGGAGGGTGAGCAGGTCGGCCAGTGCCTGAACCGGATGATGGTCGTCCGTCAGCATGTTGAACACCGGAATCGAGCCGTGCTCGGCGAGCTCCTCGAGGTGCTGGTGGGGGCCCGTGCGCACGCCGATGGCCTGCACGTGGCGCGACAGGACAAGGGCCGTGTCGCGAACGGACTCGCCCCGGGCGAGCTGCAGCTCACCGGGCCGCAGCACCATCGGGTGGCCGCCGAGCTCGACGACACCGCTCTCGAACGAGAGTCGTGTGCGCGTCGAGGGGCGCTCGAACAGCAGCGCTACGACCTTTCCGGCGAGTGCTGCGGAGGACCGAGGGGCAAGCTTGAGCTCGGCGGCACGGCCGAGCAGGGCGGTCAGCTCGCCCGGGGTCAGCTCCCGGCCGGTGAGAAAATGCCGCGTCAAGGAGAAGACCCTAGTCATCCGATGCTCGTCCTGACCTGGAACCTCTACCACGGGCGCGCCGTCCCCCCGGCGGGCCGCGACCTGCTCGGCGAATACGCCCGAACCCTCGCCGGGTGGGAGTGGGACGTCGCGATCCTGCAGGAGGTGCCGCCCTGGTGGCCACCCCGGCTGGCGCAGGCGGCCGGGGCGCAGCAGCGCACCGTGCTGACATCCCGCAACACCGGCCTGCCGGTACGCCGCTGGGCGGCGAGGCGCTGGCCCGACCTGATCCGATCCAACGGCGGCGGTGCCAACACGATCCTCGTGCGCAACCACCCCACCCGCTCGATCACCGAGCACCGGCGCCGCCGGCTGCGGTGGTGGCCCGAGCGGCGGATGGTCCATGCAGTGCGGCTGCACGAGGGGCCGTGGGTGGGCAACCTCCACGCCCAGGTGCACTCCGAGGAGCGTGCGCAGGCGGACCTGGCGGCCGCGATCGCCGCGCTGCGGGGCTGGAGCGCGGGCGCCCCGTTCGTCCTGGGAGGCGATCTCAACGTCCGCGAGCCCCGCGCGGCCGGGCTGGAGCGCGCTGGGGGATACGGCGTCGACCACGTGCTGGCTGAGGGATTCTGCGCGGAGGACGGGGCGCGGGTGCTGGAACGCGGACGGCTGTCCGACCATGCGCCCGTCGTCGTCGCCGTGCGGGAAGGATGCTCTCCGCGCTAGCGTCTCCCCCATGAGAGCCCCCCTCGCCCTGCCCGTGCTGATCGCCGCCCTCGCCGTCGCCGGCTGCGGATCGAGCGGCGGCGACAAGGGCTCCTCCTCCCCGGCCGCCTCCACCCCGGCGACGCCGTCGGGCGGCGTGAGCGCCAACGCCGTGGAGATCAAGGACTTCGCCTACAACCCGGACCCGGTCACGGTCAAGGTCGGCCAGAAGATCACGTGGACGAACGCCGATTCGGTCGCCCACAATGTCGTCGCCGACGACGGCTCGTTCAAGTCCGCCACGCTGAACCAGGGCGACACGTACTCCTTCACGCCCAAGAAGGCCGGGACGTTCGCCTACGTCTGTACGTTCCACGCGCAGATGAAGGGGACGCTCACCGTGACCGGTTGAGCCCGAAGCCCCGGAGCATCAGCAGCGCGCGCTCGCCCACGGTCCCGTGCCGGGGCAACACGCCGATCTGCTGAGCGGCGTCGTAGAGATCGAAGAACGCCCGCACGCGCCACAGCCGCTCGCGAGGCGGATCGAGCTCCGCATAGAAGACCACGTGGACGACGAGGAACCGGCCCGACGCGGGAATGCCCTCCGTCTCGTTGCGATGCGTCCCGAGGACCTTGACCGGCGCGGCGACGAACCGCCCGTCGGTCAAACGCTCGCCGGTCCGCTCGACCTTGACGTCGGGAAAGCCCGCCCACAGGCGCTGGGCATGGCGGGCGATCGCCGCCGGGCCCTCGAGCGGCTCGCGCAGGAGCGGGTCCTCGTAGTGCGCGTCGGGGGCGCAGACCGCGGCGAAGGCGGCCGGATCGCCGCTTCCCCATGCGGCCTCGAAGTCGTCGATGAGCCTCACGCGAGATCCGCCCGGCCCTCGTCGGGCGTCGACGCCTCGGCGTAGCGGCGTCTCGCAATGCGCCCGGCGCCGTGGGCCAGGCGGCCCGCCTCGACGCCCGCGCGGATGGCGCGGGCCATGGCGACGGGGTCGTGCGCTCGCGAGATGGCGCTCGCCACGAGGATCCCGTCGCAGCCGAGCTCCATCGCCAGTGCGGCGTCCGAGGCCGTGCCGATCCCGGCGTCGAGGATCACCGGCAGCTTCGTCTGATCGCGGATCAGGCTGAGGTTGTAGGGGTTGCGAATGCCCATGCCGCTGCCGATCGGTGATCCCAGCGGCATCACCGCGGCGCACCCGACGTCCTCGAGCCGGCGCGCGAGAACCGGATCGTCGGTGGTATAGGGCAACACCGTGAAGCCGTCGGCGACGAGCGCCTCGGCCGCCGCCAGCAGCTCGAGCGCGTCGGGCAGCAGCGTGCGCTCGTCGCCGATGACCTCGAGCTTGACCCAGTCGGTCCGGAACGCCTCGCGGGCGAGCTGCGCCGTGCGGATGGCATCCCGGGCGGTGTAGCAGCCGGCGGTGTTCGGCAGGACGCCCACGTGGTGGGCGTCGAGGACGGCCATCAGCGAGCCGTGGACGGCGTCGCCCCCCACGGCCAGCCGTCTCAGCGCGACCGTGACCATCGCGGTGCCCGTGACCTCGATCGCCTTCCCGAGCGTCTCGAGTCGCGTGAAACCGCCCGTGCCGAGGATCAACCGGCTCGACAGCTCCCGGCCCGCGATCACCAGCCCGTCCGTCCGGGGCGTGGCGCTCATCCGCCCTGCACCGCCACGACGACCTCCACCTTCGCATCCTCACCGATCTCGGTCCTGATCCATTCACCACGGGGCACGACTTCCCCGTCGATGGCCACGGCGACGCCGCGGTCGGGTGCCTCGAGCAGGTTCAGTAGCTCGGCGACGGTGGTGCCCGAGGCGATCTCGGTGCGGTCGCCGTTGACGCTGATCACCACGCTCCGACCTCCGCGAAGCGCCCGGGCGCGAACGCCGCCGCCTCCGGGGGCAGCGCGTGCCCGGCGAGCAGGGAGGCGACCGCGTCGCCGGTCAGCGGGGCGAGCAGCATCCCGTTGCGATGGTGACCCGCGGCCCAGACGACGCCGTCGGGCGCCGCGCCGATGAGCGGGCCGTTGTCGGGCGTGCCCGGGCGCAACCCGGCGGCCGCCTCCTCCAGGACGAGCTCGTCGATCCCCGGCACGACCAGCTGCGCCTCCCGCAGGAGATCGCGCACGCCGCCGGCCGTCACGGTGGTGTCGAAGCCCCGTTCCTCCACCGTCGCGCCGAGGACATATCGGCCGTCGCCGCGGGGCACGAGGTAGCCGGCCGTTCCGCCTGCGCCGGACCCGAAGCGGACCACGCGCTCGAGCAGTCCCGGCCCGTCGGGGTCACGCAGCCTGAGGATCTGTCCCTTGACCGGGCGGACCGGCGCTCCCGCCCACGCCCCCGTGGCGAGCACCACGCTCCGGGCGCGCAGCGTGCGCCCGCCGGCCAGCCCGACGTGGTCGCCCGCAAGGCTCACCATCTCCTCGCCCGGCCGCAGCGCCACGCCGGCGCGCTCACAGGCCAGCGCCAGCGCTCCGAGCAGGAGGCGCGGGTCGACCGCGTGGTCGCCGGGGGCATCGAGCGCCGCGCGCACGCCGGGAGCCAGCCCCGGCTCGAGCCGGCGCGCCTCGCTGCCGCGCAGGATCGCCGCCTCCAGCCCGAGCTGCTCGCGCAGCGCGCGCTCGCGGTCGAGCGCGACCGCCTCGTCGGCGTCGCGGGCGACGACCAGCGTCCCGCAGCGGCGGTAGCCGGCCGGGGTTCCCGAGGCCTCCTCGAGCTCCGCCGCGAACGAGGGCCATCGCGCCGCGCTCGCCAGCCCGGCGCGCAGGAGGGCGGGCTCTCCCGCATCGGCCTCCGACACCGGCGCGAGCATGCCGGCGGCGATCCGCGAGGTCCCGTCACCCAGAGCTCCGCGATCGAGCACGGTCACGGCCATCCCGCGGCGCGCGGCCGCCCACGCCACCGACAGCCCGATCACCCCGCCGCCGATGACGGCGGCGTCGGGTGATGAGGTGGGTGGGGGGGCTCCCTTCGCCGGCATTGTCCGGAGCAGGTTGTGACGGTCGGCAGGTCGAGGCCCACGGCTACGCGGTGGGTACTCGGTGCCCTCTCAGCCCGAAGGCTCCCGTGCCTTGCCATGCTAATGCGCGTGAGCAGCGTTCACGAGCGGCTCGGCGCCGCGAGGCTGTACTTCGTCTGCGACCGCATGCCGGGCGGGCGGCCGCTGGCCGAGGTCCTGCCCGCAGCGCTGCGCGGAGGCGTGGACGTGTTTCAGCTGCGCGACAAGCTGGCGAGCGACACCGAGGTGCTCGAGGTCGCGGCCGGGGTGCGGGAGCTCTGCGACGCCGTGGGGGCGCTGTTCATCGTCAACGACCGGCCCGACCTGGCGGTCGCCGCCGGGGCCGACGGCGTGCATGTCGGGCAGGACGACGGCAGCATCGCCCGGGCCCGGTCGCTCGTGGGACCGCGACGGATCGTGGGGCGCTCCACGCACGAACCGGCGCAGCTCGCGGCGGCCCGGGAGCCGCCCGCCCCCGACTACGTGGCGGTCGGCCCGGTCCACGCCACGCCGACCAAACCCGGTCGGTCGGCGGCCGGTATCGGCTACGTCCGCCACGCGGCGGCCCACGCGCGCGGCATCCCCTGGTTCGCCATCGGCGGGATCGACACGGAGAACGTGGGCGAGGTGGTCTCCGCGGGCGCGCGGCGCATCGTGGTCGTACGCGCGATCGCCGAGGCCGAGGATCCCGAGCAGGCCGCCCGCCGGCTGCGCACGGCCCTCGGTGCGGAGGACCTCGTTGGGGCGCCGTAGCCGTAAGCGCAAGCCCTCGGCCGCGAGGCCGCCCGCGGGGCCACCGGACAAGAACGCGGCGCTGTCGGAACGATACGCGCGGTCGCGCGCGAGGGACGACGAGGCGCGCGCGGCGCTCGAGCCGCTGGCCGACGGGGAGCGCCCCGGCGCGGTGACGGTCGCCGCGATCGTCGCGATCGTCATGGCCGTCGCCAACGTGGCCGCCGCGGTGGCGGGTGAGGCGCTCGGCAGCCAGGCGACGTCGTTCACCGTGCTCTCGACCATGATCCTCCTGGCCTGCGCCGCCGGCATGTGGTTCGGCGCGCGCTACTGGGCGGTGCTCGGGTTCATGATGGTGCTCGTCTTTCAGATCCTCAGCCTGTCGTTTGCGCTCATCCGCGTGCGACACTGGTGGGGCGCTCTGATCATCCTCGTGGTCCTGGGCCTGCTGGGCTGGATCTTCTTCAGGCTGATCCGCGCGCTCGCCCGGATCCAGATGCCCCAGCGCCCCTAGCCACCGGCGCGCCGGCGGCCGAACGCCAGTGGGCCGACGTTGAGGTGAAACGTTTGCGGACGGCCACTAGGGTCCAGCGCATGGCCGCAACGTCCTATGACTGCGTCGTCATCGGCTCCGGGCCGGGCGGTTACGTGGCCGCCATCCGGGCCGCTCAGCTCGGGATGAAGACCGCCGTGATCGAGAAGGACGCCATCGGTGGCCGCTGCCTGAACTACGCCTGCATCCCCGCCAAGGCGGTCCTGCGCGTCGCCGACATCCTGCAGGAGGTCCGGGACGCCGGGGAGTTCGGCATCACCGTGGGCGAGCCGAGCGTCGACTTCGCGGCGGTGGGCGCGCGGCGCCAGAAGGTGGTCCAGACGCTGACCGGCGGCGTCGCCGGCCTGATGAAGAAGAACGGCATCGAGGTCATCGACGGTCATGGCTCGGTCACGGCCGAGGGGAACGTGAAGGTCGGCGGCTCGTTCGACGGCACGGAGATCGAGGTCGCCAGGGCGGCCATCCTCGCCACCGGGAGCGTCAAGAAGCCGATCCCGGGCACGGCGTTCGGCGGGCGCGTCATCGGGACCGAGGAGGCGTGGGCGCTGCCCGACCTTCCCGCGACGATGGTCGTCGTCGGGGCCGGTGCCAGCGGGGCCGAGATCGCCTCCGCGTACGCGCGCCTGGGGACCGAGGTGACGCTCTTCGAAGGCCTCGACCGGGTCCTCCCGGGCGAGGACGCCGACATCTCCAAGCTCGCCGAGCGCGGCTTCAAGAAGCAGGGCATCGCGGTTCACGTCAAGACCTTCGTCGAGAACGTCGAGACGACCGACGACGGCGTCACGTTCAGCTACGGCGACCAGACCGGGGCGGCGGAGTGGCTCGTCATCGCGGCCGGCCGCGGTCCCGACGTCGAGGGCCTCGGACTCGAAGACGCCGGCGTGAAGCTGACCGAGCAGGGTCTCGTCGGCGTCGACGGCGCGCTGCGCACCAGCGTCAAGGGCGTCTGGGCGATCGGCGACCTGGTTCCCGGCCCCGCGCTGGCCCACAAGGCCTCCGACGAGGGGATCATCGCCGTCGAGGACGCGGCCGGCCTGCAGACCCATCCGATCGCGCACGTGGACATCCCGCGCGCGACCTTCTGCACCCCCAACGTCGCGAGCTTCGGCCTGACGGAGGCCCAGGCCCGGGAGGCGGGTCACGACGTCGTCGTCGGCAAGGTCTCCTACGGCGCCGTGGGCGCCGGGACGGTCTACGGCGACCGGACCGGGCTGGTCAAGATCGTCGGGGAGAAGGCCTACGGGGAGCTGCTCGGAGGCCACGTCATCGGCGCGAAGGCGACCGAGCTCGTCCAGGAGCTCGTCAACGTGCGGGCGCTCGAGGGTGGCTATCCCGAGGTCGCGCGAATCGTCCACGGCCACCCCACCCTGTCCGAAGCCGTCATGGAAGCCGCGCGCGCCGCCGATGGCTGGCTCATCCACGGCTGATCGCCTCTTCCGGTTCGACCTCGCCGACCCGCTGGCGTATCTCGAGGCCGAGCGACTGCGCGCCGAGGATCCGGCGGTGGAGTGGCTTCCCGTCCAGGCGCCGCCCGCCTACCGCTGCGCCGAGGAGGCCCTGAGCGTTCGCGAGGACGTCGAGCGCCGCGTCGCGAAGATGGGCCTGCAGCGGGTGCGCTGGCCCGACCCGTTTCCCTTCGACTCCGAGCGCGCGATGCTCGCCGCGACCTACGCCCGGCAGATCGGGCGCACCGTTGCCTTCTCGCTTGCCGCCTTCCGCCAGGCCTATGCCGCCGGTCGGGCACTCGACGACGACGACAACATCCTGATCGCCGCGGCGGCGTGCGAGATGCACCCGCGCGCGGTGCTCAAGGCGCTGGAGACGCGCGGCGTGCGCGAGGCGCTGCGGGCGGCGACGGCCCAGGCCGGAGCGGCGGCGTGAGGGCCAACCGCGCCTACCGGCTGTTGCACAGCCGCGGCGGCCTGGCGCCCAGCCGCCTCGCCGGGCCCGAACGCTTCGATCAGATCGAGGTCGTCGACATCGCGCTGGGCGAGACGGTGTTGCACTGGGACCTGCCGTCGCGCGATGCGCCGGCGACGCTGCGCGAGCTGCGCGGCGACATGGCGCAGCTCGACGGCGAGGAGTTCATCGCCCGGTGGCGAGACCGCTGACGCGCGCCGTCACGAGCCGGAGCGCGAGCGCCTGCCCACCCGGCCCATGTTGCGCAGGAGGAGCTGCGCGGGAGCGCCGTAGAGCGCCGCCGCCAGCTGCTCGATGACGGCCTCGCCGCGGAAGACGAGCGCGACACGGCATCCGCCACCCTCCCGGGCCTCGACGATGTGGTCCATCTCGACGGGCCCGACCTTCCAAGACCAGCTGTGCCCGGGGTCCACCCACGTAACCCGCACGGGGACCGGCGCGAAGCCGAGCAGCCACACGAGGCCCCGGGAGTTGGCCCGCACCACGCCGCGGTAGCCGGTCAGCCCCCGCGCCCCGCGGAGGTGCGGCGCCCAGCTCGACCACTCGTCGGGACGCGCGTAGAGCTCCCACGCCCGCTCGGGTGAGATGTCGAGATCGGCGGTGACGCTGCGCACGAGGTCGAGGCTAGCCACCCCGCGCTAAGGTCACGAACGATGGCCGACCATCCGCTTCCGGAGCCTTCGGTCGCCACGGAATGGCTCGCCGCCATGCTGCTCATCCGGCGCTTCGAGGAGCGCGCCGGGGAGATGTACGCCAAGGCCAAGGTGGGCGGCTTCCTGCACCTGGCGATCGGCGAGGAGGCCACGATCGTCGGTGCCGTTCGGGCGATGCGCGACCGCGACTACCTCATCTCGACCTACCGCTCACACGGGCACGCGCTGGCCCGCGGCACCGAGCCCGAGCGCGTGATGGCCGAACTGATGGGCAAGGAGGGCGGGCTGTGCCGCGGACGCGGTGGCTCGATGCACATGTTCGACCTCGAGCGGCGCTTCATGGGCGGATACGGGATCGTCGGCGGGAACCTCCCGATCGCCGCCGGCTTCGGCCTGGCCTCGGACTACCTCGGGACGGAGGACGTCACGCTGTGTCAGTTCGGCGACGGCGCGACCAACCAGGGCACGTTCGGCGAGACCCTCAACCTCGCAGCCCTGTGGCGGCTCCCCGTCGTCTTCATGGTCACCAACAACCGCTTCGGCATGGGCACCGCGCTCGAGCGTCACTCCGCCGTGACCGACCTGCACAAGCGCGGCGACGCCCTCGGCGTGCCCGGCCTGCAGTGCGACGGGATGGACGTCCTCGACACCGTGGCGGTGACGGAAGAGGCGCTGCGCGTCGCACGCGAGGAGCGGCGCCCGATCCTCGTCGAGGCGCTCACCTATCGCTTCCGCGGCCACTCCATGGCCGATCCGGAGGAGTACCGGACGAAGGAGCAGGTCGCCGAGTGGCGCCAGCGCGATCCGATCGTGACCTTCGGCGACCGCCTGGTCGCCGAGGGGGTCATCGACGATGCCGCTCGCGAGCGGATGGACGCCGAGGCGGTCACGAAGGTCGACGAGGCGGTCGCGTTCGCCGACGGCTCCCCGTTTCCCGCGGCCGAGTCGCTCTATGACGACGTCTACGTCCTCGGGGGGCAGGTCCGGGGCTGGTGGTCGGTGGACACGCTGCACCCGGAGGGCGGCGCGCCGACGCACGTCCAGTCCGAGACGGGCGACGTGCCCCAGGCGATCACGGCGGCCCTCGAGGCGGGGGAGGACGCCTAAATGGCCGCCACGGGCGAACCGCCCCCCCAGACGCGGGTCATCCGCTACCGCGACGCGCTCAACGAGGCGCTGCGCGAGGAGATGGCTCGCGACGAGAACGTGATCCTCATGGGCGAGGACATCGGGGTCTTCAACGGGGCGTTCAAGGTCACCAACGGGCTGCTGGCCGAGTTCGGCGAGAAGCGCGTGCGCGACACCCCGATATCGGAGAACACGATCGTCGGCATGGGCGTGGGCGCAGCCATGACCGGCCTGCGGCCGGTCGTCGAGCTGATGACGATCAACTTCTCCCTGCTCGCGCTCGACCAGATCGTCAACCACGCCGGCTCCATCCACTACATGTTCGGCGGCCAGGCGCGGGTGCCCCTGGTGGTGCGCATGCCCCAGGGCGCGGGCCACCAGCTCGGTCCGACGCACTCGCACTCCTGGGAGGCCTTCTTCCTGCACGTGCCCGGCCTCCTGGTCGCCACGCCCTCGACCGCGGCGGACGCCAAGGGCCTGCTCAAGGCCGCCATCCGCGACGACAACCCGGTCGTCTTCATCGAGCACGAGTACCTCTACGGCCAGCGCGGCGAGGTGCCGGAGGGAGAGCACGTGATCGACTTCGGCCAGGCGGCCGTCCGCCGCGCCGGCGATGACGTGACGATCGTCGGCATCAGCCGCATGGCGGTGACGGCCCAGAAGGCCGCCGAGACGCTGAGCACCGACCACGGCATGGAGGCCGAGGTCATCGATCCTCGCACGCTGCGCCCGCTGGACCTCGACACCATCCTGGAGTCGGTCGTCAAGACCGGGCGGTGCGTGATCGTCGAGGAGGGCTGGCCGCACGGGGGCGTCGGCGCGAACCTCGCGGCGCTCATCCAGGAGCAGGCCTTCGACTGGCTCGACGCCCCGGTCGGGCGCGTCACGGGCGCCGATGTCCCGATGCCCTACTCCAAGCCGCTCGAGGAGATCGCCTACCCGCACGAGGCCCAGATCGTCCAGGCGGCGCTCGCGACCACGAGGGACGCGTAGTGCCCGACGTCGTCATGCCGCGCCTGTCGGACTCCATGGAGGAGGGCACGATCCTCAAGTGGCTCGTCGCCCCCGGCGCCGACGTCAAGCGCGGCCAGGAGCTCGTGGAGATCGAGACCGACAAGGCGACGATGACCTACGAAGCCGACGCCGACGGCGCGCTCGAGATCGTCGCCGCCGAGGGCGACACGCTGCCGATCGGCACGCTCATCGCACGGATCGGAGGCGACAGCGACCCATCCGGGAACGGTGCCGCGGAGGGGGTGGACGGTGCGTCCGCAGAGGGAGCGAGCGGCGCGTCCGCGGAGGGGGCGGAACCCGTTGACTCCGCCCCGCGACCTCAACAGGGCCCACCGCCCGTTGCGGCCGCCCGTTCCGTGCCGGCCACGGGCGCGGTCGCCCCTCCCGCGCCGCCCACGGGCTCGGCCGCGCCGGCCAGGACCCGAGCGTCGCCGCTCGCCCGGCGGCTGGCCCGCGAGCAGGGCGTCGACGTCGCTGGTCTGCACGGAACCGGCCCCGGAGGGCGGGTCGTCAAGGCCGACGTGGAGGCCGCGAAGGGCGCACCGGCGACAGAGACACCGCCGGCAGAGACACCCGCACCACTCGCCCCATCGGGGAGCCCGGCGCCCGTGCCGTCGCCCGGTGCAGCGCAGACCGGCACCGCCAAGGGCACGGTGACCAGCCAGGACCTCACCCGCACACAGCAGCTCGTCGCGCGGCGGATGGCGGAGTCCAAGGCCACGGTCCCGGAGTTCACCCTCACCACCGAGATCGACATGGAACGGGCGGTTGCGCTGCGGGCCGAGATCAAGGCGCTGGACGACGAGGCGCCCGCGCCGTCCTACAACGACATGGTCGTCAAGGCGTGCGGGCTCGCCCTGCGCGAGTTCCCGCGCGCCAACGGCGCCTACCGCGATGGGCGATTCGAGCTCTACAGCCGCGTCAACGTGGGCGTGGCCGTGGCCGTGCAGGACGCCCTCGTCGTTCCGACGGTCTTCGACGCCGACGCCCGCGGCCTGGGGGAGGTCGCCGCGGCCACGCGCGCGCTCGCGGAACGGGTGCGCTCGAATGAGATCACCCCGCCCGAGCTCAGCGGCGGGACGTTCACGGTGTCGAACCTCGGGATGTACGGCGTGACGATGTTCACCGCGGTGATCAACCCGCCGCAGGCGGCGATCCTTGCCGTGGGCGCGATGACCCCGCGGGCGGTGGCGTCAGATGGCCAGGTCGTCGTGCGTAACGTGATGCCGGTGACGCTCGCCTGCGACCACCGGATCCTCTACGGCGCCGACGCCGCGCAGTTCCTCGCGAGGATCCGCGAGCTACTCGAACATCCACTCGCGCTGCTGGTCTAGGGAATGAGGGAACCCACGACGCGGCCGGGCTGATCGACCCCGGTTCCGGTGGCGGCGGTGACGGACGCCAGCGGCGCTGTGGCGGCGGGGACAAGCGCGCCGACGGCCTCTGACAGGGTCTTCGTGGTCTGCGTGAGCGTGGCACCGACCAGCCCCGCGACAGCCGCCACCCTGCTACCGACAGTAGGCGACGATGCTGGCGAGACGGTCGACGCGACGGTCGGCGCCACGCCGCCGGAACCGACGGGCTCGTCTGAACGAGGCGGCAGGGCATTCGAGGGGCCCACGACCGCGTGCGGCCCGACAGACGGCGACCGTTGGGCTGCCGCCCTCCTCGCCGGCGTTCTGAGCGCGACAGCGACGGGCGACGACGCGGCCGGGAGGAGAACCTTTCGAGGCGTGCGCGCCGGCCCGGCCGACAACTGCGCGAACGAGGGCCGCCCCGAGCCCTGGAGATCGTCGGGCCAGCCACGGAAGGCGATGAGCCCGCTGACGATCATCAGGCACAGGCTGCTCGCGACCGCCAGCGAGACGCCGGCGCCGAATGATCCGACGAATTCCCGAGTGAGGCGCACAGGGAGTCATCGGCAGATGGCCGGCCGGCCTGAAGCTCTGGTCCTCAGCGGTGGCGGTTGGGCGTGCGGTCGTGGTCGACCCGGACGAGCGGCGGGTCGCGGTTGGTGTCGA
>JBBPZE010000061.1:0-19940 GCA_038199185.1 Solirubrobacterales bacterium
CCGCCGGCGTCGTCGAGGACGAGCCGCACTGGGCGCTGATCGCGCTGACGCTCGGCTCGCGTGCCGCGACCGCGATCGTCCAGGCCCAGGACGTCCTCGGCCTCGGCGATGAGGCGCGGATGAACACGCCGGGCGTCGAGGGGGGCAACTGGGGCTGGCGACTCGAGCCCGGGCAGTTGACCGTTCGGCACGCGGAGCGCCTGCGGCAGCTCACGCAGGCGGGAGGGCGATGAGAACCCCCACAGCCCGACACCACGGTTGCCCTATGAGCGGGCTCGGTAGCGTGTTCTCCATGTGCCGATCGGTGATCATCGCGGCCGCCACCGCGGCGTTGTGGGGGTGCGGCGCCGACGCCCCCGATCGCTCCTCGGCCACCACGGTGGCCACCGCAGCGGCCGGAGGCGCGCGCAGCGGGGCCCACGCGAGCAGCGAGCCCGTTCGCGACTGGCCCATGTTCGGCCGGCTCTCGTCGCGCACATCGTCGACCGGGGCGATCGGCATCACGGCAGGGGAGGCGCCCGGACTGAGGCGCATGACGGTGGCGCTGCCCGGCACCGTCGACTCGGCGCCGATCTTCCTGCACGGCGTGATGGCCGGCGGTGCCACCCGCGACCTGTTCCTGATGACGACGACCTACGGCCGGGCGCTCGCGGTCGACGCACGCTCGGGCAGCATCGTCTGGACCTTCACGCCCGCCGGCTATGGCAGGTGGGCGGGGAGCTATCAGATCATGAACGCCACGCCGGTGGCCTCCGCCGACCGGCGCTTCCTGTTCTCCGGATCGCCGGATGGCCGCGTCCACAAGTTGGCGATCGCCGGCGGACGGGAGCAGCACGGGCGCTGGCCCGTGAGCATCACCAGGCTGCCCGAGCGCGAGAAGCTGACGCCCTCGTTCGGGTTGATCGGCGGACGGGTCGTCGTGGGGACGGGCGGCTATGTCGGCGACGCTCCGCCCTATCAGGGCCACATCGTCACGATCGCGCCGGGGAGCGGCCGGATCCTCGGCGTGACGAACTCGCTCTGCGCGGATCGCCACGCCATCATCGATCCCAAGTCCTGTCGCAGCAGCGACTCGGCGTTCTGGTCGCGCTCGGGTGCCGTGGAGATGCCCGACCACTCGCTGCTGTTCGCCACGGGCAACGCGCCGTTCGACGGGCGGCGGGATTTCGGCGACTCGGTCCTTCGCGTGTCGGCCGACGGGCGGCGCCTGCTCGGCAGCTGGACGCCCTCGAACCACCGGTCGCTGAACGCCGGAGACGTCGACCTGGGCTCGACCGGGCCCGTGCTCATCGGCGGTGGATCGATCATGCAGTCGGGCAAGGACGCGTTGCTGCACGTCTTCTCCACCAGGGCCCTCCGCCGGCGCGGCTCGGTGGGAGGCGAGATCCAGACCCTGGCGGCGCCGGGCGGCATGGGGATGTTCACCGCCCCCGCTGTGTGGCGTCATGCCGGGCGGACCTGGATGTTCGCCACCACGGGCGGCGGGACCGGCGCGTACACCCAGAGCGGCGGCCGGCTGACGCGTCGCTGGTCCGTCGGTCGCGCGGGCACGAGCCCGATCGTGGCCGGCGGCCTCCTGTGGGTCTATGACCCGTCCGGCGCCCTCCTGGCGTACCGGCCGACCACCGGCAGGCTCGTCGCCCAGCTGCCCGCCGGCGAGGGCCACTGGAACAGCCCGGTCCCGGGCCACGGGGTCATCGCGCTGCCCGAGGGCAGCGCCAACGACCGCTCCCAGACCGGCGCGCTCAACCTCTACACCACCCGCTGAGCCGGGGGTGGGCAACGTCGACCCGCACAATCGGGTTCCACGTTCCGGACGCTCACGAGCGCTCGAGCAGGAGGACTCCCGGCGCCTCGAACACCGGGCGCCACGGGCCCACCGGAGGCGCGGGCAGCTCGGCCCCCGGGCGCGCCGCCACCGCCACGAACACCCTGCCGTCGTCGCGGCAGTAGGCGAGGGCGCCCGCGCCGGCTTCGAACGGGAGGTAGTCGGCGCCCGGAGCGAGTCCGAGGGCGAGGGCCGCGCGCGTGAGCGCGAGCTTCGGCGAGGGTGAACGGGCCTTCAGACCCTCCCAGTCCACCGGCCGCCGGTTGTCGGGATCGACGAGGGCCACGAACTCGTCCTCGTCGCCCTGGTAGACGTCGGGCACGCCGGGCGAGGTCAGCTGCAGCAGCTTCTGGCCGAGCACGATCGGCGCGGCGGCAGCGGCGAGACGCTGGGAGAAGGCGACGACGTCCTTTCGGGACCGCAGCCCCGCCACCCAGTCGCCCACGGCCCGCTCGTGCTCCAGATCGGGCTCGGCCCACGAGCTCGTGGTCTTCCTCTCCCGCAGCGCCTTCGTCACGTAGCCCCGCAGCCGCTTCACCGGCAGCGGTGCCGCCACGACGGTCTGCAGGAAGAACCAGCCCTCGGCGGGATCGGGCGCCCCCGGCACGACCGCCTCGGCGAGCGCGAGCCATGCGTCCGTCATCCAGGTCAGCGCCGCGAGCCGCGCGCGCACGTCCGCGCTGCGCTTCGTGTCGTGGGTCTGGAGCGTCAGCATCGCCTCGGGCCAGGTCCGGGCGCGCAGCGAGTTGGCGTCGTGGAACCGCTCGACCGAGACCCCGAAGCGCGCCGGATCCCCGCCGACGTCGTTGAGCGCGAGCAGTCGCCCGTAGCGGTAGAAGGCGGTGTCCTCCACGCCCTTGGCCATCACCGGGGGAGTCGTCTGCTGCCAGCGCGTCACGAAGGGCCGCGGACCATCGGCGATCCACGAGATGCCCGCCGCGGCGAGGAGGCCCGAGTCGATGGGATTCAGGCCTTCGTCGTCGATGTAGGTCCGGTACACCTCGAGCGCGCACAGCGAGCCGGCGATGTCCCCCGGCGCCTCCGGCCACAGTCGCTCGAGCCACTGCACCTCTCTCGAGAAGGTGCCGTCTACCTGCTCGCGCTTGGCCTCGGCGGCGATCTCGGCGAACCCACGGCGCTCGCCGGTGAGCGAGGCGTAGGCGCCGGTCAGGGCGGGCTCGGCCGCCGGGTCCACGTAGAGGCCGATGACGTCGTTGAGGAACTCATAGCCGGTCGTCCCGCACACGGGCCACGCTTCCCGCAGCCGCTCGCCGGGATCGACGATCTTCTCCACCCACACCCTCGAGACCCCGCGAGCGCGCAGCCGCCGCAGGTAGCCGGCCGGGTCGGCCAGCCCGTCGGGATGGTCGATGCGGAGCCCGTCCACCGACCCCTGCTCGACGAGCCGCAGCGCGAGCGCATGCGTGGCCTCGAAGACCTCGGGGTCCTCGACGCGCACGCCGACCAGGTCGTCGATGTCGAAGAAGCGGCGGGCGAAGCCGGTCTCGTCGATGTCGAAGAACGTCGCCCGCAGCGTCTCGTCGGCCCAGAACCGGTTGGCTCCGTCGCGCGCCATGTGGTTGGGCACCACGTCGAGCACGATGCCCAGCCCCGCCTCGCGGGCGGCGGCGGCCAGAGCGCCGAAGCCCTCCTCGCCACCGAGCGCGGAGCTCAGCCGTCCGGGATCGATGACGTCATAGCCGTGCGTCGACCCCTCGCGTGCCTCCATCGACGGAGACAGGTACAGATGCGATACGCCCAGCGACGACAGGTAGGGCACAAGCGCACTCGCGCCCGCGAACGTCATGTCCGGCCCGAGCTGGAGGCGATAGGTCGCGCGGACCTCGCTCATGCCCGGCGCAGCAACGACATCGATCGCGCGGTCACGCGGACCTCCGACCGCGCGGGGAACCGCCCGTCGCCGCGGCCGATCGCGGGGTCCGCCGTGCACAGCTCGTGCGTCCACGCGCCCCCGAAGCGGCGGACCGGCAGCGTGAACGCCATGTCCTCGTGCCAGGCGTTGAACAGCAGGAGGAACGATTCGTCGACGATCCGCTCCCCGTGCGGCGTCTCGTCGAGGATCGCCTCCCCGTTGAGGAACACCCCGAGCGCGTGGGCATCACCGCGGCCCCAGTCCTTCTGGGTCATCCGGCGCCCGTCGGGCCGGAACCACCAGACGTCGGGCAACCCCGAGCCGGTGACGTCACGGCCCTGCAGGAACCGCTCGCGCCGGAACACGGGGTGCTCGCGCCGCACCGTCATCATGCGCCGCACGAACCCGATCTGGGAGACCTGTGCGTCCGTCCAGTTGTCCCAATCGAACCACGAGATCTCGCTGTCCTGACACCAGGCGTTGTTGTTGCCGCCCTGCGTGCGGCCGAACTCGTCGCCGCCGAGCAGCATCGGCACCCCCTGGGAGAGGATCAGCGTGGCCAGGAAGTTGCGTTGCTGGCGGGCGCGAAGCGCGTTGATCTGCGGGTCGCCGGTCTCACCCTCCACGCCGCAGTTCCAGGACCGGTTGTCGTCCGTGCCGTCGCGGTTGTCCTCCTGGTTGGCGTCGTTGTGCTTCTCGTCGTAGGTGACGAGATCGTGCAGCGTGAAGCCGTCGTGGGAGGTGACGAAGTTGATGGAGGCGAAGGGCTGGCGCCCGTCGTCCTGATATAGGTCGCTGGAGCCCGTGAACCGCGACGCGAAGTCCGCGACGCTCTCATGGCCGCGCCAGAAGTCGCGCACCACGTCGCGGTAGATGCCGTTCCACTCGCTCCACAGGACCGGGAAGTTGCCGACCTGGTAGCCGCCCGGGCCGACGTCCCACGGCTCGGCGATCAGCTTGACCTGCGAGAGGACCGGATCCTGGTGGATGATGTCGAAGAACGAATGCAGCCGGTCGACGTCGTAGAGGCCGCGGGCCAGGGCGCTGGCGAGATCGAATCGGAAGCCGTCCACGTGACACTCGGTCGCCCAGTAGCGCAGCGAGTCCATGATCACCCGCAGCACCGAGTTGTGGACGGTGTTCAGCGTGTTGCCCGTGCCCGTGTAGTCCATGTAGTGCCGGCGGTTCTCGGGGACCAGGCGGTAGTAGGTGGCGTTGTCGACGCCCTTGAACGACAGCATCGGGCCGAGGTGGTTGCCCTCGGCGGTGTGGTTGTAGACGACGTCGAGGATCACCTCGATGCCGTGCGCGTGCAGCGCCTTGACCATGCCCTTGAACTCGCGCAACTGCTCGCCGCGCGTGCCGGTCGCCGCGTAGGGCGCGTGGGGTGCGAGGTAGCCGATCGAGCTGTAGCCCCAGTAGTTGGTCAGGCCCTTCTCGTGCAGGAACTCCTCATCGGCGATGTGGTGGACGGGCAGCAGCTCCACGGCGGTGACCCCGAGCGACTCGAGATGCTCGATCGCCTCGGGCGACGCCAGTCCCGCGTAGGTGCCGCGCAGCCGTTCGGGGACGTGCGGGTGGCGTCGGGTGAAGCCCTTGACGTGGACCTCGTAGATAACGGTCTCGCTCCACGGGTGGCGCGGCGGGCGGTCGCCCTCCCAGTCGAAGGCCGCGTCGACGACGATCGACTTCGGGATCGCGTCCGCGTCATCGACGTCGTCGATCTCGAGGTCGGCCTCGTCGTTGCCCGGTTCGGGGACGTAGGGCAGGACGCTCGCGCTGTCGAAGGCGATCGGCCCGTCGATGGCCTTGGCGTACGGGTCGATGAGGAGCTTCGCCGGGTTGAAGCGGTGGCCGTCGGCCGGCGCGTACGGGCCGTGGACGCGGTACCCGTAGGGCTGGCCCGGGTTGATGCCGGGCAGGTAGCAGTGCCAGTTCAACGCGGTGCGCTCGCGCAGCTCGATGTGCTCCTCGTTGCCCTTCTCGTCGAACAGGCAGAGCACCACGCGCTCGGCGTTCTCGGAGAAGATCGAGAAGTTCGTCCCCTCGCCGTCCCACGTCGCGCCGAGCGGGAACGGGGCCCCGGGCCAGACCTCGTGGCTCATCGGATCACGGCTCCGGCCAGGGGCGGCAGCAGCACGGCCGATCCCTCCAGCCGCACGTCCGCGTGGGTCGCGAGGGCGAGATCGGCTCCGCTGACCGGCACCGCCCGCTCCTCGCGGGCGAAGTTGCAGGCCAGATCGGCGCCCGAACGTCGCACCCGCAGCCAGCGACCGCGCTCGTCGAGGTCGGTGGACTCCACGGGTCCGTGGCCGAGCTGCGCCCGCAGCGCCAGCAGGCGCGCGTAGAGCTCCCGCGTGCCGGGCTGCTCCCGGCGTGTGAGCTTCGATCGCTCGAAGGTCCGGGGGTCCTGGGGGTCCGGTACGTCCTCGGCGGCGAAGCCGGCGAAGCCGGCGAACTCGCGCCGCCGGCCGTCGCGGGTGGCCACGGCGATCTCCTCGTCGATGTGGTCGGTGAAGAACTGAAAGGGCGCGTCCTCGCCGTACTCCTCGCCCATGAAGAGCATGGGGGTGAAGGGGCTGAGCAGGACGCAGAGGGCGGCCAGCGGCCGGCACTCGGGGGGCATCCGGTCGCCGACCGCGCGGTTGCCGACCTGGTCGTGGTCCTGACTGAACACGACGAACGCCCCCGGCGCCAGCATGTCCGAACGGGCGCCGAAGACGCGCTCGCGCACCTCCGAGAAGGTTCCGTCGTGAACGTGGGGGGCCGCGAACGCCTTGGCGAGTTGCCAGACGTGGCCGAAGTCGGCGTAGTACCCATCGGTCTCGCCCGTGAGCAGGACACGCAGGGAGTGGTGGAAGTCGTCGGCCCACGCGGCATCGCACCCGAAGCCGTTGTGGGCGACCGGTTGCATGACCCGGGGATCGTTCAGCCCGCTCTCGGCGATGACGAGCGCATGCTCGTTGGCGCCGTGCACGCGCTCGGCGAGCTCCTGCACGACATGGCGCGCGCTCGTGTCGAAGATCGCGTGGATCGCGTCAAGTCGCAGCCCGTCGAGGTGGAAGTCCTCGATCCAGCCCACCGCGCTCTGGACGACCCACTCCCGCACACCGTCGGCACCGGGGCCGTCGTAGTTGATCGCCTCGCCCCAGAACGTCGAGTAGCGATCGGTGAAGTAGGGGCCGAAGGCCTGATAGGCCTCATCGCCCGACGCGCCGACGTGGTTGTAGACCACGTCGAGCAGCACGGCCAGGCCCGCGGCATGAGCCGCGTCGACGAGCCGTGCCAGGCCCTGCGGGCCGCCGTAGGCTCGGTGCGCGGCGCCCGGGTAGACGCCGTCGTAACCCCAGCCGCGCAGGCCCGGTCCGTCGGCGACGGGCAGCAGCTCGATCGCGTTGACACCGAGTTCGGCGAGCGCGGCGAGATGGGGGATCGCCGCCTCGAACGTCCCGTCCTCGCTGAACGTGCCGACGTGCAGCTCGTAGATGACGAGGTCGGGGAGCGCGGGTGGCCGCCAGCCGTCGTCGGACCACGCGAAGGCGCCCGTGTCGAGGACGCGCGAGGGACCCCGCATCCCCTCGGGCTGCCAGCGCGTCGCCGGGTCGGGCCACGGCACGCCGTCCAGGACGTAGAGGTAGTCGTCGCCCGCCGCGGCGCCGGGCACGACGGCCTCGTGCACTCCCATCTGCACCTGGGTCATGGCCTGGTCCGCCCCGCCCGTCCGCACCCTGACGTGCTGGGCGCGGGGCGCCCAGACGCGGAACTCGACGCCACCCGTCGTGCATGGTCGGGCGCCCAGGGGTTTGCGCACCGGCAGCTCTTCGAGGTGGCGGTCGGCGGGCACGGTCGCCGGATGGTGCCCGGCCGCGACGGTCGCCAATCAGGCCGGCTTGGTGCCGGTGATCATCAGGTTGTAGAAGACCCGTGCCGGGAAGCGCGGCTCGAGCAGCCGGGTGTCGAGACGCTGGAGGAGCAGGTAGCCGCGGTAGGCGTACTGGCGCCAGGCCCACGGGATGCTCTCCGGGGCGGCGCTGGCCTCCAGCGTGCGGTTGGCCCAGCCGAACCAGTTGGCCAGGAGCTCCTCCCCGCGAACCTTCACGTCGGCGAACCGTGCGCCGCGGGCGAGCTCCGCGAGCTCCTCCGGCGTGAACGCGTGCACGTCCACGGTTGCCTCGAGCGCGTGGTCTTCGGGCTGGCCGTTGCCGTTGCGGTGGTGGGGCTGCGCGATCTGGGCGCGCATGGCGCGCCGCCAGAGGGGCGAGAGCGCGGCGGCGCCGCGCTTGGGATAGGCCGCGATCCGATCGCCCACCCGCGACGGCTCGCCGGCGAAGAAGAACACCCCACCGGGGCTGAGCACCCGCTCGAACTCGCAAAACGCGGCCTCCAGGTCGGGGATGTGGTGCAGCACCGCGTGGCCGAGCACCAGATCGAAGCTCTCGTCTGGGAACGGCAACCCCTCGGCATCCGCGGCTGCGGTGGCCACGTCCAGGCCCAGCCGCTGCGCGTTGTCGGCCAGGGTCTCGAGCATCCCGGGCGAGATGTCCGTGCAGGTCGCGCTCTCGACGACCCCGGCCTGCATCAGGTTCAGCGTGAAGTAGCCCGTTCCCGCGCCGATCTCGAGGCTGCGCCCGAACGGGCCCGGATCGCGGCCCAGCAGCTTGGCGACCTTGCCGAGCACCTGGGCCCGCCCGGTGGCGCCGAAGTCGATGCCCCACTTTGAGTCGTACTCCTCCGCCGCGACGTCGTGATAGCGGGTGTTGGCCTCGCGAATCTGCTCGGCGGTGGGAGGCGGGGCCATGAGCGGCCGAATTGTAGGGCGGGTGGCTCACCACAACGTGCGCCGGGGGTCGGCCGCGCGCAGGTGACTGTCCTTGGTGACCAGCGGGACCGCGAGCTCGACCGCGGTGGTGTAGAGGAGCCGGTCGATCGGGTCCCGCGGAAAGCTCTCATCGAGCTGCGCGGCGGCAACCGCCGCCGCCGGGTGGAGATCGGCGACCCTGATGCCGTCGGCGGCCAGCGCCTGCCGGATCCAGGTCTCCGCGCCGCGGTCGAAGCCGATGCGGCCGTGGCGCTCGAGAAGGCTGAGCTCCCAGCAGCTCAACGGCGAGACGCCGATCGCGCTCGCGTTGCCGATCGCACGGCGGGAGGCCTGTGAGAGCAGATGTGGCGCGTCGTTGAGCCACAGCCAGACGTGGGTGTCGAGGAGGATCACAGCAGCTCGGTCGACCACTCGACGTCGACGGGAGCGAGGAGCTCCTCCTCGCTGACGAGATAGGTGACGCTGCCGAGCAGGCTGGGCGGCGGCGCGAGGGGGACCAGGCGGGCCACCGGCCTGCCGCGCTTGGTGACGATCAGCTCCTGGCCGGACTCCGCCACGTCGTCGAGCAGCGCCAGGCACTGCGCCTTGAACCGTGCCGCGGAGATCTCGCGCGAGGACATGACCATAGTCACGATATCATGGTCATGTGACGGGTTGGGGGCGGGGTACGCTCCGCGCCGATGGCTCACGAGCCGCCCCTCTTCCTCCAGCGAGACCAGCCGGCCGGGGTCGCGCCGCTCGCGCTGACCGGGGAGCGGACGCTTCCCGACGTGCCGGAGGAGAACTACTGGTTCCGGCGCCATCTGGTCGTCTACCGCTGGATCGCCGAGCGCGTGCGGGGGCTGGATGTCGTCGACGTGGCCTCGGGCGAGGGCTACGGGGCCGACACGCTGGCCGAGGAGGCCCGCTCCGTGCTCGGCATCGAGCCCAATCCCGATGCCCACGAGCATGCGGTCGCCCGCTACCCGCGCGTCCGGTTTCGCCGTGACATCGCCGAGACGTTCAACGAGGAGTGCGACGCGGTCGTCTTCCTGCAGACGATCGAGCACGTCGAGGATCCCGGCGCGGTGCTCGAGCACTTCAGGTCCCAGCTGCGCCCGCACGGCACGGCCTACGTCTCGACGCCCAACCTGCTCACGCTGGCTCCCAAGGGGGCGGCGAAGTCCGGCAACCCGTGGCACGTCAAGGAGTACCGAGCCGAGGAGTTCCGTGCGCTGTGCGATGCCCACTTCTCGTCCGTCGAGATCCTCGGGCTGTTCCACGCGCGAAAGCTCCGGGTCCACGAGCTGGCGATCCGCCACGCTCGCTGGGACGACGTCCACCGGCGCCTGGGCTTCACCAAGCCGTTCTACGACCGCTTCACCCCGGCGATCACCGTGGGTGACTTCGCCCTGCGGGGGGGCGGCCTCGACCGTGCGCTGGACTTCGTCGCGATCTGCCGGCCGTGAGCGACGGCAGCGGCCGCCTGTCCCTGGTCCTGCACACGCACATGCCCTACGTCGAGGGCTTCGACACGTGGCCCTTCGGTGAGGAGTGGCTGTGGGAGGCGATCGCCACCAGCTACCTGCCGGTACTCGACGTGCTCGACCGGACCGGGGCGCCGGTCACGGTGTCGCTGACGCCGGTGCTGTGCGACCAGTTCGATGCACCCGGGGCGCTCGGTCGCTGTCGCGCGTTTCTCTCGAGCGTCCGCCCGGAGTCTCACCGCATCGACGTCGAAGAGCAGCCGGCCGAGCTGCGGCCCGCCCTCGAGCGCTCGGCCCGCGAGTACGAGTGGGCGGCCGACCGGCTCGAGGGCCTCGACCTGCTCGCGGCGTTCGGGCCCCACGCGGCGTGGACGTCCGCGGCCACGCACGCGGTGCTTCCGCTCGTCGCCACCGAGGCGGGCGCCCGGCTCCAGATCGTCACCGGCATCGAGAGCCATCGGCGGCGATTCGCCCGTGCGGGAGCGGGCCCCGGCCCCACGAGCTGGCGCGGTGGCTTCTGGCTGCCCGAATGCGGGCACTCGCAGTGGCTCGACGTGCTGCTTCAGGACGCGGGGGCCCGGGCCACCTGCGTCGACCTGACCGACACGCTGGGCCTCGGTTCGCCCCGCAACCTGCGGCCGCTGCGCACCGAGGCGGGCGTCACGCTCGTCCCGCTCGATCGCCAGACGATCGAGCTCGTGTGGAGCGATCGCGGCTATCCGGCCGACGGCGCCTACCGCGACTACCACCGGCGCACGCGCATGGACCACCGGGCCTGGGCGATCGACGGCACGCCCTACGACGCCGATCGTGCCGCCGCGCTGGCCCGCGAGCACGCCGCCGACTTCGTGGCGCGCGCGCTCGTGCGCTCGCGCGACGTCCGCGACGCCCTGGTGGTCTGCGCGCTGGACACCGAGCTGCTCGGCCACTGGTGGTACGAGGGGCCCCGGTGGCTGCTCGCCGTCATCGAGGAGTGCGAGCGCCAGGGCCTAGGGCTCGCTCATCTCGACGCCGCGCTCGAGGACGTCGAGACCGCGCCCGCTCCGGCCGACCTTCCCCCCTCCACCTGGGGATCACCGCGCGACCTCTCCACCTGGGACGGCCCCGGGGTCGAGACGTTCGCGTGGCGCGCCCGGCGCGCGGAACTCGACCTCGTCTCCGCGGGCCGGGCGGCCACCCCGCGGGCGGTGCGCGAGCTGCTGGCACTGCAGTCCAGCGACTGGGCCTTCCTGGTTCGCCGCGACCTCGCCGCCGCCTATGGGCACGCGCGCGCCGAGGGCCACCGCGAGCAGCTCGGAGCCGAGCTGGCCTCGCTAGGCTCCAGCGCCCCGCGGCTGCGCAATCTCGCGCCGTTCGCCACCGTCGCCCCGCTGCTCACATGAGAGTCCTGATCCTGTCGTGGGAATACCCGCCGATCGTGGCCGGCGGCCTCGCACGCCACGTTCGCAAGCTCTCGGAGAACCTCGTCCACGCGGACGGCGCCGGCGGAGCCGGCGACGGGATCGAGGTCCACGTCCTCACCCGGGGCAGCCGGCACACGCCCACCCACGAGGTGCTCGACGGCGTCCATGTCCATCGCGTCCCGGAGACCACCACGCCGGGCGATCTCGACGCGTTCCTGGCCTGGGTGGACCGTATGAACTCCGACATGGTCGCTGCCGGCGCCGAGCTGGCCGACGATGCCGATCTCGTCCATGGCCACGACTGGCTGGTGGCCGAGGCGGCCGACCGCCTCGCCCGCCGGGCGGGGGTGCCCTACCTCACGACGATCCACGCCACGGAGTACGGGCGCCATCAGGGCTGGGTCGACAAGCACCCGCAGTCCCACATCCACGGGGTGGAGCGCTGGATGGCGCGGCGAGCCGATCACGTGATCACCTGCTCGCACTACATGCGGGGCCACGTCGCTGACATCTACGGCCTCGACGAGGACCGCATCAGCGTCATCCCCAACGGGATCGATCCCGATGACCTCCAACCCGTCGCCGACCTCGAAGCGCTGCGCGCGCGGTTCGCCGCCCCCGAGGAGCGGCTGGTCCTGCTGGTCGGGCGACTCGTCTACGAGAAGGGCTTTCAGTTCGCGCTCGAGGCGCTGCCGGGCCTGATCCGCCGTCTCGGCAACGTCCGCTATCTGATCGCGGGCTCGGGCACGCACGAGGCGGAGCTCAGGGAGCAGGCCCGCCGGCTCGGCATCGCGCAGGCCGGCACGTTCCTGGGCTGGATCGGCGACGACGTGCTGCACTCGCTCTACCGGATCGCCGACCTCACGGTCGTGCCCTCGATCTACGAGCCGTTCGGCCTGGTCGCGCTCGAGGCCATGGCCAGCGGCTGCCCGTGCATCGTCGCCGACACCGGCGGGCTGCGCGAGGTCGTGCCCAACCGCGAGGTCGGACTGCGCTTTCGCGCCGAGTCGCCGCGCTCGCTGTCTCACTGGGTCGCGCGGGTGCTCACCGACGAGGAGCTGCGCGACCGCCTGGTCACCGAGGCCTCCGAGCACGTCCTGCGCTTCGACTGGGGCGACATCGCGATCCAGACGGCGGCGATCTACCGCCGGATGGTGGCCCGTCCTCTGCCCGCCGGGCGGGCTGCTCAGCGCACCACGCGCGCACTGAACGCCTGACGGGCCTCGCGAGAACGCCTACGGGCGGCGGAGCGCGAACTTCCGCACGCGCTTCTCGCCCTTGGCCTCGAAGTAGTCCCATTCCGCGACGCCGAGCTCGGTCGCCGGCTCGTCGGCGAACCACCACTCCTTGGCGATGCGCATCCAATTGCGCGTGGCGTTGAGCTGGCCGAGAACCGCCAGCACGCCGGTCTGCATGCGCTGGCCCATGAGCTCGTGGGCAGGGAGGCTCTGCTGGCGGACGAGGTCGTAGAACTCCGAGCGTGGGTCGGTCATCGCCTCGACGGCGGTCATGACGATGCCGGAGTCGATCGTGATCTCGCGGTCGTCCATGTACCAGCCGCCGACCGCCTTGACGTGGCGCATGAGCTTCTCGGCGTCGATGCGGTCGGGCCGCTTGATGTATCCGATGTCGGCCAGCGCGTCGCGGACGGCCCGGGGGTCGTTCTCCACCGCCGCCTGGATCGCGGCGATCTCCAGCTCGATCTGCTCGGCGGCGAGCCGCTTGGTCATCCCGAAGTCCAGGAACGCCACACGGCCGTCGTCCATGAGCAGGTAGTTGCCGGGATGGGCGTCGGCGTTGAAGTGCTGCAGGTGATAGACCGACCCGAAGCAGAAGCGGAAGACGATCTCGCCGAAGCGGTCCCTCTCGGGCTGTGACAGCCTCCTGACCTCGTCGAAGCCCACGCCGTCGATCCACTCCGTGACCAGCACCCGCTCCGTCGACAGCGACGTGATCACGTCAGGCACGACGATGAACGGATGGCCGCGGTAGGCGCGGGCGAACGTGCGCTGGTTGGCCGCCTCGACCTCGTAGTCGAGCTCCTCGAGGACACGCTCCCGGAGCTCCTCGGCCACCGCCCTGGCGTCCAGGCCGGGCGCGAGTGCCCTGGCCATGCGCAGGATCAGCCTGGCGTTGGACATGTCGGCGGCGAGCGCCCTGGCCATCCCGGGGTACTGGATCTTCACGGCGACCGCGCGACCATCCGGAAGCAGCGCACGATGGACCTGGCCGATCGAGGCGGCCGCCGCCGCATCGTGGTCGAAGTCCTCGAAGAGCTTCTCGAGCGGCAGGCCCCACTCTTCGTCGAGCACGCATCTGACATCGGGCCACGGCATCGACGGGGCGTCGGATCGCAGCTTGCCCAGCTCGGCCTGGTAGACGCCGCGGTACTCGTCGGGAATGAAGTCGGTGTCGATGAACGAGGCGAGCTGGGCGATCTTCGCCGCTCCGCCCTTGAGCTGCCCGAACGTCCTGGCCATCCGCTCGGCTGCCTCCTGATGCTGGCCGCGGGCGCCCTTGATCCCCGCCGATCCCACCGCCGCGCCGACCTGGGCCGTGCGCCGCACCCTTCCCGTGCTGAGCTTGTCAGGATCTCGGCCCACGGTCCTGACCGACTCTAAGCGACCCTGGGCCGTGTATCCACCCGCGCCAACGACCGGAAGTTCACCCCCGGCCCCGACGCACGAATGGCGGCAGCTTCCTCGGCAGTTGTGCCCCGCGTTCGGTGACCGTGGGCCCGGGATCCGGGGCGGCGCCCTCCCGCGTAGAGTCGGCGCCATGAGCGATCAGGCGGCGGAGAACCGCGCCCGTGCGCGCGCGATGTGGTCGGCCGGAAACTGGGACGAGGTCAGCAGGATGCTTCCGCCCGCGGGGCGGCGCGTCCTCGAGCTCGCGGGGGTGACGGCCGGGATGGACGTCGTTGACGTCGGGTGCGGAAGCGGCGGAACCGTCGCGATCCCGGCTGCGCTGCTGGGCGCGAGCGTCGTGGGGGTCGACGTGGCCCCCGAGCTGTTCGACGACGCCGTCCGCCGCGAGGCCGAGGCCGGTGTCCAGGTCGCGTGGGTCGAGGGCGACGCGGCGGCCCTGCCGCTGCCCGACGACAGCGTCGACCGTGTGCTGTCGACGTTCGGACACGCCTTCGAGGCCGATCACGCGGGCGCCGCGAGCGAGCTCGTGCGGGTGTGCCGGCCCGGGGGCGTCATCGCCGCCGCGATGTGGACCCTCGAGGGCGTCAACGGCCGGATGTTCGCGACGGTCGGCAAGCACATGCCCGCCCCGGCCCCCGGATCTCAGCCTCCGGTCCTGTGGGGAACCGAGGAGCACTGGCGCGAGCTGGTGGGAAGCCAGGGGGTGGCGCTCGAGTTCCATCGGGAGGTCCTGCTCCTCGAGGCCGACAGCCCCGACATCTACCTCGCCGGGTTCGAGCGGGACTTCGGTCCGCTCGTCGTCGCTCGCGGCATGTTGGGCGACCGCTACGAGGCGCTGCACGACGACCTCGCCGCCCTGATGTCCGATGTCAACACGGCCACGGACGGCACGATGCGCAGCGAGCTCGAGTACCTCGTCGCGGTCGGGCGGGTGCCCGGCTGAGGACCGGCTCAGCCCCAGCGCAACGTGCGGGGTCGCGCACGCATGCGCACGAGTCGCGCCGGAGCACCGGCCATGACCGCGTTGGCCGGGACGTCCTTCGTGACCACCGAGCTGGTGCCGATGATCGCGTTGTCTCCCACGGTCACCCCGCGCAGGAAGCACGAGCCGTAGCCGATCCACACGTTGTGACCGACCCTGACGTCGCGCTTGTAGATGCCCTGCATCCGGACCGGGCGCTCGACCTCCACCGCGCCGTGGTCGAAGTCGATGAGCATCACGCGGTCGGCGACGACGCACTCGCGGCCGATCGAGACGTGCTGAAACGCGGAGATCGTGCACTCCTGGCCCAGCACGGACTTCGCTCCGATGCGGATCTCCCCCTCGTGCGCACGGACCTTGGTGCCGTGGCCGATCCACGACCAACGGCCGAGGTGGACCTTCGCGTCCTTGCCGATCTCGAACTTCACCCGGGGGCAGACGAAGCAGACGCCGTCGGTCACCAGCCGCCCGCGCCAGCGCAGCTTCAGCCACCCCCACCGCGCGAGCAGCAGCGCGTAGCCCGGCGTGAGCATGCGGTTGCGCCGGGCGAAGCGCAGAAACGCCCGCGGGCCCCCGCGCAGCGGTGGCGGCTCCGTGCGCAGCTCGACCGGCAGCCGGCTGGGCGGCGGAGGTGTGATGCCGCGCGGCAGCGGTGGGCGGTTGGTGGGCAGCGATGCGCGCTCCACGGCCCATGCAGCGTAATCGGCTGAACCCCGGGGGGACAGAGCGACGGTAAGGTGCCGCCGCCATGGCCTCCCGGGACGCCGATCTCGCCCAGCGCCTCCGCGACGGCGACAAACGCGCGCTGGCGCGCGCGATCTCGCTCGTCGAGAACAACGATGCCCGTGGCTGGGCGCTGGTGCGCGAGCTCTACCCGGAGACCGGTCGCGCCGCGATCATCGGGCTGACCGGGGCGCCGGGCTCGGGCAAGTCCACGCTCATCAACGCGCTGACCAAGCTGCGCCGGGAGGCGCAGCGCGAGGTCGCCGTGCTGTCGATCGACCCGTCCTCGCCGTTCACCCAGGGTGCGCTGCTCGGCGACCGCATCCGCCTGACCGAGCACTTCCTCGACGCGGGCGTCTTCATCCGGTCCATGGCCAATCGCGGCGCGCTGGGGGGGTTGAGCGAGGCGGCCCTGCAGGCGGCGCTGCTGATGGACGCATCGGGCAAGGACGACGTGTTCATCGAGACGGTCGGCGTCGGCCAGGCCGAGGTCGACATCATCGACCATGCCGACACGATCGTGCTCGTCCTCATGCCCGGCTCCGGCGACTCGATCCAGGCGCTGAAGGCGGGAATCATGGAGATCCCCGACATCATCGTCGTCAACAAGGCCGACCACCCGCTGACCGACACCATGGTCCGCGAGATCCGCGGCGTTCTGTCGCTCGGGGAGGAAGGCGAGGAGGGGGCGAGCCGCTGGCGCGTGCCGATCGTCAAGACCGAGGCTCACCGGGGGGAGGGGGTCGCCGAGCTGGTCGAGCGCCTCGACGCGCACCGCGCGCACATCGAGGCCGAGGGCACGCTCTCCGAGCGCCGCCGGCGCAACCTTCGCAACGAGGTCGTCGCCCTGTGCACGACCCGGTTGCGGCGCAAGCTCGAGGAGGACCTCGCGCAGGACGCCGAGTTCCAGCGGCTGCTCGACGAGGTCGTGGCGCGGCGGCTGGATCCGGCGAGCGCCGCGACCGAGATCCTCGCTCGTGAGCTCGGCGACTGAGGCCACCGCGCGGCGTCAGGCGAGCCCGAAACCGTGCGGAGGGGCCAGGGTGCCAGCACCCGTGAGCGCGGCGACGAGCATCCAGGCCGTCAGCGCGATGGTCGCGGCGGCGAGCGATCCGCCGGCGCGCGGGTAGCGCCGCAACGCCCACGCGGCCGGGGCGGCCGCGAACGGCAGTGCGGGAACGAGCAGCCGCGTGGGAAACCACGCACCCTGCAGGCCGGGGGCCAGCAGGGCTGCCTCGAGGACCTGCGCGCCGACCAGAACCGCCGCGAAGAGGGCCGCGACCTCCACGTGGACGTGCTCGGCGACGGCCCCGGCCAGCCGCTCCCGATGGGCTCCGATGAGCAGGACGCCCCCCACGACCGCCAGCACCGTCACCGGCGCCCAGCGCCCGAGCTCGCCGAGCAACTCGAACACGCGGGGCACGCGCGCGAGCGCATCGCTCGCGTCGTGCAGCCCCGTGGGCGGCCCGGCGTGCAGGCGCGCGGCATAGGGGGTCGGGCCACCGAAGAGCTTGTCGTTGACGGTGACGTAGACGACGGCCGATGTCAGCACGACCTCGAGCGCCACGAACCCCGCGAGCGCTCGGCGCCGTCGCCGCAGCCAGCGGGTCATCGCCGCGGCGATGACGATCGCCGGCACCACGGCCGTAAGCGCCAGCCACGGGACGACGGCGATCAGCAGGGCGGCCCAGAACGCCGGTGCCGGCTGCGGATCGTCGCGAATCCTGAGGGCGAGCAGCGCGGCTCCCGCGAGGGCCGCGGCGGCCGCGATCTCAGGGTGAACGGCGGTGGCCGCCGCCACGACGGGCGGCGACAGGCCCACGGCCAACGCTGCGAACGTGGCCCACGGATCGGGGACGACGCGGCGCGCGAGCGCGGCCGCGCAGGCGAAGGCAATCGCGCACAGCGCCGCGAGGAACAGGCGGACCGCCGTCGCGCCGCCCGCCTTGTACGCCGGCACGAGGATCAGCGGAAAGCCGACGCCCTGGGGTTCGAGGATCCTGCCCGCTGTATCCGGCGCGGCCGTCGGGTGCAGGGTCTTCCCGTAGAAGGCGCGCCAGGTTCGCTTCGCGTACTGATCCCGCAGATCGAGGTCGGCGTCGTCAGCGATCGAGGCGGTGGTCAGCAGGACGTGGGCCTCGGCACCGGTCAACCGCGAGCCGGGGGATGCGTGAGCACCAAGCGCCACGGCGTAGACCGCGAACAGCGACGCGGCCAGGAAGATCGCGCGGCTACGCGCCGAGTGCGCGGGCGATGACCATCTGCTGGACCTCATCGGTGCCCTCTCCGATGGTCAGGATCTTCGCGTCGCGGTAGAAGCGGCACACCGGGTATTCCTCGATGTAGCCGTAACCGCCGTGGATCTGCACGGCCTCCTCCGACGCCCGTACGGCCAACCGGCCGGTCTTGAGCTTCGCCTGCGCGGCGGTCAGGGTGAAGTTCCTGCCCGCGTCCTTCTCGCGCGCGGCCTTGTAGACCAGCAGGCGGGCCGCCTCGATCTCGGTGGCCATGTCGGCGAGCTTGCCCTGGATGGCCTGGAACTGCGAGATCGGCCGGCCGAACGCCCTGCGCTCCTTGGCGTAGGACAGCGCCTCGTCGAGCGCGCCCTGCGCGAGCCCCACGCCCATCGCGGAGACGCCGATGCGCCCGATGTCGAGGATGTGCAGGAACTGCGCCAGGCCCCGTCCGCGCGCCCCCAGCAGGTTCCCCTCGGGCACGCGGCAATCAGCGAACGTGAGCGGGCGGGTGTCCGACGCGTTCCAGCCCATCTTGCGGTACGGCTCGCCCTGGTCGTAGCCCGGCGTGCCGTTCTCGACCAGGAGGTTGGAGATCTCGTCGTCGCCCGTCCTGGCGGTGATCGCCACCACGCCGGAGATCTCCGTTCCCGCGTTGGTGATGAACTGCTTGGCTCCGTTGACGACCCATTCTCCGCCTTCGAGCACGGCGCGGGTGCGCGTGTTACCGGCGTCCGAGCCGGCCTCGGGCTCCGTGAGGCCGAACGCGCCGAGCTTCTCGCCGCTGCACAGCGGCGGGAGCCATTCCCGCTTCTGCTCCTCCGTTCCGAACGCGTAGATCGGCTGGGTGCCGAGGCTCGTGTGGGCACAGAGAGTGATCGCGACGCTCGAGTCGACCCGCGTGAGCTCCTCGACGGCCAGCGCATAGGCCAGCGTGTCGCCGCCGCCCCCGCCGTACTCCTGGGGAAACGGGATGCCCATCAGGTTCAGCTCGCCCAGCTTCCTCACGATCTCGTAGGGGAAGCTCTTGGTGCGGTCGAGTTCCTCGGCGACCGGCCTGACCTCCTGCCGGGCGAACTCGCGGACCGTGGACTGGATCAGGCGATGCTCGTCGGAGAGGTCGAAGTCCATCGCGCAGAGCAGCTTATTCGTGACAATCCGCGCGCCCCGCGCAACGCCGCCCACGCGGCGCAACGGCGCCGCGCCCACGCGGCGCAACGGCGCCTACTCCGCGCCGGGCCCCCGCGAAACGGCGGAGGCCAGGTCCACCAGCAGGCGCACCCCGAAGCCGCTACCGCCCTTGGCCGCATAGGCGCGCCCCTGCTCCCACGCGGTGCCGGCGATGTCGAGATGCGCCCATGGCACCTCGGCGACGAACCGCTCGAGGAACTGCGCGGCGGTCACCGAGCCGGCCTTGCGAGCTTCGACCGCGTTGAGGATGTCGCCCGTGGTGCCCTTGATGAGCTCGGCGTACTCCTCGTGCAGCGGGAGGCGCCAGACGATCTCGCCGGTTCGTGTGCCCGCCGCCTGCACCTCCGCGGCCCAGGCGTCGTCGTTGCTCATCAGCCCCGCGTGCGTCGAGCCGAGCGTCGTGATGATCGCGCCCGTCAGGGTGGCCACGTCGACGATGCGATCCGCGCCGAGCTCGACGGCGCGGGCGAGGCAGTCGGCGAGGACCAGCCGGCCCTCCGCGTCAGTGTTGATGACCTCGATCGTGGTGCCGTTCATCGCGGTCAGAACGTCGCTGGGCCTCAGCGACCGGCCCGAGGGCATGTTCTCGGTGGCCCCGACGATGCCGGTCACCCGCAGCGGAAGCTCCAGGCGCGCGATGGCTCCCAGCGCCTCGATCACCGCGGCCCCGCCCGACATGTCGAACTTCATGTCGGACATCTTCGAACCGGGCTTGATCGAGATCCCGCCCGAATCGAAGGTGACGGCCTTGCCGACCAGGACCAGATGCGGGC
>JBBPZE010000062.1:0-7663 GCA_038199185.1 Solirubrobacterales bacterium
CGCTATGGCGAGGTCCCCGATGACCAACTGGATCGCTCCCTGACGACTGCTCTGTTGGATGGCCTGCGCGCCTGGGTGGCCGACTCGCTGGGCTGAGGACGCGCAGGCCCCATGCGGGCAGTACGGACATGCTTATCCCAGGCGCTGTTATGACGGCATATATCGGAGTGATCGTCGGCCTCCTCGCGCTGTGCAGGGCCGCCGTGGCCGGTGACGAGAGCACCCGACGCGACGCCCAGCAGTCGTGGCGCTCGCAGGCCGGGGCGCCGGGGCCACGGGCCGGCGGCCCCTTCGCCGCCTGACCCGCCAGCGAGTCCTCAGCGCCCGGGTCCGACGAGCGCCTCGACCCCCGCCTGCTCGATCGTCTTCTGCAGCCCCTCGCGCAGGTTGACCTCCGGCTCCCATCCGAGGATCTTGCGCGCCAGCGTGATGTCGGGCTGGCGGACCTGCGGATCGTCGGTCGGCAGCGCCTCGTAGACGATCTCGGACTTCGACCCGGTGATGTCGAGGATCGTCTCGGCGAGCTCGAGCAGCGTGAACTCGTTGGGGTTGCCGACGTTGACGGGCTGATGATGGCCCGACTCGGCCAGCGCGATCATGCCGCGGATGAGGTCGTCGACGTAGCAGAACGAGCGGGTCTGGCTGCCGTCGCCGAAGACGGTGATCGGCCGGTCCTGCAACGCCTGGCGCAGGAACGTCGGGATCGCGCGGCCGTCGTGGGGCCGCATGCGCGCCCCGTAGGTGTTGTGAGCCATCACCCCGGAACCCGCCCAGAAGTTCTCGAAGCCCGGCACGGAGAAGTCGTAGACGAGCTCGGTCGCCGGCACCTCCTGGATCTCCGTGATGGCCGCCCAAACGAGGTCGCCGGTGATGCGGGCGTTGAGCCGCTGGGTCACGCCCTGGTCCCACTCGAGCATGCTCCACGGCGAAACGTTGCAGAGCGTCACCCGCCAGAAGGCATAGGTCTTGCCTGGCCGAGCCTTGATGTGCGACGTGTAGCGCCCGATGGACGGCACCAACCCGAAGCGCGCGAAGGCGACGACCAGGTCGTCCTTGAGAGCGTTGCTGATCGTCGAGAACTCGTGTCGGACGCCCTCGTCAAAGTGCTGGCCGGAGTGCACCCCGTCGCCCTCGCGGTAGCCCTCGAGGAACCACTTCAGCCGCTTGAGCGGCAGGCCGAGGATCCAGCCCGGAATCGACTTCTCGCCCCCGCCGAAACCCAGGTGCTCGAAGACGAGCAGCAGCAGCTTCGAGTGCACGAACATCGCGGCGGCACGCGCGTCGGTGCCGGGCGCGCAGACCACGTGCAGCCCGAGGTCGCGCTCCACGATCGCCGCCGCGCGAGCGATGCGCTCGGCATCGCATGAGAGGGTGATGAATGCGTTGCCTGGACTCTCGTGCCAGCAGCCCTCCGCGACATAGAGCCCGAGGAACCACAGCAGATCGTCGGTGAGCTCGATCCGCACGGGCAGCGAAACACCGCCGCCGGCCACACGACGGCGCAAGCGTGCGCCCTCGGGCACCGATGAACCCATCCACGCGAGGCAGGGCAGCGGAACGCGGTCGGTCTCGCGCATGCGGATCAGCCGCGTCCAGATGCCGTTGCGCCAGTGCTGGTTGGCGGGCTTGCGATCGGCCTCGATCAGCGCGAACAGGCCGGCGCGGTTCTCCCAGGCCTGGGCGCCGAGGCCCGGGGCCTCGACGAGCAGATCCCACGGATCGCCCTCGGCGGCGCGCCACGCCTCGAGGACACTGACCTCGCGCCGATCCCGCTCGGGTACCTCGATGCGCCGGGCGATGGCGATCCGCTCTCCGGGCACAAGCTCCTCGGCGGGCTTGGCGAACGGCTCACCGTCGTCCCCCTCGACGAACACCGAGTGGTGGCCGGTGACGCGAATCGAGCGGCCGTATCGCGTCCGGATCTCGTAGCACCGTTCGTGCGTTGGATGTCCGATGAAGGCGATCGGCTCGGCGGTGGTCATCTCGCCGCCCTCGCCGAACGACGGAACGCTGAAGCCCTCGGTGGGGTACTCGAAGCCCGGGGTGACCTCGGAGGCCAGCACACCTCCGGTCGGCCCAAAGGCGGGGACATAGCCCGCCGCCAGAGCCCGCACCCCCAGCCGCTGGGCCAGCTGGTGTGCCGTTTCGCGCCGCAGCTCGCGCCCGTCGTCGTAGAGCACCTGCTCGTCGGCGAGGATCGAGTTGAAGATCCGGATGATCGCCGTGTCCACGCCCTGCTGGCGGTAGTAGGCCATCGTCAGCGCCTCGGCGTAGCGCTTGGCCTCGTCGTAGACGCCGCGCGGGCCGATCGGGTTGACGTGGCCCCAGTAGGTCTCGGGCTGCGGGTGGACCTGGGGGTCGCCGTAGACCTCGCTGGTGGAGGCGACAAGGAAGCGCGCCCGGTGGCGCTTGGCGAGGCCGAGCGAGTGATGGGTGCCGTAGGAGCCGACCTTCAGCGTGTGCAGGGGCAGGCGCAGGTAGTCGATCGGGCTGGCGGGGCTGGCCAGGTGGTAGACGAAGTCGACGGGCTCGTCGACGTGGAAGGGGTCGACGATGTCGACGTGCATGTAGGTGAACTCGGGCACGCGGATGTGCTCGATGTTCGCCAGCGACCCGGTTTCAAAGTTGTCGACGCAGATGACCCGGTGGCCGCGGCGAAGCAGCTCATCGCACAGGTGAGACCCGAGGAAACCGGCGCCACCGGTGACAAGGCAGGTGGCCATTGAGCGGCGAGTTTAGTGCCGGGCGGCCTTGACGTGGCGCTTCTTGAGCTCGGGCGCCGGCGTGTAGAGGCGGTTGGACTCGCGCGTGGCGAGCCCCGCCCGCGACAGCCGCTTCCACACCACGGGGCAGCGCTTGCAGCGGGGGCTGTCCTTGCAGCAGCGCTTCTTGACCCGCACGGGATCGGCCATCGTCGGTCCAAGGGTAGAGTCCGCGAGCATGCCCGCCGCCGCGTTCGTCGAGAAGCTCAACGCGCAGGTCGGCCACGAGCTCGCCGCCTCCCAGCAGTACGTGGCCATCGCCGTGCACTACGACGCCCAGACGCTGCCCCGCCTCGCCGCCTTCTTCTACCTCCAGGCCGTCGAGGAGCGCAACCACGCGATGATGATGGTCCAGTACCTGCTCGACGCCGACGCGGACCCGGTGATCCCCGCCGTCGACGCGCCCGCGGCGAGCTTCGGCGACCTCGTCGAGCCCGTCCAGCTCGCGCTCGACCAGGAGCGCCGCGTCTCCGAGCAGATCGGGGCTCTCGCCCGTGTCGCCCGCGACGAGGGCGACTACGCGTCCGAGCAGTTCATGCAGTGGTTCATCAAGGAGCAGGTCGAGGAGATCGCCTCCATGAGCGACCTGCTGACGATCGTCGGCCGCGCCAAGGACGATCCCTGGCGCGCCGAGGAGTACCTCGCGCGTGAGCAGGTCGGCGACGACGGCGCAGACCCGACGGCGCCGCCCGCGGCCGGCGGAGCGCTGTGATCGACGAGCAGGTCCGCGAGCTGCTCGAGGGGCGCAACTTCGCCCACCTCGCCACGCTGCTGCCCGACGGCGCGCCGCACTCGGTGGCCGTGTGGATCGGGATGGAGGGCGACCGCGTCGTCTTCTTCACCCAGCCCGCGTCGCGCAAGGCGCGCAACCTCGCGGCCGATCCGCGGGTCGCGATCTCGATCATCGACCTGCAGCGGCCCTACCGGACCGCGTACCTGCGGGGATCGGTCGTCGCCACGCGCGAGGGCGACGCGGCGCTCGAGGTCATCGACCGCCTGGGGATGAAGTACACGGGCCAGCCGTTTCCCATGCGCTCGGGCGTCGTCTACGAGGTCGAGCCGTCGCTGGCGAAGTTCTTCGAGCTGCCGTTCAAGCACGAGTAGCGTCGCGGCCGGCCTCCTCCGCGCATCGTGACGGAGGAAGAATCCTGACGTTATTCTTCCTTGCCCATGGCGCTGAACATCAAGGACGAGGTTGTCGACCGGCTCGTTCGCGAGCTCGCCGCCGAGACCGGCGAGAGCATCACGACGGCGGTGAGCGTCGCGACCCGCGAGCGCCTCGAGCGGCTGCGCGGCGCCGTCCCCCGCGAGCGGCGCACGCAGGAGATGCTGCGGCTCGCTCGGCGGTGCGCCGCCCTGCCGGTGCTCGACCACCGCACACCCGACGAGATCCTCGGATACGGACCCGACGGCCTGCCTCGCCGGAGGGCTTTCACCATTACGGCAAAGGCCGGTCTCCGGCCGCGCTTAACTTCGGCGACTGCTTCTCCTACGGGCTCGCGATGACCCGAGGGGAGCCCCTGCTGTTCAAGGGCGCGGACTTCGCCCGGACGAACGTCGAGCCGGCGATCGGCGCTCGTGATGGCCTCCGCGATGAGTAGCACCCGCGGGGGAGCTCGGCGCAAGCTAATCGAGGTCGAAGGCAGCGTGGATCGCGACGGTGAGCTCGGGTTCTTGCTCGTCAAGCAGCCGCCCAATCTGCCGCCCAAGGCTCGCCGCTGGAATCGTCGTGATGTGATCGCAGGCGACGGCGCATCGCTCCTCGAGACCGTTGGCCGTCCCGCACGGCACTTCGGTTGACAGCCCGCGGATCGTGGTGGTGATCGGCGCGACCGTGACCGTGTTCAGGTGAGGTCGCACGAGCTCTCGGGTGAGCACGAGCACCGGACGCGACCTGTCGAGTCGAGCGAGGTGGATCGGGCGCATCAGGCGACGATCGGGACGCTGGCAGCGTGCTCGGCAAGTCCGGCCAGGTCCGGATCCGGGCCAGTGGCTGCGAGGATCTCAGCGTCTCGAGCGGCGACCGTCCGCCGCCGCTCGCGCTCAAGGGCACGTGTGACGACGGCTGCTCGGCTGCGCTGCTCACCGCTTCCGACGACTTGGTCGACGAACTCGACAAGATCATCGGGGAGGCGGACTGCGATCTGCTTGCTCATACCATTATGGTACCACTTTGGGATGGCATCTTAGCGTGGCACCATCGAGTCGCCAGGCGCCTCGGTTCCGATCAAACGGACGTGTCGAGGACCGCCCGCATCTATTCGAAGGGATCCGTGACGGCACCTGGAAATCTCTCCAGATCCTCCGCCAGTAAGCGTGGGGCTGGGGTGTCCCACACCGATGCCGCCCGCCGGCCCAGGATGCGCGAGTCGTCGTCCCGGCGCCGGGTGAAGCGCTTGGCGTCGAGGTGCTCCAGGAGCGCCTGAGCGTACTTCCGTGAGGTGTGCAAGTCGTCGCGCAGGCGCGCCAGCGTGATCTGGCCCTCGGCCTCGATGATTGCCCGGACGCGCCGCTCGACCTCGGAGAGGGCCTCGGCGTGGAAGACGAGCCGGCCGACGCGCTCGGCGCGGTTGTGGGCGCGCAGGGCGCTCAGGCTCGCGGCGTCGACGTCACCGAGGGCGGGAGCCTCCAGCCCCGCCTCCTTCAGCCGCGCCTCCAGCGCGAGCGCCGCATCATCGAGTGGACTCTTGACGGGCTGGGGGCCCTTCAAGCGTCCACTCGACGGCTTGGCGGGCTCGGCGGGCTCGGACTGAGCCGGCGACGGGCCCGGCGCCGTCGCCAACGCCGGGTCCTCCTCCCCGCGGGCGAGGCGCTCGAGCCGGGCGAGCACGTCGCGCGACGGGCCGTGCTTGCGCGCCGCGGGGTCGAGCACCTCGGCGCCGCCCAGCGTGTCGGGCGGGGCGATGGAGCGCACGACGACCCGGTCGCCGCGCGCCGCGACGAGCGGCGACTCGCAGCGCAGCTGGTGAAAGCGCCCGCCGAGCGACGCCACGCGGGCGGGTGTCTCGCGCGTGCCGTGGTGGACGGTCACCCGGGTGCCGTGCTCCACCCGGAAGTCGAGCTCCACGTCGAGGACGAACGAGGCCCGCAGCTCGGCGCCGGCGAGCACGTCGCCGCGGCGGACCTCCTCGCGCCTCACGCCGGAGAGGTTGACGGCCACGCGCTGGCCCGCCTCCGCGGACGCGACCGCCACGTCGTGGACCTGGACCCCGCGCACCCGCGCCGCGCGGTCGGCCGGGAGGATGCGCAGAGAGTTGCCGACGACGATCGCGCCCGACCACAGGGTGCCCGTCACCACCGTCCCCGCGCCCCTGATCGAGAACACCCGGTCCACATGCAGGACCGGATCGCCGCCCGCGGCCCGCGGGCGAACGCCGCCCGCCGCGCGATCCAGCGCCGCCCGCACGCCGTCGACGCCCTCGCCGCTGCGCACGGAGCACGCCACCACCTCCGGGCCGTCCCCGAGCAGCTCGCGCGCCTCGGCCGCCGCGCGCGCCGGATCGGCCAGGTCGCTCTTGGTCACCGCCACCACGCCCGTCGGCACGCCGAGCCCCGCCAGCACCGCCGCGTGCTCGCGCGTCTGGGGCATCACGCCGTCGTCGGCCGCGACGACCATGAGGTACAGGTCGATGCCCGTCGCCCCCGCCACCATCGTCCGCACGAACCGCTCGTGGCCCGGCACGTCGACCACCGAGACCCGCCGGCCGGAAGGCAGCTCGAGCGGCGCGTACCCCAGCGCGATCGAGATTCCGCGGCGCTTCTCCTCCTCCAGCCGGTCGGTGTCCACGCCGGTCAGCGCGCGCACCAGCGCCGTCTTGCCGTGGTCAATGTGGCCTGCCGTGCCCAGCGTCAGCGGGTGGGCGCCTACGCCACCCATTTTCAGGCGATCAGGCCTTCGATGGCCGCGAGGAACTCCTCCGCGAGGGCGATGACGCGATCCGCCTCGGCTGCCGGGAAGCTCCAGGCCTCATAGTCGGCGTCCTCTCGCTCCGACTGCACACGCTGCGCCCGCGAGACGAGATCCTGATCGAGTCGGCCGCTCTCGACGAACACGCGGCGTAGCTCGTGCCACGTCCCCTTGTGGGTGCGCGCGTACACGTCGCTTTCGCTGAGTGCTGCCCGGGCGGCGTAGAGCATCGCGTAGTACGCCGCGCTCACCGCCCCGGAGGTGTCCGCAGGCAGTGCAGCTCGCGCGGTCAGCAGCCGCCGCCGGGCGGCCGACGCGAGCTCAGCCGAGCGCGGGCTCATTGTCGTTCTCGTGGAACACGACCTTGTCACGGTCGACCTCAGCCATGAAGAACGACCGGATCGCTCGACGCTGTTCCAACCAGCCCGGGTCCTTGACGTGCACCGAGAACCACAGGACGAGATCGTCCAGGCCCAGCCGTGCACCAGCCCGGTCGACGGCCGCGTGAACCTGCTGCTTGCCATCCCAAGACGCATCCTCGACGAGGACGAGCAGGTCGACGTCGGAGTCCAGGTCGCGCGCCGGTTCCCCGCGGGCGCGGGAACCGAACAGCCACACCGCGAAGAGAGCGGGCCCCAGGTCACGCCGCAGTTCCTCGACGAATGCGTCGAGGAGAGCCTGCTCGTCGCCGCTCAACGATGTCGGCGCATGAGCGCTCATGGTCAGAAGACTACGTCGGGCGAGGGCGGTCCAGCGCCCGCGCCACCCACGCGACCTCCTCGTCAACCATCGTGCGGGGATCGAGCAGCAGCCGCCCACCCGACACGCGGCCGATCACCGGGACGTCCGCGTCGCGCAGCACCGCGGCCAGGTCCTCGTCGAGCGCGACCACCGGCCCCTCGAGCTCGAGCAGCGGCAGCGCGCCGCCGCCCACCTTCGAGACCGACCGGACGATCTCGCCGCCCGTCGCCGCCGCCAGCGCCGCCGCGCGCTC
>JBBPZE010000063.1:0-10297 GCA_038199185.1 Solirubrobacterales bacterium
CGCTGCGCCCCATCGGGTCGTCCTTCCTGGCGCCTCGGCGGTCTTGACCTGACACTCAGGTGTCAGGTTTACACTCAAGGAGTGCAACGAACCGTCAAGCAGGTCGCGGAGTCTGTGGGGATGCCCAGCCGCACGGTCCGCTACTACGACCGGATCCGCCTCGTGTCGCCGTCCGCCCGGACGCAGGCCGGCTACCGCCTCTACGACGCCGAGGACGAGGGCAGGCTGCGCTTCGTGCGCCAAGCCAAGGCCCTCGGGTTCAGCCTCGACGAGATTCGCGGGTTGATCGACGCGGCCGAGAGCGGCTGCTGCGGGGAGGTCGTCCCCGAGCTCGACCGGCTGCTGCACGACAAGGTGAACCAGATCGATCAGCGCATCCTCGAGCTGCAGGCGTTTCGCCGGCGCCTCGTCGACTACGCCGACGGCAGGAGCAGCGGCTGTGGCTGTCGGTCCCACGGTGCCTTCTGCGGCTGCCTCAACGATGTCCCACTCCTACAAATCGAGAATCGAGACGAAGCCCATGTGTGACTGCTGTCCCCCTGCTGACCAGCCCGCCGGCGGAGCCGGCGTGCCCCAGCCCGCCGGCGAACAGCCCGGCTCGGGCTGCGGCTGTGGCGACACCTGCGGCTGCTCGCGCCCCGATCCCGAGCCCAGCACGGCGGGGCAGGCTTCCGTAGAAGCCTGAGTCCTGACAGCGTCAGGGTGCGAGGCGCTCGACCTTCCAGGATCCGTCGTCGAGGCGATAGCGAAGACGGTCGTGCAGCCGGTCGGCACGGCCCTGCCAGAACTCGACGGCGCGCGGAACCAGGAGCAGGCCGCCCCACTGCGGCGGCCGCGGGATCGGACGGCCGGCGTGGCGGACCTCGAGCGCGCTGACCGCCGCCTCGAGCTCGGAACGCGAGCCGATGACACGAGATTGCGGACTGGCCGCCGAGCCGAGCTGCGAACCCCGCGGCCGTGACGCCCAGTAGGACTCCGAATCGGCCTCGGCGATCCGTTCCACGTGGCCTTCGACGTGGACCTGGCGCTGGAGCGAGTACCACGGGAACACCGCTCCCGCCCGCGGGTTCGCCGCGAGCTGCCGCGCCTTGCGGGATTCATAGTTCGTGTGGAAGACCAGCCCGCGCTCGTCGAGGCCTTTGAGCAACACGGTCCGCGCGGCCGGCGCGCATTCCTCCCCCGCCGTGGCGAGGATCATCGCGTTGGGCTCGGGGATCCCGTGCTGTGCGGCATCGGCGAGCCACACCCGCAACTGCCCCAGCCATGTGTCTGCGAGATCGGACTCGGCGAGCCCGCCGAGCTCGTAGGAGCGACGCATCGCGGCCAGGCGCAGCCGCGCCAGGGGATCGGCGTCGCTCACGCCGTCGCTCCGCGGGCGAGGCCGGACGCGATGGCCTCGGCCGCCTCGGGCCGCAGGTCGCCGAACGAAACCCGTCGACCGGTCTTCGTGCGGAGCCGCAGCACCGTCCGGCGACCCAGACGGCTGCGCCGCTGCTCCACACCCGCTACGAGGCCGAAGCGCACCCAGTCGACCCGCGAGCTGACCGCATCCTCGACGAGCCACAGCAGCCGCCGATCCGTCAGCGCCAGCCGCGCGGGGCCGGCGCCGCTGCGGCCGGCATCGGCGATGAGCCGCACCTGCTCGCCATCGCCGAGCGCCGCCAGCAGCTCCCATCCCAGGGCCTTGCGCAGCGAGTCGGGCAGCCACGCCCCCGGGATCGGGCGCCGTCGCACGGCAACCCCCGACGTGCCGCGCGACGCCGCCGCGCGACGCAGCTCAGCCCGCGCATCGGCGTAGGCGGCGTTGAGCTGGGTCATCCGGCCGGCGTCGCCGCGCCGGCGATCCGGGTGCCAGCGCTTGGCCTCGCGGCGATAGGCCGCGGTCAGCTCGGCCTCGCTGACGCCGGGGTCGACGCCCAGAACGGAGAAGGGGTTCACTGACACAGATTCTCGCGCCTGCGTGCCTCGTGCGTTCCGACGGGTCATGCCGGGTCGGCGCGCTGCGCGACGCCCGCGATCACCCGCGACAGCTGGCCTCCCTGCCAGGCGATGGGCGACTTGCCCGGTTTTTCGGTCACGAGCTCCGCTCCCGGGATGGCCGCGGCATAGGCCTCCCCCACGCGCTGCGGATGGCCGGGGTCGGCCTCGTCGCGGGACGCGACCACGACCGTGGGCGCGGCGATCCGCCGCAGGTCGCCGGCAGCGTGAAACGGCGCCGATCGCGGCACCTGCTCGAGGGCGTCGGCCACCGCCTGGGGATGGCGATGGAGGCTCAGGCGCTGGCGCAGGACGGTCAGCACGGTCTTACGCCATGCCTGTGGGACGGCCGGTATCCCGTAGGCAGCGACGAACCCCTCCACGCCTCCCTCCCGCAGGCCGGCGGCCAGGGCGTCCCAGCGGTCGAGGTCCTTCGGCTCTCCGGGCAGGTAGGCGGGCGTGATGATGACCAGGCCGGCGACGCGCTCCGGACGCTCGAGCGCGACGCGCAGCGCCGTGTGGGCCCCCATCGACGCGCCGGCGAGCACCGCCCGGCCGACATCGCGCCGATCGAGGACCTCGAGCAGGTCGGCAGCGAGAGCCGGGTAGTCGTAGGGGTGCGCCGGGTCGGACTCACCGTGTCCCCGCGCGTCGTAGGCGATCACACGGTGACCGGCGCGCTCGAGTGCCTTGGAGCCCATGACCACGTAGCGACGGGTCGCCGTCAGGCCGTGCAGGAGCACAACGGCGGAGTGAGCGCGATCGGGTGGGACCGGGTCCCGATCCATCGTGTCGTCGATCGCCAGCACGTGTGGGGAGTGTTTCGTACCCTGCGGCCCATGGTCATCGACGTCACCGAGGCGGACTTCGACAAGGAGGTACTCGAGCGCTCGAAGACCACGCCGGTGGTCGTGGACTTCTGGGCCGAGTGGTGCGGGCCGTGCCGGTCGCTCGGGCCCGTGCTCGAGAAGGTCGCGGCCACACACGACGGCGCCGTCGTGCTCGCCAAGCTCGACACGGATGCCAACCAGACGGTCGCGCGGACCTACGAGATCCAGGGCATTCCCGCCGTCAAGGCGTTCAAGGACGGCCAGGTCGTCGACGGGTTCGTCGGCGTCCAGCCCCCGCCCGTCGTCGAGCGGTTCTTCGGCAAGCTCGTGCCGAGCGAGGCGGAGACGCTGGCCGCCGGCGGGGACGAGGCGTCGCTGCGGCGGGCGCTCGAGCTCGAGCCGGGGCGCGCCGATGCCGCCGTGCCGCTGGCCAGGATGCTGCTCGAGCGCGATGACCCCGAAGGGGCGCTGAACGCACTCGAGCCGGTGCGCGGGGACTTCCAGGCCGATGCGCTGACGGAACGCATCCGCCTCGCCGAGGACGTCGAGCTGCAGGACGCGTTCGCCGCGCTGGACGGCGGGGAGACCGAACGGGGGCTCCGGTTGCTCATCGAGGCGATCGGAGACGACGACGCCGGGCGCCGGGACGCGCTGCGCAAGATCGTCGTCGGCGTGCTCGACGAGCTCGGCGTCGAGAGCCCGGTGGCCCGCGAGCACCGCCGGCTGCTCGCGCGGAAGCTGTACTAGGACCTCACACCCTCGGGCCGGGACCCTACGCGCTCGACTGCCGGGGCCCTACGCGCTCGACTCGGCCCCGCAGTGGTCGCGGATGAGCTGGGCCGATCGCTGGGGCTCCTCGAACCAGAACATGTGGCCGACACCTTCGAGAGCCTCGAACCTCGCGCCAGGGATGGCCTGCGCGATCGCCTCGCCGTTGGCGACCGGGAGCATCCGGTCGGCCGTGCCGTGGATGACCAGCGTCGGCGCGGTGATCTCCCCCAGGCGCGCGCTCGTGTCGTGCCGGCCGATGGCATCCATCTGGCTGACGATCACGTCGATGGAGACCGGGTTGACCATGGAGATCTCCTCGAACGCCGAGTAGTGCGCATCGTCGGCCGCGAACTCCTCCGAGACGTTCACGCTCCACGAGGCGCGCAGCGCCTGGGCGCGGTCGCCCGACTGCATTCCCTCCACGAGGATCTCGAACACCTCGGGTGCCGCGAGGTTCTGCCCGGGGCCACCCGCGTAGGTGCAGCCGAGCACCAGCGCCCTGACCCTCCCCGGATGGCGCAACGCGAGCTCCTGGGCGATCATCCCGCCCATCGACACGCCCACGACGTGGGCGGATTCGAGGCCGAGCTCATCGAGCACGCCGATCGCGTCGTCGGCGAGGTCGCCCAGCGAGTACGCGCCCTCGACCCGCGGGCTGAGGCCCGTGTTGCGATGGTCGATGGCGATCGCGTCGAAGGAGGCCTCGAGCGCCGTCATGAACGGCTCGCCCCAGTGGCGGTGATGGCCGCTCAGGCCCTGGATGAGCAGCAACGGCTCTCCGGAGCCGCGGCGGACGCGATGCAGGCTCATCGGGAGGAAGCTACCTACACCGGCAGCGCGAGCTGGCTCGTGTCGGCGGCCGCCGGCGCGTCGTCGCGATCGAGCCCGGCGACCTGGACGCCGAGCAGCCGAACCGGCCGGACCGGCGCGTAGGCCCGCAGCAGCTCGAGCGCGACCGCGCGGACGACCGGCGCGTCGTTGGTGGAGCGCTCGAGCGTGCGTGAGCGCGTCACCGTCGTCCAGTCGTCCAGCCGCACCTTGATGCTCAGCGTGCGGCCCCGGCGGTCCTGCCGGTTCAGCCGTTCGCACAGTTCGTCGGCCAGCCGCACCATGATCTCCTCCATCTCGGCGCAGTCGACGACATCGGTGTCGAACGTCGTCTCCCGCGATTCGGACTTGGCGATCCGCACGCTTGTCACGACGCTGTCGTGCTCGAACCGGGCGCGCCGGATCAGGTCGCGGCCGTGCCGGGGCCCGAACGCCTGCGCGAGGACCGCCTCGTCCTGACCGGCCAGGGCGCCCAGCGTCTCGATGCCCATCTCGCTCAGGCGCTCGGCGGTCTTGGGCCCGATACCGGGCACGAGCCCCGGCCGGGCCCCGGCGAAACGCTCGCGGGCAGCCTCGCGGGAGAGCATGACGAACCCGCGCGGCTTCTCCGCATCCGAGCACACCTTGGCGACCAGCTTGTTGGGCCCGATCCCCACCGACGCCGTCAGGCCGGTCTGCGCGTGGATGGCGGTGATCAGCCGGCGCATGGCCGCGCGCGGCGACAGCAGTCCGGTGAGGTCGAGGTAGGCCTCGTCGAGCCCCGCCTGCTCCACGCCGTCCACCGTGTCGCGCACCAGCGCCATCACGCTCTGTGACGCCTCCCGGTAGGCGGCGAAGTCCGGCGCGATGAGGGTCGCCTCGGGGCACAGGTGGCGGGCTCGCGACGTCGGCATCGCCGAACCGATCCCGAACCGGCGGGCCTCGTAGCTCGCGGTGGTCACCACGGCGCGGGGCCCGCTGCCCGAGACGATGACCGGCAGGCCCTTTAGCTCGGGGCGGCGAAGCAGCTCGACCGACGCGTAGAAGGCGTCGATGTCGATGTGTGCGTAGACGTGAGGCCACGCCTCGGCGTTCATGCCGCAAGGGTACGGCGAGATCCGGACCACACAGGCTCGGGAACAGCCCGCGTCAGGACGATGCCGCCGGGGTGCCGAGCAGCAGCTGGGCGGCCGCCGCGGCGGCGATTCCCGCACGTTGCTCGGGCGGGTGCGCGGACGAGAGCTCGATGGCCATCTCGGCCAGCTCGTCGGCCGCCGCGACCTCCGGGCGCCTGGAGTCGCGCAGAGCAAGGCGGGCGAGGCTCAGCGGCTCGATCGGGTCGAGGCCGCGGAACATCAGCTGGCAGGCGACGGCGAGATAGGCGATGCCGCGCTCGGCGATCAGATCGCGTGGCCCGAGCCCGCCATGGCCCGGAGCGGGACCGAGATCCGCGGGCTCCTCCCCCGTCACGATCCGGTCGAGCTGGCCGCCGGCGATCGCCACCAGCGCCTCGACCGAGAGCCCCGCCTGCTCGGCGCAGCGCAGATCGCTGAGGGCGGCGAAGCGACCGCTGCCGTAGGGCATGTCGCTCGCGTGCAGGATCCGGCCGGGCGGCACCGAGACGAACAGCGTCAGCAGATCCGAGACCTGCCACCAGGACGTGTCGAAGAAGATGTTCGGCGCCTCGGCCACCACCTCGGCGAGATGCCCGAGGTCGCTGATCCCGGCGTGGGCGAGGATCAGCCGCGCGTCGGGGTAGCGGCTGGCCAGGACCGCGACCTCGATCCCAAGGCCGGGGAACCCGCGGCCGGCGTGAAACAGCACGGGCGCCCGGTGCTCGTGGGCGAGCGCGACGATGCGATCGACCGTCGGATGGGGCATGTCGAATGCGTCGCTGCGCGGGTGGAGCTTGAAGCCCAGGGCACCGGCCGCCAGCGCGCGCTGCCCCTCCGCCAGCGCGGCGTCCCCGAGGTTGGGGTCCAGCCGCGCGAGCGCCATCAGGCGCCCGTCCGAATCGCGCGCGGCGGCGAGAGCGGCGTCGTTGGCGGCGCCGTACCCGTCGGGTTCCTGGGCCGGGAAGATGAGCGCCCGGCGGTGCCCGGCGCGATCGAGCCCCTCGAGGATCTCCTCGGGGGTCGCCCTGACGCCGTCCGGATCGTTCTGGCCGAGATGCGTATGGGCGTCGAAGAAGTCCAGGTCGACGCCGGCGCGGGCGAGCGCGGTGTTCTTGAGGTCTACCAGGCAGTCGTCGAAGGGTGCGCCGGGAACGGCCATTCGCGCCCGAAGCCTACGCGTGCTTGAATCGAGGCATGGCGAGCGGGGATCGACTGTCGGCGCTGGACGCGACCTTCCTGCACCTCGAGGAGGGCGGCGCCCACATGCACGTGGCGTCCGTCTTCATCTTCGAGGGCGAGCCGCCGGCGCACGAGGAGCTGATCGCCGGCATCGAGTCCAAGCTGCACCTCGTGCCCCGCTACCGCCAGCGCCTGGCGCACGTGCCCTTCCAGCAGGGCCGTCCGGTGTGGGTCGACGATCCGCACTTCAACCCCGGCTACCACATCCGGCACACCGCGCTCCCCTCGCCGGGTGAGGACGCCGAGCTCAAGCGGCTGGCCGGGCGCCTGTTTGCCCAGCCGCTCGACCGTGCCAAGCCGTTGTGGGAGATCTGGCTCGTCGAAGGGCTCTCCGACGACCGGTGGGCGATGCTCTGCAAGACCCACCACGCGCTTGTCGACGGCGTCAGCGGGGTGGACATCACGGCCGTTCTGCTTGACGCCTCCGCCGATCCCGCGCCCGCCGCGCCCCCCAGGGACGCGTGGGCGCCGGCACCCCCTCCCCACCCCACGCAGCTGCTGGCCGAGGCGCTGCTCGAACGAGCCACCCAGCCCGCCGAGGCGCTGCGCGGCCTGCGCGCGCTCACGCGCGCGCCTCGTCAGGCGCTGCGCAAGCTCGGCGAGTCCACGGCCGGACTCGCCGCCATGGCCGCCGCGGGCCTGAGCCCCGCTCCCTCGTCTCCCTACAACGTCGACATCGGCCCGCACCGGCGCTACGAGTGGCTCGATGCGGACCTCGCCGAGTTCAGGGCGATCAAGTCCGGGTTGGGCGGCAGCGTCAACGACGTGGTGTTGACCGCGGTGACGCTCGCCCTGGGCCGCCACCTGCATCGTCGCGGCCACGACACCCGCGAGCTGGTCCTCAAGGCGATGGTCCCCGTCTCGGTGCGCGCCGACGTCGAGTACGGGGCGCTGGGCAACCGGGTCTCGAACATGTACGCCCCGCTTCCGGTGGGCATCGATAACGCCGCCGACTGCTTCGCCTACGTCCACGCCGCCATGGAGGGCCTGAAGTCCAGCGGCCAGGCCGTCGGCGCGGAGGTCATCACGCGGCTGGGGGACTTCGCCCCGCCGACCATCATGAGCCAGGCGGCGCGGCTGCAGGCCCGACAGCGGTTCTTCAACCTCGTCGTGACCAACGTCCCGGGCCCGCAGATCCCGCTCTACGTCCTGGGCCGCCGGCTGATCGGCCTGTATCCGGTCGTGCCTCTGGCTCAGCGTCAGGCACTGGGAATCGCGGTCATGAGCTATGACGGCACGCTGGGCTTCGGCCTGCTCGCCGACTACGACGCCGTGCCCGACCTCGACGACATCGCCGCCGACCTCGAGGCCGCGATCGCCATGCTGTCCCGCGCCGCGGGGATCACGCGGCGCAAGGCCCCGTCTGCCAATGGTGGCCGGCCACGAACTTCCACGCCCGCGGCCAGGCGATAGATGCGCAGGCTGGCCGGAGCCCTGGCGATCATCGTCCTCGCCGTGGCGGGTCTGTTCGGGCTGCTCGCCTTCTTCAACAGCCGCGATGACTCGACCACCGGGGGCCGTACCGGCGCTCCGGCGCCGGGCGTGGCCGCGCCCGCGGCCGGAGGGGCGCTGCTGAAGGGAGGCAACGTGGTGCTGGCGTTCTCCGACCCGACGTTCGCCTCGCGGCTCAAGGCGCTGGCCGGGAGCCTCGGAGCGCCCGACACCCCCGAGCTGCGGGCCGCTGGTCAGGCGGTGGTGCTACGGCCCGATCCGAAGGCGGGCGGGGTGATCGCGCGGGCCTATCGGCACACGCTGACCGTCAACACCCCGGCCGATCCGCGGTTGCAGGACTTCATCGAACGCTGGTTGGGACGGGTCGCATCGAGATAACTTGAGGCCATGCGCATCGCGCTGGCCCAGATCGACACCGTCGTCGGCGACATCGCCGGCAACGAGCAGCGCATCCTGGGCGCCGTCGGGGAGGCCAGGGCCGCCGGGGCCCAGCTCGTGCTGCTGCCCGAGCTGGCGGTCACGGGTTACCCGCCCGAGGATCTGCTCCTCAAGGAGCACTTCCTCGCCGCTGCCGGTGAGGCGCTCAGGAGGATCGCCGAGGGGTGCACCGAGATCGTGGCGGTCGTCGGCTTTCCCGAGCGCAGCGACGACGTCTACAACGCGGCCGCGCTCTGCGCCGACGGCGCGGTCCAGGCGGTGTATCGCAAGATGCACCTGCCCAACTACGGGGTCTTCGACGAGATCCGCTACTTCCAGACCGGCCCGGGCCCGGCCATCTTCGAGCTCGACGGCGTCAAGGTCGGCATCACGATCTGCGAGGACATCTGGCGCCCGGGCACGCCCGAGACCGAGGAGGCGCTGGCGGGCGCGACGCTGATCGTCAACATCTCGGCGTCGCCGTACACGATCGGCAAGGCTGGGCGGCGCGAGCGGATGGTCGCCCAGCGCGCGGCGGACACCGTCGCCACCTACGCGTTCTGCGCCCTCGTCGGCGGTCAGGACGAGCTGATCTTCGACGGCGGATCGTTCGTGTGCGACCACGAGGGCTCGGTGATCGCCCGTGCGCCGCAGTTCACCGAGCACATGCTGATCTGCGACGTCGACCCGCAGGCCGCCGCCTCGGCTCGCCTGCGCGACACCCGCCAGCGTCCGGCGGCGCGCCGGGTTCGTGAGAAGGTCGAGCATCTCGGCGCCTACACCGTGGGCGGCGCTCATGAGGTGGAGCAGCCGGGAGGGACGCTGGCCGAGCCGCCCGCCCGGCTCGCCGAGATATACGCCGCGCTCGTGCTCGGCACGAAGGACTACGCGCGGAAGAACGGCTTCGCCCACGTGGTCCTCGGCCTGTCGGGGGGGATCGACTCGACGCTGGTCGCGCTCGTGGCCGTCGACGCGCTGGGCGCCGAGAGCGTCACCTGCGTCGTGATGCCGTCGCCGTATTCGTCGGAGGGCACCCAGGGCGACGCGCGGACGCTCGCCGCCAACCTCGGCACGCAGCTGCTCGAGCTGCCGATCGCCGGGCCCATGGAGGCCTACGCCGGGCTGCTGGGCGGAGTCTTCGAGGGCCATGATCCCGACCTGACCGAGGAGAACCTCCAGGCCCGCATCCGCGGCAACCTGCTGATGGCGCTGTCGAACAAGTTCGGCTGGCTCGTGCTGACCACGGGCAACAAGTCCGAGATGTCGGTCGGCTACTCGACGCTCTACGGGGACAGCGCCGGCGGGTTCGCAGTGATCAAGGACGTGCCCAAGCTGCTCGTCTACGAGCTGGTCGGCCATCGCGCCGCGGACAGCGACGTGGTGCCCCCCGAGATCGCGACCCGGCCGCCCTCCGCCGAGCTGCGCCCCGACCAGCGCGACGACGACTCGCTCCCGCCTTATGAGGTCCTCGACCGCATCATCGAGGGCGTCATCGAGGAGGACCTCGGCCGGACGCAGCTGATCGCCCGCGGCCTGCCGGCCGCCGACGTCGATCGCGTGATCCGGCTGATCGACCTGGCCGAGTACAAGCGGCGCCAGAACCCTCCCGGCATCAAGATCACCTCCCGCGCCTTCGGACGGGACCGGCGCGTGCCGATCACCAACCGCTTCCGCGACGCCGGAGCGCCC
>JBBPZE010000064.1:0-19315 GCA_038199185.1 Solirubrobacterales bacterium
CGGGAGGGCCGCGGTATCCGGGCTGGTGGGCGCCGGGCCGGGACGGGCACTAGTATGGCCACTCTTCGGGGCGTGGCGCAGCCTGGTAGCGCGCACCGTTCGGGTCGGTGAGGTCGGAGGTTCAAATCCTCTCGCCCCGATCTGCGAAGCCCCTGCTGACGCGGGGGTTTCGTCGTTTTGGGCAGGCCTCGGCGGAGCGTATCCAGCTCCTTCGACTCCCACACCGGAGGACCGGGGCCTCGCCCCCGCGGGATACTGGCACGGCCGGTCGCGGCGACCGTTCGTCGCCGGCTTCGACCGCTACTCAGCCGCCGGCCGTCAGGCCCGCCGCGGCTCGGGGATCGACGCTGCGCCCCGTCGTACCCGACACCACGCCCGTCGCACCCGAGGCCGTGCCGTCGGTCGACGGGGCGGCGTCGATCGTGGGCGACGGGTCGGGGGCGACAGGTTGCACCGAGGGAGCGCTCGGACCGGAGGCGGAAGAGGGCGGCTGGAGCGAGGGCGCGGAGGACGGGCTCGACACGCTCATCGCGCCTGCGTCCGGCGCGGCGGGCACAGAGAGAGCGCTCCAGGCGCTGCCGGAGGGCATCGTGGACGCCGGCGCCTCGCTCCCTAGCGTGGACATGGCCTCGTCGACGCCCGAGCTGAGGTTCGTGACGGCTCCGGCGCCGACCCCGGCGCCGCCGACGCCGCCGGCACCGGGGTGCGGGACCAAGCCGCCCGCCGGCGCGGCCTCCGGGTTCGCCCGGCCGGCGCGGTGTGCGCCCACGCCCGACGGCCCGCTGGAGATGCGCAGCGGCGACCTGGCCTCGACACCGCGCGGCACGGCCGTGGCCAACGCGTCGACGGCCTTGCCGACATCGTCGGCGGCGATTCCCGGCACGACTCGGCCGACCCCGGCCACCGACCCTGCGGGCGTGGTCGCGTTGCCCGCCAGGCCCGCTCCGGCGACAGCGACGGCGGCGGCGGTGACGACCGCCTTGAGCCAGCCCGGATCGAAGCTCGAGCTCCACTGCGCGGACCACTGGGCCAACTCCGAGAACTGCGACGAGGAGACCGAGGACCCCTGCGCGCTGCTGTCCTCGCGGAGCCACTGACGGCGCAGGAAGAGCGGCAGCGGCAGCAGGGCGGCGACGCGCTGCCGGATGGGCCGGTCGGGCGCAGCCGGGATGTCGAGCCCCGCGAATCGCGCCTGCCGGCGACAGGGCTGGCAGTGGGAGACGTGCCGGGCCAGCCGCCGCCGGTCCCGCGCCCCGCTCACGATCTCCGCGCCGCCGGCGATCAGCGTCTGAACGCGCTGGCAGCGGGCGCCGCTGATGAGCTCCTCGTACTCGTCGGTGAGCCGGCGGCGAGCGCGAAACAGCGTGCTCTCGACGGACGGCCGGCTCATGCTCATCCGCTCCCCGATCTCGCGGTAGGAGAGACCCTCGAGCTCGCGCAGCACGAGGATCCGATGATGGGTCTCGCTCAGGCCGCCGAAGGCTCCCCGCAGGTGCGCGAGGTTCTGCTTGGACTCGAGCCTGCTCTCCGGCATCGCATCCCGACTGACCAGGCGACCGTGATCGGCCGCGTCGAGGCTCTCCTCCGAATCATAGGAGACCTCCTCGGCACGGCACGACCGCCGGAACTGGTCGATGCAGGCGTTCTTGGCGATCTCATAGATCCACGGCTTGAACGCGATGGCCCGATCGGTCGCACGCATGCGGCGCAGCGCGGAGACGAAGACGTCCTGGGTGAGGTCCTCTGCGCGCGCGTGGTCATGGACCATGCCGTAGATGTAGGCCGTGATCCGGCGCTGATAGCGCTGGTAGAGCTGCTCGAAGGCGCGCTCGTCGCCACGGCGCACCCGACGCACGAGCTCGCCGTCCGACGCATCAAGGCTCTCCGGCGCGGACCGCATCGCGCACCCCACCGCTGAAATCCCCACCGCTCCCCTATCCCGTGTCGTTTCATCCATGACGACGACCACCGCTCCTGCTCAGCGAACCCTAGCGTTCAGTGACGAACGATGCAACAGCGACTTTGTCGGGAAGGGGACGTGCATGCCGGCGAACCTCACAGAGCTCATCGGCCATCTCGATGCGCTTCTGGAGCCTGAGCGTTTCGATGACTACGGCCCGAACGGCCTCCAGGTTCCGGGCGCCTCGACCGTCAGGACGGTCGTGACGGGGGTCAGTGCCGGAATCGAGCTGTTCGAGCGCGCGGCGGCCGCCCGTGCGGACCTGGTGCTCGTGCACCACGGCCTCCTCTGGAAGGGTCCCCCAAGGCCCCTCGACCTCGCGGCAAAGCGCAGGCTCCAACTGCTCTTCGACCACGACATGAGCCTGGCCGCCTACCACCTGCCCCTCGACGGACATCCCGAACACGGCAACAACGCACTGCTGGCGACCGCGCTGGAGGCGACGGTGAGCGGCCCGTTCGCAGGCAACATCGGCGTCAGCGCGGCGTTCGGTGGTGCCGGTATCCCCGTCGACGAGCTCGAGCGCCGCGTCCGTGTCCTGACCGCCCGGGATCCGATCGCCGTCCTCGCGGGCCCGGGCCTCGTGCGCAGTATCGCCATCGTCTCGGGAGGCGGGCAGGGCTACCTGCAGGAGGCCATCGACACGGGCCACGACGCATTCCTCACCGGAGAGGCGTCCGAGCGCAACTTCAACGACGCGCGGGAGGCGGCCGTCCATTTCCTCGCCGCCGGCCACTACGCCACCGAGACGCTTGGCGTCCAGCGCCTCGGCGCGCTGCTCGCAGAGCGCTTCGGAGTTCGGCACGATTTCATCGACGTGCCCAACCCGATCTAACGACGGCTCGCCGGAATTAGCGAACATTTATGCCGCGCGCGTTGCGCGCGTCCGGGCCGAGGCGTACCTTTCGGCTCACCGAGAGCGATAGTCGACGATGGAGGACCACTCCGATGGCGAATCACCTGACTCCGACCGAGTTGGCCCGCGAGGCCGGGCTCGAGCGGAGGGAAGTCATCAGCAAGTGCGTCGAGCTGGGCGTCCCGATCTTCCAGGGTCGGATCGACAAGAGCCTGTTCCTCGCCACCCTCCAGCGGCCGCCCGTACAGCCGCAACCCCAGTCCGCGCCCGCCTGAACCGCGACCCGCTCGAGAGCGGGTCTCTTAGTATCCGGCTCTGACACCCCGTCGAGGAGGAGTGATGGAGGCCGGCACCAAGCAGACCACGCAGAGCAGGACGATCGCCGATCTGCTTCCGCGGGCGGCGAGCATGTTCGCGGACCGGGTCGCCGTCAAGCACAAGGTCGACGGAGAGTGGCGCGACGTGACCTTCGCGCAGGTCGGCGAGATCGTGACCGAGATCGGCCTCGGGCTGCTCGACCTGGGTATCGAGCCCGGCGAGCGGGTCTGCATCCTCGCCGGCACCCGTCCCGAGTGGACCTACGCCGACTTCGCCATCACGTCGGCCGGCGCAGCCGTCGTGCCGATCTACCCGACAAACGCTCCCGAGGAGTGCGAATGGGTTGCCGCCAATTCCGACGCCGTGGCGATCGTTGCCGAGGATGCGTCGCAGCTGGCCAAGATCGCCGAGGTGCGACCCCGCCTCCCTGCCCTGCGCCACCTCGTGGTCATGGACGCGGGCGGGGACACGGGCGATGCCATCCCTCTCGCCGACCTGCGCGAGCGCGGGCGCTCGCGGGACCCGGCAGAGCTCCGGGTCCGCTACGAGGCGGTGGGGCCGGATGATCCGTTCACCTTCATCTACACGTCGGGGACGACCGGGCCGCCCAAGGGCTGCGTCCTGACCCACGGCAACTACCGGTCGGTCGTCGACATGGTCGAGGAGCGCGACCTCTTCGAGAACGACGACGACCTCGTCTATCTCTTCCTCCCCCTCGCCCACGCGTTCGCGCTGCTCATTCAGCTCGCCACGTTCGACCGGGGCGTCGCGATGGCGTACTTCGGGGGCGACGCCAAGCAGATCATCCCCGAGCTGATGGAGGTCAAGCCGACCTACCTGCCCTCCGTTCCCCGCATATTCGAGAAGCTCTTCACGCTGGCCCAGAGCCAGCTGGCGGCGCAGGAGATCGAGCAGATCCGCGAGGTGGGGGGCAGCATTCAGGATCTCGTGGTGCACGGTCAGGAGGTTCCCGACGACCTGCGCCGCCGGTTCGAGCCCCTGGCGCCGAAGGCCGAGTTCGTTCGCAGCCTGTTCGGTGGTCGCCTGCGGGAGGCGGTCACGGGCGCCGCGCCGATCTCGCAGGAGATCCTCGAGTTCTTCTGGGGCTGCGGCGTTCCGGTGCTCGAGGGCTACGGGATGACCGAGACCTCGACGACGGCGACCATCTCCACCCCGGAGCACCACAGGTTCGGAACCGTGGGCCAGGCCCTGCCCGGCGTCGAGATCAGGATCGCCGACGACGGAGAGATCCTTCTCAAGGGCGCGAACATCTTCAGCGGGTATCACAAGCACGCCGACGCCTCGTTCGGGGCGGTCGAGGACGGCTGGCTGCACACGGGCGACCTGGGCGACCTCGACGACGAGGGCTACCTGAAGATCACGGGCCGCAAGAAGGACATCATCATCACCGCGGGCGGCAAGAACCTGACGCCCGCCAATTTCGAGAACGACCTCAAGCAGGCGCGCTGGGTCTCGCAGTGCGTGATGCACGGCGACCGGCGGCCGTATCCCGTCGTCCTCATCACGCTCGACGAGGAGGAGATCGTGCCGTGGGCGAAGGAACACGGCGTCGACGCCACAGCGACCGCCGACCTCGCCCAGGACGAGCAGGTGCGGGCCCTGATCCAGAGCGAGGTCGACCGCGCCAACTCAAAGCTCGCGCAGGTCGAGCAGGTCAAGCGCTTCGTCATCCTCGACCACGACCTCTCACAGGAGACCGGCGAGCTGACCCCCACGCTGAAGGTCAAGCGCAACGTGGTCAACGAGAAGTACGGCGCGCTCTTCGACGAGCTCTACGGCGGCCCGGCGTAGGCGAAGTCGACCGCTCTACCCTTCACGGGGAGATGCGGACGGATCCCTCAGACACCGGCGGGCTGTTCGTCGGCCGCCGGCCGGGCACGCGTCCCGTCAAGTACCGCGACGTCCCGTCGCGCGGAGATGATCGCCGCCAGCGGGGAGACTCGGCTCTGGCCCTTGCGATCCTCGTGCTCATGACCCTGGTGGGGGTGAGCTTCTGGGGCCCGATCCCCGCCGGCTGCCTGTGGATCGGCTCGCGCCTGAACTACTGGACCGACAGCGTCTCGGTGGGGATCCTCACCGCCTTCGTGGCGATGCTCTTCGCCCTGTTCGTCGGGCTGGCGGCCATGAAGCGCCTCGACCAGGCGTGGATCCTCGTCCGCCGTGCCGCGGGCCATGACCAGCGCGAGGGTGTCATCGGCAGGATCTTCGCGATAAGCGCAGCGATCGGGGTCGTGCTCTTCACGGTTTGGCTGCTGGTGTTCGCGGGGCTGGGACCCAGCCTGGCGCCCAGTGGCTGATGGGGTTCCGCGACTACTACAGGCAGTTCGAGGAGATGTCGCCACAGGAGGTGAGCGCCCAGCTGCGGGAGCACGCCGACGAGCGACGCCGCAGCGCCCTGGCCCGCGTCGAACCGCTCAACCTCTCGGCCACCACGTGGCCGGAGTATCCGCACTCCAACGTGGTCAACGCGATCACGTTCGCGGCGCGGCGCGGCCTGCACCGCTATCTCGACCGTCACGCAACCGCACTGCGCTCCGAGCTGGCACATCGTCACAACGTGGAGGAAGAGCGGCTGGTCGTCGGCGACGGTGCCGCCCAGCTGCTCGGCGCGGCCACGCAGATCCTCATGGACGATCCGCAGGACGAGCTGATCACCCCCTGGCCGTCCTACCCGCTCTATCCGCTGATGGCCCGCCGCGCCCGCGGGCACGCCGTGCCGGTGGGCGGTTACGGCGTCGCCCCGGTGCTGGAGGCGGTCAATGCGCGGACACGCATCATTGCGCTGTGCAGCCCCAACGACCCGACCGGGGAGCTGCTGGCCGTCGATGATCTGCGCTCGCTGCTCGAGCAGCTCCCGGAGCGTGTGGTCGTCCTGCTCGACGAGGCGCTCATCGACTTCGTCGGTCGCGACGCGCAGGCCCTCGACGCGTCGCTGGGGCTGCTCGACGATCACCCCCGGCTGCTCGTCTTTCGCACCTTCTCGAAAGCCTGGGGACTGGCGGGGCTGCGCTGCGGCTATGCGATCGGCGGTCCGGAGGCCGAGACGATGCTCGAGCGGCTCGAGCCGGAGCTCGGCCTCAACGAGCTCGCCCAGGCCGGTGCGCTGGAGGCGCTGCGCAGCTCGGTCGACATCGTCGCCCGACGCGGGCGCACGATCGCCGCCCACCGCGCGACGCTGACAAGCACATGCCGCCAGCTGGGTTACGAGCTGCCCGACTCGGAGTCCAACGTCCTCTGGCTCTCGCTGGCCGGGGTCGAAGGCGCGGAGCTCAGCCGCCGCCTGGAACGCGGGCACATCGTCGTCGCCCCGGGCCGGTCGGTCGGCGACCCGGCCCACGTCCGCATCACCGTGCCGGCGCGCGAGGAGCACATGGCGCGCGTGCTCCGGGCGCTCGAGCTCGCGCGGGGCTAGCGCCATGTTCCGCAGTTGACAGTCGGTCAGGAGCTCGCGGTCACAGCCCGGCTAGCCGCCTTCGGAGGTTCGCGACTGCCGCAGCAGCGAGGGCGTCGCCTGCTCGAGGATCTTGCGCCACGCCCGGGTGTCGGCCCTCTCGGCCGAGAAGTGCTTGACGACCTTGCGCACACGGGTGGCCGAGATCTCGATCCCGTGGCGCTGGCAGATCTCGTGGAACGAGTCGTACTCCGAGGCCAGCTTGAGCGTCACCGACTCGAAGCCGTGGCGCGCGATGTCGGTGCGGCTGGCGAAGTTCATGATCGGCGTCTGGAACATGAGCTCGTCGTCGGGCTCGGGCTCGATGAGGACGATGTCGACCCCGGGATAGCGGTCCTCCCACTGGCGCGCCATGTCGTGCAGGCGCTGGTAGGCCAGCAGCTTGAACGCCTGATAGCCGATCTGCGGGAAGCCCATGTCCGACACGTGCCGTGGCCGGGTACCGAACAGCGTCGGGATGTCGTGGCTGAAGTCGTTGACGTAGGGCACCAGCGGGTTGACGACCACGACGAACTTCGCTCCCGCCTCGACCGCCACGTCGAGGTTGGTCGTGGACACGATCCCGCCGTCGATGAACTCCCGCTCGCGGACCCGGACGGGCTCATAGACCATGGGCAGGGCGGTCGAGGCGCGGACCGCGGTCGAGATCGGAACTTCGTCCCAGCCGTCCGAGCCGAAGACGATCCGCTCGCACGTGTCCAGATCCGTGGCGCACAGGTACAACTCCGCTCCGAGGTCGCGAAAGTCGTCGCTGCGCCCCGGGTCGCCGAGGACGGTGCGGATGTAGCGCTCGATCCCCTCCCCGGAGTAGATGCCGCCGGGCAGTCCCTCGGCCAGCCCGAGCACGACGTCCATCGCGGACACGGAGCCCAACTGCCCGGCGAACTGGCGGGCCAGGCGGGCGGCGCGCAGCGGCATCAGCGCCGCGGACTTCGCGAAGCCGAGCAGGTTGGGCCGCAGGAGCATGTTGAGGTCGATGTCGCGAAACGGCGAAGGCACCTGATGGTTGACGACCCGCATCATCTCTTCGGGCGACACCCCGTTGGCGGCCAGAGAGGCGACGAACGAACCGGCCGACGTGCCGACGTAGACGTCGAACTCGTTGACGGTCTTGTTGACCGAGAGGAGGTCGAGGGCGCGCAGGGCACCGATCTCGTACACACCGCCGGTGAACCCCCCGCCGCCCAAGACCAGCGCCGTCTTGGACTGCCGGCGGCGGCGCGGCGGGACGGCCTTCCCCCCGCTGCCGGACCGCTGCTTCTTGGCCGGGTCGAGGCGAACCACGTTGCCCATCTCAGGCGGAGTGTAGCCTCGGCCAATGTCCCGGAGGCCTGTCCAGGCTGCACTCTGCGCGTTTCTCGCGGTCCTCATGCTTCCGACCCCAGCGCGGGGGATCGACCTCCCCACGCTACGCGCGAAGCTGGCCGCGCAACAGCGACAGCTCGGCGACGTCTCGGGCGCTTACGTCCGCGATCTGGCCACCGGACGCGCGCTCTACACGCTCCGGGCGACCACCACCCGCGTCCCCGCATCGAACGAGAAGCTGCTGACGACCTCCGCGGCGCTGCTTCGCTTCGGCCCCGGCGCACGGCTGAGCACCGTGCTGGAAGCGCTCGGGCCACCGGCCGATGGCATCATCGACGGCGACGTCGCGCTGGTCGGAGTGGGCGATCCGTATCTGACGACCTCGCAGCTTCGGAGGATCGCCGGCAAGCTCGCGGCGCTCGGCGTCACCGAGATCACCGGCAAGGTCCTGGGCGACGGCACCCATCTCGACCGGCGGCGCGGCTCCTTCGACAGCGACTTCGCTTACGACACCGACCTCGGTGGCAGCCTCGGCGGCCTGGTCCTCGACGGCGGCCACGGCCGCGACCCCGCGCTGTACGCGGCGACCAGGCTCCGCGAAGCGCTCCTGGCCGCCGACATAGTCGTGCGCAAGGGCGCGCACACCGGAACCCTCGGACCGGATGCCGTACCCATCGCCGGCGCCCTCTCGGCTCCGCTGCGGACCGCGATCGCGCGGATCAACGTGCCGTCGGACAACTTCGCGGCCGAGCTGCTGCTCAAGGACATCGGGGCGAGCTTCGGCGCGGGCGGATCCACGGCCGCCGGGGCCGCGGTCGTGCGCTCCACGCTGGCCGGCCTGGGCGTGAGCGCCCAGGTCTACGACGGGTCGGGCCTGTCACGCTCGGACCGGGTCAGCCCGCGTGAGGTGGTCGACCTCCTCACCGGGATGGCCTCGCTCCCGGAGGAGGGCATCGCCCTGCGTGCGTCACTGCCGGTGGCCGGCCGTACCGGCACGCTGTCACACCGGATGCGCCGCACCGCGGCACAGGACGCTTGCAGCGCCAAGACCGGCACCCTGCGGGGAGTCAGCGCGCTGTCGGGCTATTGCCAGAGCGCGGGCGGCGACCTGCTGGCCTTCTCGTTCATCGAGAACAGCACGTGCGAGACCTGCGCCAAGCGCATCGAGGACCGCATGGTCCCGTTGATCGCGCGCTACGGCTGAAGCAGGGCCAGCAACCCCGCCTCGTCGAGCACCGCCACGCCCAGCCTCTCGGCCTTCTCGAGCTTGGAGCCCGGAGAGTCACCGGCCACGAGGTAGTCGGTCTTCCTCGACACGGATCCCGTCACCCGGCCGCCGGCAGCGAGGATGCGCTGCGTCGCCTCCTCACGGGTGAGGCCGGGCAGCGTCCCGGTGAGAACGAAGGACCTGCCGGCCAGCGGCCCCTCTCCCGGTGGCCGGCCCTCCTCCTCCATGCGGACGCCCTGCGCGCGCAGATCGTCGATCAGCTCCCGCATGAGCGGGTCGGTCAGCTGAGCGGCGATCAGCGCCGCGACCTTGGCGCCGATGCCCGGCGTCTCGGCGATCTGCTCGATGCTCGCGCCGAGCAGCGCGTCGATCGAGCGAAACCGCTGGGCCAGGTTGCGGCCGGTGACGAACCCCACGCCCTCGATGCCGACGGCGAACAGGACGCGGCCGAACGGAACCTCGCGCGATCTCTCGATCGCCTCGACCGTGCGCCGCGCGGAGACCTCCCCCCAGCGCTCGAGCTCGCAGAGCTGCCCCGCGGTCAGCCGGTAGTAGTCGGCGGGCGTGCGCACGAGCCCGGCGTCCATCAGCGCCTGGACCTGCAGCTCACCGAGCCCCTCGATGTCCATCGCGCCCTGGCTGACGTAGTGCTTCATCAGCTGCCAGCGGCGCGCCGGGCAGTCGCGGTTCGGGCATCGCGTGAAGACGCCCTCGTCCTTGACGGTGGGGGTGGCGCACGAGGGACAGGTCGCCGGCGGCGCGGGCGGCGGCGAGCGATCGGGGCGCTCGACGGCGTGCGGCGCCGGCGACAGGACCTGCGGGATCACGTCGCCGGCCCTCAGCACGATGACCTCGTCGCCGACGCGGATGTCCTTGCGAGCGAGGTCCTCCTCGTTGTGAAGCGTCGCCAGCTTGACGGTCACGCCGCCGACTCCGACCGGCTCGAGTGCCGCGAACGGATGCAGGTCGCCGAACTTGCCCACGTTCCACATGATCGCGTTGAGCCGGGTGACCGTGGTCGTCGGCGGGAACTTCCACGCGACGGCCCAGCGCGGATCGCGCCCCACCACGCCCAGACGGCGCTGGAGCTCGTAGTCGTCGACCTTGACGACCACGCCGTCGATCTCGAAGGTCAGGGTGCCCCGGCGCTCGTGCCAATCCGAGCACTGGGCGACGACCTCCTCCTCGGCCTTGAGCCTGCGGTTGTCGCCGTTGACGCGGAAGCCGTGCCCGGCCAGCCACTGCAGCGACTCCCAGTGGCCCGCGAACGAGACTCCGTCGGTCCTTCCCACGCCGTAGCACCACATGGACAGCGGCCGCTCCGCCGCCAGCCTGGGGTCGAGCTGGCGGATCGTCCCCGCCGCGGCGTTGCGCGGGTTCATGAACGTCGAGAGCCCCGCTTCCGCGCGGCGCTCGTTCAGAGCGGCGAAGTCCGGCAACGACATGTAGACCTCACCGCGCACCTCGATCAGGGCGGGCGGGTCGTCCGTGTCGATGCGCAACGGGATCGTCGGGATCGTGCGCAGGTTGTGAGTCACGTCCTCACCAACCTCGCCGTTTCCCCGCGTGGCGCCGCGCGCGAACGCCCCGTTCTCGTAGATCAGCGAGATGGCCAGGCCGTCGATCTTGGGCTCCGCGACGTAGTCGAACTCCGGATCCTCGATTCCCTCGCGCGCGAGATGGGTGCGCATCCGCCCCACCCACGCCCGCAGCTCCTCCTCGCTGCGCACGTTGGCGAGGGAGAACATCGGTGCGAGATGGGTGACCTTCTCCAGGGCACCGACCGGCTCCCCGCCCACGCGCTGCGTCGGGGAGTCCGGCGTGACCAGCTCCGGGTGCTCGGCCTCGATCGCCCGCAGCTCGTCGAGCAGGGCGTCGTAGTCGTCGTCGCCGATCTCGGGATCGTCGAGGACGTAGTAGCGATGGCCGTGGTGCTCCAGCGCCCTGCGTAGCTCGGCGGCGCGCTCGGCGGTCTTCACCCCTCCTCGACCTCGTCGGCGGCAGGCGCGAGCAGCCGCTGCAGGTCGTGCTTGGCCAGGACGTCGAGCCCGCGGACGTCCGTCAGGTCGAAATGGATCGGGGTAACGGCAATTCGCCCGGCGGCCACGGCGGCCAGATCGGTGCCGGGCTCGTCATGAAAGCCCGGATCCGCGCCATAGATCCAGTAGCGGCGCCGGCTGTCCTCCTCCGTATGAAGGCGCAGCTGGTCGCGGTAGATCCGCTTGCCGAGCTTGGTGACGTCGACCCCCTCGGGATCACCGGCCGGCACGTTGACGTTGAGCAAGGTGCCGTCGGGCAGCGGAAACTCGTCGAGCTGTCCCACCACGCCGGCGACGAACCGAGCGGCGTGAGCGAAGTCGAACTGCGTTCCGAGCCGGAAGTCCATCTCCCGCGCGGCGGACTGCTGGGAGACCGCGATCGCCGGAAGCCCGAGGACGACTCCCTCCAGCGCCGCGGCGACCGTGCCCGAGTAGGTGATGTCGTCACCGAGGTTGGAGCCGTGGTTGATGCCCGCAACGATGACCTCGGCATCGAAGCCTCCGATCAGGCCCAGGCGGGCCAGGCGCACACAGTCGACCGGCGTGCCGTCGGTGGCGTAGCCCACCGTCCCGTCGCCGAAGTCGACCTCCTCGACCCACAGGGGCCGGCGGGTCGTGATGGATCGCGCCATCGCCGAGCGGTTGCCGTCCGGGGCGATGACCTCCAGCTCGACACCGTCGAGCTCGAGCAGCGCCCGTCGCAGCGCCTGCAGCCCGTCGGCCTGGATGCCGTCATCGTTCGTCAGCAGGACCTTCACGCGCCCCGCAGTCTATGAGCGGTCGCCGTAGGTGACCGAGGCGAGCGCGAGCCCGTGCGCGGGTGCGGTACGGGCGGCTCGCGACCGGGACGCGCCGTCCAACAGGGCGGCAAAGCCGTCAACGCTGCGCCTCCCGCCCGCCACCTCGAGCATCGTGCCGACCAGGATCCGGTTCATGTGGCGCGCAAAGGTGTCCGCGGTGATCCAGAACTCCAGCAGATCGGCCTCCTGACGCCACTCCGCCGCGTGCACGTTGCGCTCGAACCTGGTGTGCGTGGTGTCCGTGGGGGTGAACGCGGTGAAGTCGTGACGGCCAAGAAGCTTCGCGGCGCAGGCATCGAGTGTCCCGCGGTCGAGCGGGCGCGACCACCAGAGGGCGCGATGGCGCCACCACACCGACCGTTGCCGGCTGTTGTGCACGCGGTAGCAGTAGGTGCGCGAGAGGGCGTCGTGGCGGGCGTCGAAGGCCGCCGGCATCGCGGTGCTGGCGAGCACCGCCACGTCGTCCTCCAGGACTCCGTTGAGGCTCCACGGGTCGACGGCCTCATGCGCGTAGGAGGCGACCTGGCCCCACGCGTGGACCCCGCGGTCCGTGCGCCCGGCCACGGTCAGCGGCACCGACTCCACGCGAAGCACCGTGGCCAGCGCACGCTCGAGCTCCTCCTGCACGGTCCGCTCCCCGGGCTGGCGTGCCCACCCGGCGAACCGCGCGCCGTCGTACTCGATGTCCAGCCTGGTCACCATGCCCGGCAACCCGCGGACCGTCGAATCGGCGCTCGCGAACCCCGCCCCAATTCGTCGAGTGGACACTTGACGGTCCCCCGCCCCAATTCGTCGAGTGGACACTTGACGGTCCCCCGCACCCTCAACTGTCCACTCGACGCGAGAACGACGCCGAGAACGACGCGAGAACGATGCGAGCTCGACGCGAGAACGACGCGAAACGGTCGCGAGACCGGGCCGAGCGGCGGCGGATCAGACCAGCTCGAGGAAGACCATCTCGGTCGAGTCCGACCGGCGCGGTCCGAGCTTGAGGATCCGGGTGTAGCCCCCCGGGCGCCCCGCATAGCGCGGCGCCACATCCTCGAAGAGCTTGTGCACGGCGAACTTGTCCTGGCCCAGGGTGGACAACGCCTGGCGGCGGGCATGCAGGTCACCGCGCTTGGCCAACGTGATGAGCTTCTCGAGCTCCGGCTTGACCGCCTTGGCCTTGGCCTCGGTGGTCTTGATGCGCTCGTGCTCGATGACCTCCTTGCACAGGTTCTTCATCAGGGACCTGCGGTGGGCGGTGTCCCGGCTGAGCTTGCCGCGCTGCTTCTGATGACGCATGGTCCAAGCTCCTCGAGATGCTCAGTCGTCGCGGAGGCCGAGCCCGCGCGAATGGAGGGTCTCGACGACCTCGTCGATCGACTTCTTGCCGAAGTTCGGGATCGCCGCGAGCTCGCCCTCGCTCTTGGTGATGAGGTCGCCCACGGTCTGGATTCCCGCCCGCTTGAGGCAGTTGTAGGACCGAACGCCGAGCTCGAGCTCCTCGATGAGGATGTCGTGCATCGGTCCCCCGGGCTGGGTGACGGCCCCGCCGCCGGCGCCACCGCCCACCTGCGGTGGGCCCTGGCCGTTGCTCTCGAGCGTGGCGCCGCCCCCGATGGGAGCGATCTCGGTGTCCGTGAAGATCTTCAGATGGGCGATGAGGATCTCGGCGGCCTCGCGCAGCGCGTCCTGGGGCTCGACCGAGCCGTCCGTCTCGATGTCGAGCGTCAGCTTGTCGTAGTCGGTGCGCTGCCCGACACGGGCGGGCTCGACGGCGTACGCCACGCGGCGGGCGGGCGAGAAGATCGAGTCGATCGGAATGACGCCGATCGGCTGGTCGGGCGTCTTGTTCTCCTCGGCCGGCCGGTACCCGCGGCCGCGGCCGATGGTCATGTACATCTCGAGCTTGGTCTTCTTCTCGAGCGTGGCGATGTGGGCATCGGGGTTGAGGATCTCGACGCCCGAGGGCAGGTCGATGTCCTTGGCCGTGATCTCCCCCGGACCGCTGACGACCAGCGGGGCCTCGATCTCGGTGGCGTCGGAGTGCATGCGGCAGACGATGCCCTTCAGGTTCAGGACGATGTCCGTGACGTCCTCGGTGACCCCCTTGATCGTCGAGAACTCGTGGGCGACCCCCTCGATGCGGACGCTCGTCACCGCCGCGCCGGCCAGCGAGGAGAGCAGGACGCGGCGCAACGAGTTGCCGAAGGTGTAACCGAACCCGCGATCAAGGGGCTCGATCGCGAACGATCCGCGAGTGTCCTCGACGGTTTCGCTGGATATGCGGGGGACTTGGAAGTCGAGCATGTGGAGGAGGTCCTGTCGTCGTCATTCCCAGATGGGCCAGTAGCGGCCCACCCGGGTTGAAAGCTGGTCGGGAACTACTTGGAGTACAGCTCGACGATGAGCTGCTCTTGCACGGGGGCGGCGATCTCGCCGCGCTCCGGCTTGCGCAGCACCTTCGCAGTGAGCGCATCGTGGTCGGCCTGCAGCCACGCCGGGACCTGAGCGGTGAGCTCGGTGGCGTCACGGATGATCGCGTCGGCCGGGGTGTCCGCCTTGACGGCGACGACGTCGCCCTCCCGCACCTGATAGCTCGGGATGTCGACGCGGCGGCCGTTGACGGTCCAATGGCCGTGACGGATCAACTGGCGCGCCTGGCGTCGCGAGGCGGCGAACCCGAGCCGCACGAGCACGTTGTCGAGGCGGCGCTCCAGCAGGTTGAGCAGGTTCTCGCCCGTGATGCCGGGCTGGCGGGAGGCCTTCTCGTAGTAGTGGCGGAACTGCTTCTCCAGCACGCCGTAGTAGCGGCGGGCCTTCTGCTTCTCGCGCAGCTGGACGCGGTACTCCGACTGCTTCTGGCGACCGCGGCCGTGGTCTCCCGGCGGGTAGGCGCGGCGCTCGACGCCGCACTTGTCGGTCAGGCAGCGCTCGCCCTTGAGAAAGAGCTTCTGGCCCTCGCGGCGGCACTGCTTGCACTGCGGTCCGGTGTCGCGGGCCATCAGACACGCCTCCTCTTGCGCGGGCGGCATCCGTTGTGAGCCTGCGGCGTGACGTCCTTGACACCCGTGACCTCGAGCCCGGCGGCCTGGAGCGAGCGGATGGCGGTCTCGCGGCCTGAGCCCGGCCCCTTGACGAAGACCTCGACCTTCTGCAGGCCCTGCTCGATGCCCTTGCGCGCGGCGGCGTCGGCCGTGACCTGCGCGGCGAACGGCGTCGACTTGCGCGAGCCCTTGAACCCCGCGCCTCCGGCCGATTCCCAGGCGAGGACGTTGCCCTCGCGATCGGTCAGCGACACGATCGTGTTGTTGAAGCTGGTCTTGATGTGGGCCTGGCCGACCGGCACGTTCTTCTTGGCCTTGCGGCGGCCGCGCGCGGGACGCTTGGGAGCGGGCACTACTTCTTCGCCGCCTTCTTCTTGCCGGCGACCGACATGCGCTTGGGGCCCTTGCGGGTGCGCGCGTTGGTCTTCGTGTTCTGGCCCCGAACCGGAAGGCCACGGCGGTGACGCAGGCCGCGGTAGCAGCCGATCTCCATCAGCCGCTTGATGTTCTGGCTGCGCTCGCGGCGCAGGTCGCCCTCCACCATGAGCCTGCGGTCGATGAGATCGCGCAGGCGTCCGACCTCGTCCTCGGTGAGGTCGCGGACGTAGGTGTCGTGGCTGATCTGAAGCTCGGCGAGCAGCTCGTTGGACGTCGGGCGGCCGATCCCGTAGATGTAGGTGAGCCCGACCTCGACGCGCTTGTTGAGAGGGATGTTGATGCCAGCGATGCGTGCCATGGGCCTAGCCCTGCCTCTGCTTGTGGCGGGGGTTCGAGCAGATCACCAGCACCGCGCCATGGCGGCGGATGATCTTGCACTTCTCGCACATCGGCTTGACCGAAGGTCGAACCTTCATGAGACCTTTCCGGAAAGAGGGAAAATCAGCACCGCGCGCAGCCAAAATGGGCGCACAGGCGCGACCAGCCAGATTAGCAAAGCGCAGCATGGGCCCGGGCGGCCGTTCGGTGCCGGCCCATTGGTGCGGCTCCATGGTTGCTTTGCCCATGGGCGCGGCCTCGCCTGGTCAGGCCGCGTGGGCGACCGGATCGTGCCACGGCGTCAGCACCCGCGGGCCGTCGGCCGTCACCGCGATGGTGAACTCGAAGTGCGCCGCCAGAGAGCCGTCCTGGGAGAAGATCGCCCACCCGTCGTCACCCATGCGCACGTCATGGCCCCCCGCGTTGACCATCGGCTCGACGGCGAGCACCATGCCCGCCTCGAGTCGCGGCCCCTTGCCCGGATCCCCGTAGTTGGGGATCTGCGGCTCCTCGTGCATCTCCCGCCCGATGCCGTGGCCGACGAGCGACCGGACCACCGAGAGGCCCTCGCCCTCGACTCGGGCCTGGACGGCGTGGGAGACGTCACCGAGGCGATTGCCCGGCCGACATTGCTCGACCGCGTCGAACAGCGCGGCCTTGGTCACGTCGAGGAGCTTGCCGGCAATCGCCGAGATCGGGCCCACCGCGAACGTGCGCGCGGCGTCGGCCACCCACCCGTCCTTGACGACGCCGACGTCGAGGCTGATGACGTCCCCGCGCTTCAGGACGTAGGGCCCCGGAATGCCGTGCACGACCATCGCGTTGGGCGACGCGCAGATCGACCCGGGGAAGCCGCGATAGCCCTTGAAGGCCGGGGTCGCTCCCTGGGAGCGGATGAACGTCTCCGCGGCCTCGTCGAGATCAGCCGTCGTGACGCCCTCGCCGACCTTGCCCTCGAGCAGTTCGAGGGTACGAACCAGGATGTCTCCGGCCGCGGCCATCTTGTCGATGTCCGCCGGCGACTTGGTGACGATCACAGCTGGTCTTCGAGGCGAAGCGTCGCGATCGTCGCCCGCACGTGGTCGTGGACCTCGGTCGGGGAGCGCGAGCCGTCAAAACGGCGCAGGAGACCACGCTCCTCGTAGAACGGGATGAGCGGGAAGGTCTGGTCGTGGTAGACCTCGAGACGCTTCTTGATCGTCTCGGGCCGGTCGTCGTCGCGCTGCACGAGCTTGGCCCCGTCGACGTCGCAGACGCCCTCGTGCTTGGGCGGGTTGAACTCGACGTGATAGACGTGGCTGCCGTCCTTCGGGCAGACCCGACGACCGCTGATCCGCCGGACGATCTCGTCGTCCGGAGCCTCGATGAGCAGCGCGGCGGTGAGCACGCGGCCGAGCTTGGCCATGGCGTCGTCGAGGGCCTCGGCCTGGCCGATGCTGCGCGGGAAGCCGTCGAGCAGGAACCCGTCGGCCGAGCTGGAGGCGTTGACGCAGTCGAGGATCATGCCGATTATCACCTCGTCGGGGACGAGGTCTCCGCGTTCCATGTATCGCTTGGCCTCCACGCCGAGGTCGGTGCCCTCGCTGACCGCCGCCCGCAGCATGTCGCCCGTCGCGATGTATGGCAGGTTGAAGTCGTCGCGCAGGCGGTCGGCCTGGGTGCCCTTCCCGGCGCCGGGAGGGCCGAGGAGAATGAGGTTCAGCTCGGACACTTCACTGCTCGATCGGGCCGCGGACGGCGACGCGGCGGACACTACTTCAGGAAGCCCTCGTAGTTGCGCATCATCAACTGCGCCTCGAGCTGTTTCATCGTGTCGAGCGCCACCCCGATCACGATCAGGATCGAGGTGCCGCCGAAGAAGAAGTTCGCGCTGGTCTGGTTGATCAGGATGGTCGGCAGCGCGGCCACGGCCGCGAGGTAGATCGCGCCCGGGAACGTCAGCCGGGCGAGGATGCGGTCCAGGAACTCCGCCGTGGGTCTGCCCGGTCTCACCCCGGGAATGAACCCGCCGTACTTCTTGAGGTTCTCGGCCTGATCGACGGGATTGAACGTGACGGCCGTGTAGAAGTACGTGAAGACGACGATCAGCAGCGACTCGCCGACCACGTAGGCCCAGCCATTGGGGGTGAAGAACGCCGCGATGTCCTTGGTCACCGGCGTGTTGATGAGCTGGCCGACCGTCGGCGGGAAGGCCATCAGCGAGGCGGCGAAGATGACCGGGATGACGCCCGCCATGTTGACCCTGAGCGGCAGGTAGGTCTGGCCGCCCGAGGTCATGCGCCGGCCGATCACGCGCTTGGCGTACTGCACCGGGATCCGGCGCTGGCCCTCCTGGACGAAGACGATCCCGGCGACCACGGCCAGGGCGATGAACGGCATCATCACCTTGAACACCGGGTCGGGGCTCGTCCACCACGCCTGCACGCCATGCGGCAGGCGGGTGACGATCGAGGCGAAGATCATCAGCGAGATGCCGTTGCCGATCCCGCGCTGGGTGATGAGCTCGCCCATCCACATCAGCAGGATCGTTCCCGCGGTCAGCGAGATCACGATGAGGAACACGTGCGGCGCGTCGAACTTGTCGATGACGGGCTGCCCGGCGCTGGCCTGGAAGGACTTGAAGAGGAAGACGTAGCCGATCGACTGGGCGAACGCCAGACCGACGGTGAGATAGCGCGTGTACTGCGTGATGCGCGCCTGCCCGACCTCACCCTCCTTCGAGAGCTTCTCGATCGACGGCACGACGACCTGCAGCAGCTGCAGGATGATCGATGCCGTGATGTAGGGCATGATGCCCAGGGCGAACACGGCGATCCGGCTCAGCCCGCCCCCGCTGAACAGGTTCAGGAAGCCCAGGATGTTCGAGCCACCGAACTGCTTCTGGATGTCGTTGACCGCAGCGATGTTGACGCCCGGCACCGGCAGGTGCGAGCCCACGCGGTAGAGCGCGAGCAGCAGCGCGGTGAAGAGCAGCTTCTTGCGGATCTCCGCGACGGTGAACGCGCTGAGGATGGTCGTCAGCATGGGCCGACGACAGACTACGCGTCGAGGATCTCGGCCGAACCACCCGCGGCCTCGATGGCCTGCTTGGCGGCGGCGGAGAACCCGTGGGCGCGGACGGTGAGCTTCTTGTTCAGCTCACCCTTGGCGAGGACCTTGACGGCAATGCCCTTCCGCGTGGCCAGGCCCTTGCCCACGAGGGTCTCGGGGGTGACCTCGTCGCCGGCATCGAAGCGCTGCTCGAGGTCGCCGATGTTCACGGGCTGGGTGTGCGTGCGGAACGGCTCGAACGGCATCGACTTCTTCATGTGCGGGCCGCGGAGCTTGCGCATTCGCATGTGGATGGGCATCTGCCCGCCCTCGAAGTTGGCCCGCGACTTCGAGCCCGAGCGCGAGCCCGCGCCCTTGTGGCCGCGCCCGGACGTCTTGCCCATGCCCGAGCCATGGCCGCGCCCGATGCGCTTGCGGTTCTTGCGCGAGCCGGGAGCGGGCTTGAGCGTATGGAGACCGATGGCCTCGTGGTCGGTCTCGGGCTTGGTGGTCTCCGTC
>JBBPZE010000065.1:0-9607 GCA_038199185.1 Solirubrobacterales bacterium
GTCCGCGACCTCTTCGAGCAGGCCAAGCAGAACTCGCCGTGCATCATCTTCATGGACGAGATCGACGCGGTCGGCCGTCATCGCGGCGCCGGACTCGGCGGCGGTCACGACGAGCGGGAGCAGACGCTCAACCAGCTGCTCGTCGAGATGGACGGCTTCACGATGACCGACAACATCATCCTCATCGCGGCGACCAACAGGCCCGACATCCTCGATCCCGCGCTGCTGCGCCCCGGCCGCTTCGACCGCCAGATCGTCGTCGACCGCCCTGATCGCAAGGGCCGCGCGAGGATCCTCGACGTCCACACGCGCGGCAAGCCGCTGGCCAAGGTCATCGACATCGACACGCTCGCGGGCCAGACGCCGGGCTTCACCGGTGCCGACCTCGCCAACCTCGTCAACGAGGCCGCCCTGCTCGCCGCCCGCTCGGGCAAGCGCGAGATCACCCAGGTCGAGCTCGAGGAAGGCATCATGCGGGTCATCGCCGGCCCGGAGAAGAAGACCCGGGTCATGAGCGAGAAGGAGCGGCTCATCACCGCCTATCACGAGATGGGCCACGCGATCGTGGGCCACTACCTCGAGCACTCCGACCCGGTCCACAAGGTCTCGATCATCAGCCGTGGGCAGGCGCTCGGCTACACGATCTCCATGCCGCAGGAGGACAAGTTCCTCACCACGCGCGCCGAGCTGCTCGACAACATGGCGATGACGCTCGGGGGCCGTGCCGCCGAGGAGATCGTCTTCTCCGAGATCACCACCGGCGCGTCGAACGATCTCGAGAAGGTCACGGCGACGGCCAAGCAGATGGTCATGCGCTTCGGGATGTCCGAGCGCCTGGGCCCGCGCGTCTTCGGCCACGATCACGGTCAGCCCTTCCTGGGCCGCGAGTTCTCCTCCGAGCCCGACTACTCCGACGAGATCGCGCGCGAGATCGACGACGAGATCCGGCGCATCATCGAGAGCGCCCACCAGCGTGCCAAGGACATCCTCAGCGAGCGCCGCGATTCCCTGGAGACCATCTCGCACATCCTGCTCAAGCGGGAGACGATCGAGAAGGAGGAGTTCGCTGCGCTGCTCGAGGGCAAGACCGAGGAAGAGGTCTTCGGCTCCGAGGAGTCAGAGCCGCCTCCTCCGGGCGGGCTGGACGAGGTCCCGACGCCCGAGCGCGTCGGCCGCGAGGCGCCGCGTCCCCTGCCCCGCCCCGGCCTGGCCGGCGCCGAGGCACGCGGGCTCGACCTGCCCGAGAAGCCCGAGTTGGCCTAGGCATCGCGGCGCTCGCGCCGCGAGCGATCGAACATGCGCAATGCGCAGGTTCGATGGCCCAACCCGGGCGGGCTCAGCGCGGGCGCTCCTCGCCGTACATCCTGAGCGCGTGGGCTCCGGCCGGATGAGCCCGGAGCTCGCGGACCACGTCGCCCATCGCCGCCGGAAGCTCATCGGGCCGCGGGAGCGCGACGCCGTACTCGGGCGGCATCAGCATCGGTGCGGCAAGCGCGCTGAAGGTGAGATCCGCGGCCGTGAACGTCTCTCCCATGAGGTATGGACGGCCGTCGGACAGCCGTTCGCCGACGGAATCGAACGTCTGCCGAACCTCGCGCTCGGCGGCGACGGCGTTCTCGTCGTCGACGCCCAGCATGTGGTGGACGATGCTAATGACGACGGGGTAGCCGATCGGCAGGGCGCGGCGCTGCCAGGCTGGGACCCCGGTGGTGCCGTAGCGGATCGCGATGTCGCGGCGGCCGCGCAGGCCGTGGTACAGCCACAGGCGCCCGGCGGGTCCCAGCCGCGCGTCGAGGTCGCGTTCGAGGGCCCCGATCTCCTCGCTGACGTCCGGGTCGTCGGGGTAGAGGCGGCGTGAGGGCGCGGCGCGCCGGCTCGCGTGGCGGACGATGTGGGCGGAGTCCGACAGCACGCCGGCCTCGCATACGAAGACCGGAACGGTCCTCCCGCCCCCGGCTCGCAACGCGGCGACACGATGCAGGACCTGAAGGTGGGCGCGCTCGACGTAGTCGATCCCGGCGCGGTCGAGCGCCCAGCGGGCCTTCTCGCAGTAGTGGCTGATGGGGATGGTGACCAGGACGTTGTGCGTCATCACGCCCATCGTCTCAGGAACGTGCCCGGCGGCGACCACCGGCGACGTCGCCGGAGCGGCGGTGTCCCGCCTCGCGGGCGGATACGGCCCGTACGCTTGTCCCGTGTCCCGACCCTGGCGCATCATGGGCGTGCTCAACGTCACGCCGGACTCGTTCTCGGATGGAGGCGAATGGTTCGACCACGACGCCGCCGTCGGGCGCGGGAGGGAGCTCATCGCCCAGGGCGCCGGGATCGTCGACGTCGGCGGTGAATCCACGCGACCCGGCGCCGAACCCGTCGGGGAGGCCGAGGAGCTCGCCCGCGTCGTGCCGGTGGTCGAGGCTCTGGCCCCCGCCGGCGTGCCGCTGAGCGTCGACACCTCCAAGGCCACGGTGGCGCGCGCGGCGCTGGCGGCGGGCGCGAGCTACGTCAACGACGTCACCGCGCTGCGCGGCGATCCCGGGATGGCGGGCCTGGTGGCCGACGCGGGCTGCGACCTGTGCCTGATGCACATGCTCGGCGAGCCGCGCACGATGCAGGCCGACCCGCGTTACGACGACGTGGTGTCCGACGTCAAGGCCTTCCTGGAGCAGCGGATGGCGTTCGCCATCGCCACGGGGGTCGCCGAGGAGCGGATCGCCCTGGATCCGGGCATCGGGTTCGGCAAGACCGTGGCGCACAACCTCGAGCTTCTGCGCCGCCTGGACGAGCTGGTGTCGCTCGGCCGCCCGGTCGTCGTCGGTACCTCCCGCAAGTCGTTTCTGGCGAGGATCACCGGCCGCGACGATCCCCACCAGCGGGTGATGGGAACGGTCGCCACCAACGTCCTGGCCTACGAACGGGGCGCGGAGATCTTCCGGGTCCACGACGTCGCGGCCACCCGCGATGCGCTCGCGGTGGCCGCTGCTACGTTGGGCGGCGCGTGACCTCCGACGATCCCGACCTGCCCGGTGACGAGGACGTCGAGGACTTCGACGAGGAGGACGGCCCGCGCACGGAGGTCGTCGTGGAGATCAGCGGGCTGTCGCTCTACACCCACCACGGCGTGACGAAGGCCGAGCAGGAGATCGGCCAGCGACTGGTCGTCGATCTTCGGCTCGAGGTGGGCGAGGCGGACGCGACGGTCACCGACATGGTCGAGGACACAGTCGACTACAGCGAGGTGTGCTCCACGGTCGCGCTCGTCGCGCAGAGCCGCTCGTTCAACACGCTCGAGCGCCTGTGTGCCGCCGTCGCCGACCGGCTGCTGGCCGAGTTCGGGGCGGAGCGCGTCATGGTGCGCTGCGCCAAGCCCGAGCCGCCGATCCCGCTGCCCGTCGAGGAGGTCTCGGTCGAGCTGTGGCGCGACGTCGGTGAGGCCTGACGTGGCGGGCGCGGCCGGCCCGGCGTCGGCCGGGCGTGACCCGGGCGCTCCTTGAGCCTCGGCTACCTGGGCCTGGGTTCGAACGCCGGTGACCGCCAGGCGAACCTCCGCGCCGCCGTGGGGGCGCTGGTGCGCCGGGGCGTGGACGTCCTGGCGTCCTCGTCGCTCTACGACACCGACCCGGTCGGGGAGATCCTCGACCAGCCGGCCTTCCTCAACGCGTGCCTGCGCATCGAGACGCGGCTCGAGCCCGAGGCGCTGCTCGACGTGTGCAAGGACGCCGAGCAGGAGCTGGGGCGCGACCTCGCGGCGGCCCGCCACTCGCCGCGGCCTGCGGACGTGGATGTGCTGTTGCTGGCCGACCGCGAGTACCGGTCCGCGCGCCTGGTCCTCCCGCACGAGCAGATCTTGAATCGTCGATTCGTGCTGGTCCCGCTCGTGGAGCTGGACTTCGGGCTCAGCACGCCGAGCGGCGTGCGACTCGCCGATCGGTTGGCCCAGCTCCCGGTGGGTGAGGGCGTCCGTCTGGCCGGGCCCCCTCTCGAAGCGGTGGCCTCAGGTGGCCACCGCGGCGCGGGCCGCGGGTAGCCAGTCGGCCGGCAGCGCACGGAACCGCAGGTGGACCAGGACGAGCCGTGCGGGCACGGGGCAACCATAATGCGGGCGTGCTCCTGACCGTCGATGTCGGCAACACTCAGACCCACTTCGGGACGTGGGACGGCCATACGCTCGATGAGCACTGGCGCTTTGCGACCGTGCGCGATTCCACGGCCGACGAGCTGGGTGCGGCGCTGCGCAACCTGCTCGAGCTGCGCGGAGTGGGGCTCGCCGACATCGGCGCGTCGATCGTCTCCTCCACCGTGCCGCAGCTCGCGCCGGAGTGGGAGGAGATGGGCCGCCGCTATCTCGGTCACGACATGCGGGTGGTGGGGCCGGGGCTGAAGACCGGCATGCCGATCCGGATCGACAACCCTCGCGAGCTCGGCGCCGACAGGCTCGTCAATGCCGTCGCGGCCCACGAGCGCCTCGGCGGCCCGTGCATCAGCGTGGACTTCGGTACCGCGATCACCTACGACGTGGTCTCCGGCGCGGGCGAGTACCTCGGCGGCATCATCACGCCCGGCGTGGAGATCTCCATGGACGCGCTGACCGAGCGCGGCGCCAAGCTCCCCAAGATCGACCTCGCCGAGCCCAGGGCGCTGATCGGCAAGTCCACGGTCGACGCTATCCGCTCGGGGATCGTCTTCGGCTTCGCCGGGCAGGTCGACGGCATCATCGGCCGGCTGCGCGACGAGCTCGGCGCGGAGACCCGGACGATCGCCACGGGCGGGCTGGCCGAGCACATCGTGCCGTTCACCGACACCGTCGACCACGTCGACGATCTGTTGACGCTCAAGGGCCTGAGGATCATCCACGGCCGGAGCGAGTCCGGCTGAACTCGGCCCAGTCCTCGGCGAGAACCGCCAGACGCTCGTGGTCCCGCCAGCGACCGCCGATCTTCAGATAGCGCGGCGAGAAGCCCTCCCGGCGAAATCCCGCGGCGCCGACCAGCGCCAGCGACGCGTGGTTGCCCGGCTGGATGTTGGCCTCCACCCGGTGCAGCCTCAGCAGCCCGAACGACCGATCGAGCACGAGCGCGAGGCCTTCGCGCATGTACCCGTTGCCCCCGTGCTCGCTGCTGCCGTAGTAGCCGAGGTAGGCGTTCTGAAAGGCCTTGCGGAGGATCTGGCTGAGGACGAAGACCCCGACCAGGGCGTCATCGGACACGCGGCGCACGAGGAGCACCTCGCAGTCCTCGCGGGCATCGCGTTCGAGCAGCTCGCGGAAGCCCGCCGCATCCTGGGGCGGGTAGGCCCACGGCCGGTGAAACCGCACGCTCGACCGGTTCATGGCCAGCAGCTCGGCCTCGTCGGAGGCGGTGGGGTGCGCGATCCGCACGCGGTACACGTGCCGAAGGTACCTTGGGTCCGTGCCCGAACGTCTGACCGACGCCTGGCGGCTGGGTCCCCACGAGATCTCCAACCGCGTGCTGCTCGCGCCGCTGGCGGGCATCGGCACGTGGTTCGTGCGCCTGCAGGCACGCCGGCACGGCGCGGGGATGGCGACGTCGGAGATGGTGTCGAGCTTCGCGATCCACCATCGCAACGAGAAGACGATGACCGAGCTGCTGCGCATCCACCCGCAGGAGCGGGAATGCGGGGGACCCGTCTCCATCCAGCTCTTCGGCCAGGATCCCGACGTCATGCGCTCGGCGGCCGAGACGGCCGCGCAGGCCGGCGCCGGGGTCATCGATCTGAACATGGGCTGTCCGGTCCCCAAGGTCTGCAAGACGGGAGCCGGGGCCGCGCTGATCTCCGATCCGGACACCGCGGTCGCCGTCGCCCGCGCCGCGGGCGAGGGCAGTGGCCTGCCGGTCACCGTCAAGCTCCGATCGGGGCAGCGGCCTGGTGAGACCGATGGCTTCGCCCTCGCCCATCGGCTCGTCGCCGAGGCCGGCGTCGCGGCGATCGGGTTTCACCCGCGCAGCGCGGCGGTGCATCACAAGGGCAGCCCGGACTACGACCTGGCTGCGAAGCTGGTGGAGTCGCTGGACGCTCCGGTGGTCCTGACCGGTGGCCTGCACTCGCCGGCGGAGATCGAGGCGGCCTACGAGCGCACGGGCGCCGCCGCGGTGATGCTCGCCCGCGGGTCGCTGGGAAATCCCTGGTTGTTCGAGCAGGTCCTCGGCCGGCGCCAGGGCGAGCCGACGCCCGAGGAGGTGCGAGCCGAGCTCGACTGGCTGATCGACCGGGCCGTCGAGCACCTGGGCGAGCCGCGCGCCGCTCGCTGGCTGCGCAAGGCCTACCCCTGGTACGTCCCGCGGCTGATCGGCACGGCCGGCGACAGGCAGGTCAACGAGGCCCTGCAGAGGACCTCGTCGACCAACCAGGCGCGCGCGATCCTGGACGCCGGGCGACCGCTTCGCGCCGCTGCCTGAGCGCCGTGCGCGTTGCTAGCATGCCGCGCCCGCATGCCCCGTGAAGTCATCCTCACCCAAGAAGGCCTGGACAAGCTCCAGGTCGAGCTGGAGCTGCTGTCCGGGGAGAGACGGCGCGAGGTGGCGGCGCGCATCAAGGAGGCCCGCGAGTTCGGCGACATCTCCGAGAACTCGGAGTACGACGACGCCAAGAACGAGCAGGCCATGCTCGAGCAGCGGATCGCCCAGCTCGAGGAAAAGCTGCGCTCGGCCCAGATCATCGAGGCCAAGGACGTCTCGACCGACGTCGTGGGGGTCGGCTCGATCGTCCATGTCAAGGACGAGAAGACCGGCAAGTCCCAGAAGTTCACCATCGTCGGCTCCGCCGAGGCCAACCCCGCGGATCTCAAGCTCTCCAACGAGTCGCCGGTGGGCCGCGCGCTGCTGGGCCGCAGACGCAACGAGGTCGTGTCGGTGCCGGTGCCCAAGGGTCCGGCCCGCAAGCTCAAGATCACCAAGATCGACGTCGGCCTGTAGCCGCACTCACTAGCCTCATCGGCCGCATGGCCGACGAGACCTCCGTTCTGCTCGCGACCCGTCGGGTCAAGCTCGAAACGCTGCGCGCGGACGGGATCGACCCCTTCCCGCACGCCTACCCGGGGGTCGTGGCGGTCGACACGGTCCACGAGGCGCACGCCGGGCTGGGCGACGGAGAGGACACCGCTGCCTCCTACCGCGTCGCCGGGCGGATCGCGGCACGGCGGGGGCAGGGGAGGATGGCCTTCCTCGACATCGTCGACCGCTCGGGGAGGCTGCAGCTGCAGGCCAAGCTCGACGTCCTGGGCCCGCAGCGGATGGAGCGGCTGCTGATGCTCGATCTCGGCGACATCGTCGGCGTGGACGGCACGGCGTTCCGCTCCCGTCGCGGCGAGCTGTCGCTGCGCGTCGAGGACTTCGCGGTCCTGGCCAAGTCGCTGCGGCCCCCGCCCGACAAGTTCCACGGCCTGGCCGACGTCGAGACGAGGCTGCGCAGGCGGGAGCTCGACCTGCTGGCCAACGAGGACACGCGCGCGGTGTTCATCGTGCGCGCGAAGATCGTCGCCGCGGTTCGCCGCTACCTCGACGACTCAGGGTTCATCGAGGTCGAGACCCCGGTGCTGCAGCCGCTCTACGGCGGCGCGATGGCGCGCCCGTTCGTGACGCACTTCAACGCCCTCGACCAGGACATGTACCTGCGCATCGCCACCGAGCTGTATCTCAAGCGGCTGATCGTCGGCGGTCTCGAGCGCGTCTACGAGCTCGGCAAGGACTTCCGCAACGAGGGCCTGTCGCCCAAGCACAACCCCGAGTTCACGATGGTGGAGTGGTACGAGGCCTACGCCGACTACACCGACGAGATGCTCCGCCTGGAGGCGTGCGTGGGGGCGGTGGCGGACGCGATCGGCTACGAGGGCGACCTCGACTTCTCCCCGCCCTGGCGCCGGGTGACCTTGCGCGACTCGATCCGCCATGAGACCGGAATCGACATCCTCGAGCGCCGTGACCGCGACGCGCTCGCGGCCGCCATCGGGCAGCGCCTGCCGACGGAGGACAGGACCTGGCCGCAGCTCGTCGACGACCTCCTGTCCAAGGTGGTCGAGCCCCGGCTCGTCCAGCCCACCTTCGTCACGGACTACCCGAAGGAGCTCTCGCCGTTCGCCAAGGCCCACCGCTCCGAGGAAGGGCTCGTCGAGCGCTTCGAGGCCTTCGTCGGCGGCATGGAGATCGCCAACGCCTTCACCGAGCTCAACGACCCCGACGAGCAGCGGGCGCGCTTCGAGGCGCAGGCCCGCTACGGCGCCGAGGGCGACGAGGATGCCCAGCCTTACGACGAGGCGTTCGTCGAGGCGCTCGAGCAGGGCATGCCGCCGACGGGCGGCCTGGGCCTGGGCATCGACCGGCTGACGATGGTCATGACCGCGCGCAGCACGATCCGCGAGGTCGTGCTGTTCCCGGCATTGCGCGACTGACCAACCGGCGCTGCGCCGCGCTCAGTCGAGCTTGCGCTGCATGGCCCAGCGCCCGAGCTCATGCCGGTCGGGGATTGCCCCTAGGGACCCGAATGCTCCGTCGGGGTCGCCGTTTCGCCGCAACCACCGGGCGATTTGCCCTCCGGTGGCCAGGGCGGCTCGCTGATAGACTGCGCTATGCCCTGCCACCTCGACCACCGTCCACTCATCCGTCAGGCCCTTTCGGCCGAATAGGTTGAGTAGCCGGGTGATAGCCCCACCCTTCACCGCTAGCCGCTAGGCAGGAAGGACGTACGCAGCACATGTTCGAGCGATTCACAGAACGAGCCCGCCAGGTCGTCGTTCTCGCCCAGGAGGAGGCGCGGACGCTCAAGCACAACTACATCGGGACGGAGCACATCCTGCTCGGCCTGCTCAGGGAAGAGGAGGGGCTGGCCGCCCGGGTCCTGGAGTCGCTGGACATCACCGTCGAGCGCGTGCGCGCGCAGGTCGTACGCATCGTCGGCTCCGGTGAGGAGGTCACCAGCGGGCAGATCCCGTTCACGCCGCGTGCCAAGAAGGTGCTCGAGCTCGCGCTCCGAGAGGCATTGAGCCTTGGCCACAACTACATCGGGACGGAGCACATCCTGCTCGGCCTCGTGCGCGAGAACGAAGGCGTGGCCGCGCGCATCCTGCTCGACTTCGATGCGGACTCCGAGAAGATCCGCAACGAGGTCATCCGGATGCTGTCGGGCCCCGGCGGGCGCCGTCAGGGCGGCGGTGGCGGCCCGAGCGGCGGAGGCGCGGGCGCGTCCGGCGAGGGCAAGAAGTCCTCCAAGCTGCTCGACCAGTTCGGCCGCAACCTGACCAAGCTGGCCGCCGAGGGCAAGCTCGATCCGGTCGTGGGCCGCGAGACGGAGATCGAGCGGATCATGCAGATCCTCTCGCGCCGCACGAAGAACAACCCGATCCTCATCGGCGAGCCGGGCGTCGGCAAGACCGCGGTCGTCGAGGGCCTGGCCCAGCGCATCGTCGCCGGCGACGTCCCGGAGAGCCTGCGCGGCAAGCGCCTGATCAGCCTCGACCTGGGCGCGATGGTGGCCGGGGCCAAGTACCGGGGTGAGTTCGAGGAGCGGCTCAAGGCCGTCCTGGAGGAGATCACCGGATCCGAGGGCCGCGTGGTCACCTTTCTCGACGAGCTGCACACCGTCGTCGGCGCAGGGGCCA
>JBBPZE010000066.1:0-25235 GCA_038199185.1 Solirubrobacterales bacterium
GATGCCGGGGCCGAGGGGCACGAGCGCGGCCACCACCATCGCCAGCGCCAGCCCGCGCCCGCCCGTGAAGCGGCGGCCGACCCGCTCGGCCAGCAGGATGTACGCCGCCCAGCAGGCCGCCGCGAAGAGCACGAGCGCCAGCCCGACCGGATCGAGCGAGCCGCCGCCCGGGTCGGCCAGCAGCAGGATGCCGGTGGCCGCCAGGGCCACCCACACGAGGTCCAGCCGGCGCCGCGACAGCACGACCGCAACGCCCAGCGGGCCGGCGAACTCGATCGTGACGGCGATGCCCAGCGGGACGCGGTCCAGCGCCTCGTAGAAGGAGTAGTTCATGAGGCCGAGCGACAGGCCAAGGGCTCCGGCCAGCCGCAGGTCGGTGCCCGCCACACCGCGCACCTTCGGCCGCCAGAACAGCACGAGGACCAGCGCCCCGAGGCCCACGCGCAGCGTCGACGTCCCGCCGGGCCCGAGGTCGTCGAACAGCGTCGCGGCCAACGCGGCGCCGAACTGGACCGACGTGGCGGCGGTGAGGACCATCAGCGGGGGCGGCACGCCGGATGATCGCCGCGCGACGCCCGTCACGCGGCGGAGGCTAGTGCGGACGGTCGACTAGTCCCGGGCCGGAAGAGCGAACCAGAACCGGCTTCCCTCGCCGGGCGCGGAGTCCACGCCGATGCGCCCGCCGTGACGCTCGGCGATGCGGCGGGCGATCGACAGCCCCAGCCCCGTGCCGGCGCCTTCGTCGTGGCGCAACTGGGTGAACGGCTCGAACACGCGATCGCGGTGGGCGTCGGGGACCCCCGGGCCGTTGTCGCTGACGGCCACCAGCCACTCGGCGCCCTCCCGGCGCGCCGACACGCCCACTTTCGGCTCCTGCGCGTCGGCGAACTTCACCGCGTTGGACAGGAGGTTCTGAAGCAGCAGGCCGGTGCCCGCCTCGTCGGCGAGCACCACCGCGTCGCCGGGCACATCGACCGCCACCTCCAGCCCGCGCTCGCTCAACGCGCCGTGAAGGTCGGCGAGCACCGGCCCCACCGCGTTGGCCAGCCTCACCTCGACGCGCTGGACCTCTCCCGGTCCGCTGCGGGCGTAGAGGAGCAGGTCGCTGATCAGGCGCTGCATACGCGCGGCCGCCGCCGCGATGTGGTCGAGGAACTCGCGAGCGTCATCGGGCAGCGCGGGCGCGTGGCGGCGGACGAGCAGCTCGCTGAACCCGGCGATGGTGCGCAGCGGCTCCTGGAGGTCGTGCGCCGCGGAGGAGGCGAACAGCTCGAGCTCCTGCTGGGCGAGGCGCAGCTGGGTCAGATCGCGCGTGACCTTGCCGTAGGCGAGCAGGTTGCCGTGTTCGTCGCGCACCGCGGTGATCAATATGTTGGCCCAGAAGCGCGTGCCGTCCTTGCGCACGCGCCAGCCCTCCTCCTCGAACCGCCCATCGCGCTCGGCGGCGGCCAGGACGGCGGCCGGACGTCCTGCCTCGCGGCCCTCCGGGGGGTAGAAGATCGAGAAGTGCTCGCCGATGATCTCGGCGGCGGTGTAGCCCTTGTTGCGCTCCGCTCCCAGGTTCCAGGTCAGCACGTGGCCGCCGGGATCGAGCAGGAAGATCGCGTAGTCGCTGACGCTGTCGATCAACATGGCCAGCTGCTGCTCCGGGCTGTCTCGGGCGCCGAGCATGTCCCGTGCGTGGTCCATGGGTCCCTCGGACACTACGCCGCAGCCCGACGGGCTGCGGCTGGAGGCCACGCCCGCCGGGTAGCGTGGCGGGCATGCACACACGAGCGCTGGGCGATCAGGGGCTGCGGGTCAACTCGATCGGCCTCGGCTGCATGGGAATGTCCGCCTTCTACGGCGACCGCGACGAGGAGGAGTCTCTGCGCACGCTGCACCGCGCCCTGGAGGTCGGGGTGGATTTCCTCGACACGTCGGACATGTACGGGCCCCACACCAACGAGCAGCTGCTGGGCGGCTTCCTGGCCGATAAACGCGACGAGGTCGTCCTGGCCACGAAGTTCGGCATCAGGTTCGACCCGGAGAACCCGCGGCAACGCAGCGTCTGCGGCCGACCGGAGTACGTGCGCGAGTCCATCGAGGGCTCCCTGCGGCGACTGGGCACCGACCACGTCGACCTCTACTACCAGCACCGCGTCGATCCCGACACGCCGATCGAGGAGACGGTCGGCGCGATGGGCGAGCTCGTCGAGGAGGGCAAGGTCCGCTACCTGGGCCTCAGCGAGGCGGGGCCCGAGACGTTGCGCCGCGCCAACGCCGTGCATCCCATCAGCGCCCTGCAGACCGAGTACTCGCTGTGGTCGCGCGAACCAGAGGACGAGATCCTGCCGACGTGCCGCGAGCTGGGAATCGGCTTCGTCGCCTACTCCCCGCTGGGGCGCGGGTTCCTCACCGGTGCCATCCGGTCCGTCGACGACCTCGACGAGGACGACTACCGCCGGTTCTCCCCGCGCTTTCAGGGCGAGAACTTCCAGAAGAACCTCGACCTGGTCGCACGCATCGAGGAGCTCGCGCAGGCCAAGGGGGTGTCCCCGGCACAGCTGGCCCTCGCGTGGGTGCTCGCCCAGGGCGAGGACATCGTCCCGATCCCCGGGACCAAGAAGGTGGTCCGGCTCGAGGACAACGTCGCCGCGGCCGAGGTCACCCTCACGCAGGACGAGATGAGCGAGATCGCCGAGGCGCTTCCCGACGCTGCCGGGCCACGCTATCCCGAGCAGATGATGCCGTCGAGCGCCTAGCGTCGATGGGCTTCACCGCCCGCGAGCGCGCCGTCCTCGGCGTGGCCTTCGCCGCGTTCGTCGCGGCGGGATTGACGAGTGGCATGAGCGGGCTGGTCCCGTTCGTCACCTCCCTGGTCGCGCTGGCGGCCGTCGCCTGGCTCGTCAGCCTCGCCACGGAACTGCTGGGCCAGCACTTCGGCCCCGCGGTGACCGGGTTCCTGCAGTCGTCGCTGGGGAACATGCCCGAGCTGTTCGTGGTCCTGGCGGCCATCCAGGCAGGCGAGACGGAGATCGCGCTGACGTCGCTGATCGGGTCGGTCCTGGCCAACGCGCTGTTGATGCTCGGGGTCGCGATCATGGTGGGAGCGCGCCACGCGACCGACGGGGTCATGCGCTTCAGCGCCCGCCTGCCCAACGACACCGCGACGCTGCTCCAGGTCGCGGTGTTCGGCATCGTCCTGGTCGGGCTGGTCGAATCCGCCGGCACGAAGGCGGCACAGCACATCACCGCGATCAGCGCGATCGCGTCGGTCTGCCTGCTGGTCGTCTATCTCTGCTGGGTGATCCCCTACCTGCGAGCCGACCAGCGCGCCGCGGGCACAGAGCGCGACCGCCCGCGCGTCAGCCTCAAGGTGTGCGTCGCCCTGCTGGCGGCCGCCGGCGTGATGGCCGCGTTCGTCTCGGAGTGGTTCATCACCGCGCTGACCCCGGCCATCGCCCAACTGCACATCTCCAAGGCCTTTGCCGGCCTGGTCATCGTCGCGATCGCGGGCAACGCGGCCGAGAACCTCACCGCGATCCTGCTCGCCGCCAAGGGCGAGGCCGACCTGGCGATCTCGGTGATCAAGAACTCCGTCGCGCAGGTGGCCGCGTTCCTGTTTCCGTTGCTGGTGCTCGTCAGCCTGTTGTTCACGCACCACCTGACGTTCTCCATGCCGAGCATCTACATCGGGGGGCTGGCCCTCGGCTCGCTGACGGTCTGGCAGATCACCGGGGACGGGGAAGCGGCGTTCTACGAGGGCGCCGCACTGGTCGCCCTGTTCACCATTCTCGGCTCGTTCGCCCTCTATAGCTGAGCTACTACTGTGGGGCCATGCCCCTGGTCCCGATGGTCGTCGAGCGCTCTGCGCGGGGCGAGCGCGAGTTCGACATCTACTCGCGCATGCTCAACGAGCGGATCATCTTCCTCGGCTCGGCCGTGGACGACCAGGTGGCCAACCTGATCGTCGCCCAGCTGCTGCACCTGGAGTCCTCGGACCCCGACAAGGACATCAGCATCTACATCAACTCGCCGGGCGGTTCCATCTACGCGGGCCTGGCGATCTACGACACGATGCACTTCATCAAGCCCGACGTGCAGACCATCTGCTGCGGGATCGCGATGAGCATGGGGTCGCTGCTGCTGACGGGAGGAGCACCTGGCAAGCGCTTCTCCCTGCCCAACTCGCGGATGCTCATCCACCAGCCGAGCGCCGGCTTCGAGGGGCAGTCCACGGACATCGAGATCCACGCCCGCGAGATCCTCAAGACCAGGGCGCGGATCGACGAGATCTACGCGCAGCACACCGGGCAGCCGGTCGAGCAGGTCCACACCGACATGGAGCGCGACCGGTTCTTCCGGCCCGATCAGGCCGTCGAGTACGGCCTCATCGACAAGGTCATCGAGTCACACTGAGCGTCGGGGCGATCTGGACGGGGGCGGCGATCTCGTGCTCGATCGCGCCGAGCTGCTCGATCTCGATCCGCACGACGTCACCCGGCTCCAGGAAGCGGCGCGGCTCCATCGCCATCCCGACTCCGGCGGGCGTGCCGGTGAGCAGCAGATCGCCGGGCTCGAGCGTGCACGCCTCGGAGAGGAAGGCGACGATCCGCGGAACGTCGAAGATCAGGTTGGCCGTCGAGCTCTCCTGGCGCAGCTCGCCGTTGACCCAGGTCCTCAGCGCCAGGTCGTGCGGGTCCGAGACCTCGTCGGCGGTCGTGATCCACGGCCCCCACGGGCAAGAGTTGTCGAACCCCTTGGCCCGCGTCCACTGCGGCTCGCGCCCCTGCAGGTCACGCGCGCTGACGTCATCGGCGACCGCATATCCCGCCACTTCGCCCCCGGCCCCCATCACCGCCGCCAACTCGCCTTCGTAGTCGAGCCGCCGGATCACGCGCGGGACGGCGAGCGGTTCGTTGGGGGGCGCCGAGGAGCTCGGCAGCTTCATGAACACGATCGGGAACTCGGGCGTGTCGAGGCCGGTCTCCGCCGCGTGGTCACGGTAGTTCAGGCCGATGCCGAAGATCGCGCGGGGGCGGGGCACCGGGGCCAGCAGCCTGATCTGATCGAGGGCGAAGCGCTCGCCCGAGGCAGGTGTGCGGTCACCGGTCTGCAGCCGGTCTGTGACCGTGGTGCCGTCGGCGAATGCGACCGCGACGTCCTTGCGGACCTCGCCGGCCCGCCGCGCGTCTTCGCCGTCGACGAGAAAGGTGACGAGCCGCATGACGGCGGACCCTACGGCCCTCCCGGCCCGGATCAGGCCCAGAACATGCGAATGGCCCGGCAAGCCGGGCCATTCACGCCTTCAGCGCGACCGAGGGGGGTATGGGGCCGCGCGTACGCGAACAGGTTTTCCACGTCCTGCGATCTTTCAAACATGCATCCTCGAACACTTCCTCCGGAGGGGAGTACGGTCCGGGAATGAGCAACGAGGCCGCCTACGACGCGTTCGTCGCGGGGCTCGAGGGGCCCGTGTTCATCGCGACCGTCAACCATGCGGGAACGCGCGCCGGGTGCGTGATCGGCTTCGGGGGCCAGGTCAGCATCGATCCCCCGCGGTTCCTGGCGTGTCTCTCGGACAAGAACCGCACCTACCGCGTCGCAGCGGCCCACGCGGAGCACGTCGCGCTTCACCTGATTCCGCCCCAGCGGCGCGATCTGGCCGAGCTGTTCGGGGGCACGACGGGAGACGACGTCGACAAGTTCGAGCGCTGTGCCTGGCACGAGGGCCCGCGGGGGGTGCCGATCATCGACGGGTGCCCCGACTGGTTCGCAGGCCGGGTGCTCGAGCGACGGCGGCTCGGCGATCACGTCGGCCTGCTGCTCGAGCCCGTCGCCGCCGCCTATGAGGGCGCGGGCGCGATGGCGCTCTCGCAGGCGCAGGGCATCGAGGCGGGCCACGAGGCATGAGCGAGGCCGTCTTCACGAGACTGCTGCCCGCCGGGAACCCCGCCACCGCGTCGGAGCTCGTGGCCGGGCTGGCGCTGCGCGACCTCGCCACGCCCGATCGGCCGGCGGTCGCCCTGAACATGATCGCCAGCCTCGACGGGCGCGTCACGGTGGCCGGCCGTGCCCGGCCGCTGGCCAACCGCGCCGACTACGAGATGTTCCATGCGCTTCGCGGCGCCTGCGACGCCGTGCTGGTTGGCGCGGGAACGGTGCGGACCGAGGGCTACGGGCCGATGGATCAGCTGGCCGTGGTCGTCTCCAACAGCCTCGACCTGTCCCCCGACCTCGGGCTCCTGCGCGCGGGCGGCAACCGGGTCGTGGTCATCACGGGCTCCGACGGTCAGCTCCCGCCGTGCGCCGCGCAGGTCGACTACCTGCGCACCACCGACCTCCGCGACGCGCTGGGGCGGCTGCGCACCGAGTACGGGGTGCAGGCCGTCGCCTGCGAGGGCGGCCCGCGCCTCAACGCCACCCTGCTGCCGGCCGGGCTGGTCGACGAGCTGCACCTGGTCGTCTCCCCCATTCTGGCCGGCGGGCGCGACCCGCTGACGCTGGTCGACGGAGCCGCGATCGACCCGCCCGTCCGCGGCGACCTGGCTTGGCTGGTGGAGTGCGACGGCTGGCTGTTCACCCGGTACGCGCTGCGAGGCTCCGACCCGCCCGTGGAGGGGTCAGAGCGCCCGCCCGTGGAGGGGTCAGACCGCCCGCCCGTGGAGGGGTCAGAGCGCCCGGCCGTGGAGGGGTCAGACCGCCCGCCCGTGGAGGGATCAGAGCCCCATTGAGACGGGCGGCGCTGCTCGCCGAGCTGCGTCCGCACGTCGCCGACGAGCGCGTGCTCGAGGCGATCGGTTCGGTGCCCCGCGAGCGGTTCGTCGCGCCGGGCGACCGGCGGCGCGCCTGGGACAACCGGGCGCTGGGCATCGAGTGCGGGCAGACGATCTCACAGCCCCTCGTCGTGGCGCGCATGTGCGAGGCGCTGCGCGTGATGCCCGGCCAGCGGATTCTCGAAGTGGGGACGGGCTCCGGCTATCACGCCGCCGTACTGGCCGCGCTCGGGGCTCGGGTGGTCAGCATCGAGATCCACGCCCCGCTGTCGTTCGATGCGGAGACGCGGCTGCACGGCGTCGAGCTCGTCGTGGGCGACGGCCGGCTCGGCCATCCGCCTGGCGCCCCCTACGACGGGATCTCCGTGGCAGCGACGTCGCAGGACCGGGTCCCGCCCGCTCTGCTCGAGCAGCTCGCCCCGGAGGGCAGGCTCGTCGCCCCCATCCGAGCGGACGGCACCGAGCGGCTCGTCTTGCTCGTGCGCCGCGGCGATGGCGGCATCGAGCGCCAGGACCTCGCGGAGGTCCGCTTCGTGCCCTTGATCTAGACGGGACGGCGAAGGATGTCGGCCAGCGCGTCGTCGACGGAATCGTGGACGGGAAGGTCGATGTCGAGCGGGACGTTGCACAGCCACGCCACGAGCCCGGGATGGGTCGCCGCTATCGCCAGGTCACATCCGATCACGTCGAGCTGCTCGGCGAGCGCTCCGAGGGTGGCCGTGCCGGCGGCGTCGACGGCCCGGACTGCGGTGAGGTCGAGGACCACATCGCGCGCGCCCGCCTCGTGGGCCTCGCCGGTCGCCTCGGCGACGGCCGCGCTGGTGACGGCCGAGAACCACGCTCCCGAGACGATCACCGCGGTGCTCTCCCCGAGCATCTGACACGTCGCCGGCGGCGAGGGAACCAGGGTGTGAGCCGCGGCGGCCATCGTGCCGGGACGGTTACCCCTGGCTAGCTCGACGCAAACCGGGCCTCGAGGGCGAGGATCTCGTCGACGATCGGCGACCGGCGCCCGGGAAGCGCATCACGCCGGAACCACCCCAGCTCCGCGAGCTCGGCCCCCTGCCTGCGGACGTCCTTGGCGGGCAGGTCCACGCGATAACCACGGATCGTCTCGTGCCGGCCGGAGAAGTCGCGCTGCATCTCTCCGAGCTCGGTGTGGGCCACGCCGCGGCCGCCCGACAGCTCCTCGGCGAGCTCGCGCTGCGCCGCCGCGGCAAACGCCTCGTTGCGGCGCACGAAGCCGCCCGGCAGGTCCCACAGGCGCGGCCCGTAGGAGTGGCGAACGAGCAGCAGCTCGTCGCCGACGCACACCATGCACTTGACGCCGCGCGTGTGGGGGCGCAGGACCAGCGACCCGATGCGCAGGCCTACGTAGGCCAGCCGGTAGGCGAATCGCGCGAGCGGCAGGGGAAGCAGCGCGCGCGCCTTCGCGAGGGTGAGGCCGCCGAGGCTCGCGCTGCGCTCACCCATGTGCAGGTGGTTACCCGCCAACGACTCGTGGTACCGATCTGACTTTTGATCGCCAGGCGAGCAAAAGTCAGATCCGTACCGGTCATCCACGCCGGAGGCGGGATACTCGCCCGCATGGGCGCGCCGCACGTGGACGAGACGCGGCGCGGGATCGTCGCCCTCGGCGATTCCATAACGCGCGGGCGCGGGGGCACTCCGGTCCTCGGGATCCACTTCCAGTCCTGGGCGCAGTGGCTGGCCGAGGCGGTCGGGCTGCCGTTCACCAACCTCGCCGTGGACGCGGCGACCACGGCCGGCGTGAGGGCCGAGCAGCTGCCGCGGCTGTACGGGCCCTATGACCTGGGACTGCTCTACGTGGGCGTCAACGACGCGCGCTCGCCCAACTGGGACGCCGACGCGTTCGAACGCGACGCCCGCGCGATCGTCGGGGCGCTCACCGCCGTCGCCGATCGCGTGCTCGTGCTCACCCTGCCCGAGGACCTGGGGCGCCCGCCGGCCGCCCCCAGGCCCGCGCAGGCCAACCGCGTCCTGCGATCGCTCGCCCCCGAGACGGTGGAGCTCGCCGCGTTCGGCGGGCGGCGGCTGGTGCTCCCCGACGCGGTCCACCCCACTTCGGCGGGCCAGTTGGCGATCGCCGACAGCGTGGCGCGGGCGCTCGGCTCCCCGCGGCTGCCGTCCTCCCTGGCCGAGCCCGTGGCCGGCCCCGTCCACGCCGCGCGCTACGAGGCCTGGTGGGCACGAATGTGGTTGCGTGATCGCGTTCGCCGCGCCCTGGGCACGCAGGGCTAGATTCTCCAGCATGCTCGACCCCACCCATACGGCTATCGGCACGTGGAGCGGTGGGCGCTTCATGCACTTCGGCGCGGCGCTCGACGACGATCGGCTGCTGGCGTTGCTGCGGCCCGACGAGCACGTTCGCACCGTTCTGACCGCCGACGCGTACGGCACCGGCGAGGCCGACAGCCTGCTCGGCCGGGCGCTGGAGGGGCTCGATCGCGACACCTATTCGCTCGTGGGCGCGATCGGCCACGACTTCTACGAGGGCGAGCGCGAGGGCGCCAAGGGCTTCCCGCGCTTCACCGACACGCGCCTGCGCGGCCCCGACGAGTACGCCGCCTACCTGCGCATGGCCGCGGAGCGGTCGCTCGAGCGGATCGGCGCCGACGCGTTCGACCTCCTGCTGCTGCACAACCCCGACCGCACTGGCTACACGCACCCCGCCGTCTGGAAGGGGATGGCTGCCCTCCGCGACGCGGGCCTGACCCGTCTGCTCGGCGTCGCCCCCGGTCCGGCCAACGGGTTCACGCTCGACGTCATCGACTGCCTCGAGCGCTACGGCGACGTCATCGACTGGGCCATGATCATCCTCAATCCGCTCGAGCCCTGGCCCGGCGAGTTGGTGCTCGGTGCCGCCCAGCGTCACGACGTCAGCCTGCTCACCCGCGTCGTCGACTACGGGGGGCTCTTTCACGGCGATCTGGCTCCGGGAGCGCCGCTGGGGGAGCGCGACCACCGTGGGTTCCGGCCCCCGGGCTGGGTCGAGGCGGGGACCGAGCGCATCGCCAGGATGCGCCCGATCGCCCAGCGCCACGGCCTCACGGCGCTGCAGCTGGCCTGCCAGTTCAACCTCGCCCACGCGCCGGTCGCCTGCGTCGTTCCGACCCTCATCCAGGAGGCCGGCCCCGGCGCCCGGCCGGTCGAGGAGCAGCGCGCGGAGCTCGCGGCGCTGCCGGCTGAGATCCTGCTCAGCGCCGAGGAGGTCGCCGAGCTGCGGGCGATCGGCGACAACCGCGGATGCATGGCGCTCAAGGGCGGCGTCCCCGACCACGACGGTGCCCCGCGCCCGGATCGCTGGCCGCTCGACGAGCACCTGGTAGAGGTCGCCGGGCGCTGGGGGATCGATCCGGCGCGCGACCTCCAGCCCGCGTAGATCGCTCCGCGTCAGCCGCAGCGCGCGACGGTCTAACCCTTGCGGCGGCAGCCCTCCAGCAAGCACGACACGGGCGCCGGGGTCGCTGATCTTGACGGCGTGGTTGGCCGCCCGCACCACGGACACGTAGCGCTGCTGGAACGGCAGCTGTATTCACGGCCGTCTTCCCTACTCTGGAGGTATGGAGTCGCTGCGCGGACACCTCCTCGTGGCAGCCCCGTCGCTCCTCGATCCGAACTTCGCACGCGCGGTCGTGCTGATCGCCGAGCACACCGACGAGGGCGCGCTCGGCGTCGTGCTCAACCGGGCGGGCGAGGCGACGGTCGGGGAGATCGTGCCCGACCTCAGCTCGCTCGTCGACGAGGACGAGATCGTGTTCACCGGCGGGCCGGTCGAGCTCAGTGGGGTGATGGTGCTCGCCGAGTTCGAGGACCCCGACGACGCCGCACTGCCCATCGACGGCGACCTGGGCTTCGTCGCGCTCGAGGCCGACATGGAGGAGGTCGCCGCCGGCCGGGCGCGCGCGTTCGCAGGCCACGCCGGCTGGGGGCCCGGGCAACTCGATGCCGAGGTCGCGGAGGACTCCTGGTTCGTGGCGCCGTTCGAGCGTCAGGACGCGTTCACCGACGAGCCCGGCGAGCTGTGGAGCCGCGCCCTCGTGCGCAAGGGTGGTCACTTCGCCCTGGTGGCCAGGATGCCCGAAGACCCCTCCGTCAACTAGATCGACGTGGCCAAGCAGAAGAAGCCGCGGTCCAAGGCTGCGAAGTCCACGGAGCCGACGGTGGCCCAGCAACGCCAGGCCTACTACGAGGCGCGGGCTCGCAAGCAGTCGCTCGCCGAGCTCGGCGTCACCGAGGCTGAGGCTGTGCGTCCCGAACCCGACCGCAAGGCCGCCCTCGAAGCGCTCGACGCGTTCGATCGGCTGATGGTCCTCTACGGGATCTGCCGCTGGACCGCGCTGTCGGGACAGCCGCCCGAGCCCGAGGACTGGCAGGACGACAAGGACTGGCCGCAGCCCGAGACGATCGAGGCCCTGTTCGGCTCGTGGGACGAGGCGCTCGGCGAGGCCGGGGTGCTCGACTCCGGCGTGAGCATCCTGCTCGATCGGGTGGCCGAGGCCCAGCAGGAGATGGCGCAGCGTTCCGAGGAACTGCAGCGCAGCCGGCGCCGGCTCGAGGAGGAGGCCCAGAGGATCCCCGAGCTCGAGCGCCAGATGGAGCGACACAAGGCGCGACGCGACGAGGCCGACCTGCGGATCCGCGAGGTCGAGGGGGAGCGTGAACGGCTGGTCGCGGCCCGCGACCGCGCCGACGCCCGGGCCGGTGAGCTCGAGCGCCGCGTCGCCGAGCTCGAGAGCGCCGTCGTCACCGCGGCACCCGCCGCTCCGGAGGCGGAGCCGTTGACGCGCGAGCTGGCGGCGGCCCGGGAGGAGATCGTGCGGCTGCACGACGAGCTCACGGGCGCCCGCTCCGAGCAGGAGCGCGACCGCCGCACCATCGCCGAGCTGTCGGCGATGGTCGGTCGCCGCGAGGAGGTCGAGGACCAGGAGCCGGCCGCGGAGGAGGAGCCCGGCTCGGTGCTCGAGGCCGTCCAGCGTGCCGAGACGACCGCTCGGCACCTGCGCTTCGCCCCGCGCGCGTTCGAGACGGCGCAGGACTCCCCGTTCCGCCGCCCGGCCCTCGTGCTGCGGACACTGCGCCAGCTCGACGAGCTGGCCGGCCGCTACGCGGAGGGCGACATGGGGATGTCGCTGGCCCAGGCCGCCCGCGACGTCGGCATCACGCAGTGGAAGGCCGGGGTCTCCGAGCTCGCTCGCACCCGCTGGCGCGACGAGTACCTCGTCGATATCGACGGCCACGACGCCGAGCTCGGCCCCCACGTCGGCCTGGGCTCGGGCTCGGGCGCGGGCTTCGTGGCCCGCATCTACCTGCACGTCGCCGACGGCGGCGACGACCTTCCCCGGGGGATCACGGTCGGGGTCGTCGGCCGTCACCTGCCCGATACGACGACGTGAGGCGACCGGCCCCCGCGCGAGGCCATACGCCGCGAGACGGTAGCCCGGTCTGACGGGTGTCGAACCGGTGCCGCGGAAGTTTCGCCACCGGGCCATAGCCACACCGGGGCGTCGGCGCGAACTTGCCCGTCGTGAAACTCGTGATCGCCATCGTCCGTCCGGAGCGCGCCAACGACGTGTTGACCGCGCTGCACCACGCCGAGGTCCGGGGGGTCTCGATCAGCCGCGTCCAGGGGCACGGAGGCGAGCTCGAGCGGGTGGAGACCTACCGCGGGACGACCGTGAAGATGGCGCTCTCCGAGAAGCTGCGCTTTGAGATCGCGGTCTCCGACGCATTCGTCGAGCCGACGATCGAGGCGCTCCTGGCGGGCGCCCGCACCGGCGACGTCGGGGACGGCAAGATCTTCGTGGTACCGCTCGAGCAGGCGGTCCGCATCCGCACCGGCGAAGCCGATCACGCGGCCGTCACGCCGGTCGACGCATGATCGCGGCCGCCGCCCGGATCGATCCCGCCGCGACCGCGTGGATGCTCGTGGCCACCGCGCTCGTCCTGATGATGACCCCGGCGCTCGGGCTCTTCTACGCGGGGCTGGTGCGCGCCAAGAACACGCTGAACACCTTCATGATGTCGGTCGGCGCGCTCGCGATCGTGACGGTCACGTTCGCGGCGGTCGGCTACTCGCTGGCCTTCAGCGACGGCAACGGCTTCGTCGGTGGCTTCGACCACGTCTTCCTGAGGGGCGTCGGCTTCGAACCGCGGGCCGGCACCGCGATCCCCCACCTCCTGTACTTCGCCTACCAGGCGACGTTCTGCATCATCACGAGCGCGCTGGTCTCGGGCGCGGTCGTGGAGCGCATGCGGTACCGGTCCTTTCTGTGCTTCCTCGCGCTGTGGTCGGTGCTCGTCTACCCAGTGCTGGCGCACTGGGTCTGGGGGGGCGGCTGGCTGCAGCAGCGCGGAACGCTGGACTTCGCGGGCGGTGTTCCCGTCGAGATGGCGTCGGGGTTCTCGGCGCTGGCGGCGGCCATCGTGGTCCGCGCCCGAAAGGACTACGGGCGCCAGGCGCTGCTGCCCCACAACGCGCTCTACGTGCTGCTCGGCGCCGGGCTGCTGTGGTTCGGCTGGTTCGGGTTCAACGGCGGCAGCGGGTTCTCGACCGGGCGGCCCAGCGTGCTCGCCTTCACCAACACCCTCCTCGCACCGGCCAGCACGCTGGTCGTCTGGTTCGGGCTCGACCTGCTGCGCGACCGCCGCGTGACGGCGATCGGGGCGGCCACGGCGATCATCGTCGGCTGCGTGGGCATCACGCCCGCGGCCGGATTCGTCAGCCCGGGGGCGGCGATGCTCCTCGGCGCGATCGCCGCGGTCCCCAGCTACGCCTTCATCGTCTGGCGGCCACGTTCGCGGCTCGACGAGACGCTCGACGTCCTTGCCGCCCACGGGCTCGCGGGCCTGCTGGGCATCGTGTTCATCGGCTTCTTCGCGCAGAAGTCCTGGAACGGCGTCGCCGACGGCCTGCTGCACGGGAACGCGAGCCAGCTGGGTGATCAGCTCCTGGCCGTGGCCACCGGCCCGGCCTATGCGTTTGTCGCCACCTTCCTGATCCTGCGGGTCCTCGGGCTGGTCATGCCGCTGCGCGTGACCGAGCGCGAGGAATCGCTGGGACTTGACGTCGTCGAGCACGGCGAGGAGGCCTACGCGAGCGGCGAGGGGGCCATCCTCATCACGCCCGAGGACGGCGTGGCACCCCCCGTCCGGGTCGCCCAGCCCTGAGCCTCGAGCCCGGAGCCTCGACCGCTAGACGCTGTGCCGAGCGCCCTGGCGCTGGCAGGCCAGCAGCACCTTCTGCGCGAGCAGACGGTCCTTGGGGATGCTCACGCGGCGGCCGTCGACCGTGGCGGTGAGCGTGCGCTTCTCGATGCGCACGTCAAGCAGGTGCAGCACGGTTCCCCCGTGCATCTGGACGTTTGCGTCCATGGTCTGATCCTTTCGATGAAGTTCTTCGGGGCCCGCGGCGCATCTCAGCGGCCGGCAGGGCTCCGTGTTCTGTTCGGCGTGAGCATCCGTCAATCCTCCGAGGACGCTCGACAACCGGTGCACTCATGATGCTAGTGGCTCGTCTGGACGGCCCACTCGGCCGGCGCGGCGCGTGCCGCGCGAACAAAGGCGCGTGGCCTGCGACGCTGTAGTGGTGACCCGGAGCACGGACGACACCGCGGCCGTCGCATCCGCACGCGATGCCACGCGCGAGATCACCGGAGCGCTGGGGGCTTCGGTCGTACTGCTGGCGCTGATGCTCGGCGCGGTCCTCGTCGCCGACCGCGAGGTCGTCGCGGCCCTCGGTACGCTCGCCCTCGCCGCCGCGCTCGCGCTCACCGTGCTGGTCTCCCGCCGCGCGCGGGGCCTCGCTGCGCAGCGCAGCGAGGCGCTGGCCCAGGAGCGCCGCGGGCGCGACCAGCTCGACCGCACGCTGGCGGCCACCCGGCGCCTGGTCGAGATCGAGTCGCCCGTCGCGCTGCGCCGCGAGATCTGCGAGACCGCTCGCAGCGTGTTCGAGTGCTCGGCGGTGTCGCTCTGGGAGGTCGAGCCCGAGAACCTCCTGCTGCTCGAGCGCGTCCCCTGGCAGCAGCCCTACCACGGCGGCGACCGGCGCTCGATCGCCAGCCTCCCTGGGCTGCGGGAGGCGCTCGACAGCTCGCAACCGCTCTTCGTCGCCGACCTCAAGACGGAGGCCACCGGCGTGACCCGGGCCACGGCCGAGGCGGTCGGGACGCGTTCCCTGCTGCACGTCCCGGTCGCGATCGAAGCGACCATGCGGCTCTCGCTGGTGCTGTCCTGGGACGAGGTCCTACCGCCGTCGACGCCGATCCAGCGCATCGCCGCCCAGCGCTTCGCCAACCAGGCGGGCCTCGCGCTCGAGCAGTCGCGCTACCGCGCCGCGCAGGCCGAGATCGCGTCGCTGAATCGGACGCTGCGCCGGATGGTCCAGGCCGACCCGCTCTTTCACGCCGGAGGCACCACGGACGAGGTCGTGCGCGCGGTGTGCGAGGAGGGGCTCGCCGTGTTCGAGGCCTCCGGCGCCGCTCTCTGGCTCGACGCCGGCGAGGGCATCGAGCTCGCCGGCCGGGTGCCCGAGGCCGCCGTCTTCACGCCACGGCACCGGATCATGTTCGCCGAGCATCCGACGTTCGCCGAGGACCTCGAGGCCGGGCAGCCGCGCTACGTCGAGGACGTCGAGCACGGCGATCCCGTCCTGTGGGAGCGCTTCGCGCGCCACTCGAAGTCGCGATCGCAGCTGCGCCTGCCGCTGGCGTCGGCCGGGCAGGCCCGGGCGTTGGTCATCCTGTCCTGGGCCGAGCGGGTCTCGCCACCCTCGGCGGAGGTGTTCGCCGTGGCGTCTCGCTTCGCCGACCAGGCGGGCGTGGCCCTCGCGGAGGCCGCCCGCCGCGAGGCGCAGCGCGAGGCCGGCGAGCTGCACGCCCGCTTCGAGCGCAGCCTGCTGCCCCTCATCACGCTCGACAGCGCCGACGCCAGCGTCGCGACGTTCTACCGCCCCGGCGATGCCCGCCTGACGCTCGGCGGCGACTTCTACGACTGCCTCGAGCTCGACGACGGCAGCATCGTCACGCTCATCGGGGACGTCGCGGGCCATGGACCGGCGGCCGCCGCGCTCGGAGCGGGGTTGCGCAGCGCGTGGCGCGCCCTGGTGCTCGGCGGCTGGCGGCTCGAGGACCTGCCCGGTGGACTGCAGGCGGTGTGCGTGCGCGAGCGCCACGATCCCTACCTCTTCGTGACCGCGATCATCGCGCGGCTGGAGCCGGATCGCAGCGCCCTGCGCTTCGTCTCGGCCGGGCACCCGGCGCCGCTCGTGGCCGGAACCCACATCGACGTGGCGGCCAACGGACCGCCCCTCGGGGTGGTGGCCGACGCGCGCTGGGAGGCGGTGACCGTGCCGCTGACGCCGCCGGCATCCGTCCTGCTCTACACGGACGGCCTGGTCGAGGGGCGCGCCGAACCCAACTCGCGAGACAGGCTGGGGATCGAGCGGATCGAGGCCCTCGTCGCGAACGTCGAGCCGGGCCGGATGGGCGAGGCCGACCTGCGGCGCCTGGTCGACCACGCCGCCGAGGCCAACGGCACCGGCCTGGCCGACGACGTCGCGCTGCTCGCCGTCAACGTCAGTTCCTGACGACCCTCTGCCCGGGCGATCGCCGCTCCCGCGCCAAGTCTCGCGAGCGGTGCACCGGCGGGCGCCCAGGGCGGGCAAGGGCCGGCCCAGCGTTCCTCAGGCCGAGGAGGGCTGGCGCGCGAACGTCCAGTAGCGCTGACCGACGAAGTTGACCGGCGCGGCGATGACGATGGCTATCGCCTGCGCGGGGACCTTGGCGAGCATTGCGACATCGACCAGGAGCTGCAGGGCCAGCAGGTTCGTCGCGAAGCCGACCAGGCTCACCAGCAGGTAGCGCCCGGCCTCGTGGTGCAGCCGCCCCCCGGTCGCCTCGAACGTGTAGCGGCGGTTGAGCGCGAACGTGGTGCTCAGCGCGAAGCAGAAGGCCGCCGCCGCCGCGAGGCGGTAGTCGAGGTGCGCGCCGTGAACGCCGACGGCGTAGACCGCGAGGTTGACGACGTAGCCGGCCGCGCCGACGGTCATGAAGCGGATGAGCTGAGCCACGGCCCGTGCAGGGTAGCCGCGCCGGACGGCGCACCCAACCGGCCGCCCGGTGTCGGCGCCGCCCGTCAGCGAGTGGCGAACACGCGGCGCAGGCCCGTGAGGTCCAGCAGCCGCGCGACGGGCCCCGCGGCCACGTCGAGGACGAGCTCGACGTCGGCGCGCACCGCGCGCCGGCGACAGCGGATGAGCGCCGCCATGCCGGTCGAGTCGGCGAAGCGGACGTCCTGGAGCGCGAGTGCGATCCGCGGCGGCCGCTGCGCCAGCGCCGCTTCGAACCGCTCGACGAGCCGCGGCGAGGTGAAGACATCGAGGTCGCCGCAGAGCTCGATGCGCAGCTCGTCCTCGGCTCGCGACTCGCGGATCTCGAGGCTCTGCGTGGCCACGACATGGCTTTTCCCGCCCCGTCCCGGTGCCAAGCACCGAGTCGCCTAACGTGGCGCGGACGACACCGGGCTGCGCTCGACGGGGCGGCGGAGGTGGCGGCGGAGCACCACCACGGTGCCTTCGCCGGCGGTGTCGACGGCCACGTCGTCCATCAGGGCCCGCATCAGCGCTAGGCCCCGGCCACGGTCGGTGCTCGACCCCTCCGTCCAGTGGCCCTCGTCGGTGATCGTGATCTCGAGGTCGTCTCCCGCCCGCTCCAGCACGACGCCCACCGGCGTGGACCGTCGCCGGTGCCCGTGCTCGATCGCGTTTTGCACCCCCTCGTTGACCGCCATCGTGATCTCGTCGACCTCGGTTTCATCCTCGGAGGCTCCGGCCAGCCAGCGCCGCGCGATGGAGCGGAAGGCCTCGAGGGCCGGTGCGTTCCCCGGGATCCTGAGCTCGACACGCGGGTCACGGGCGGACACCGTGCGCAGCACGAGCAGCGTCACGTCGTCGTCGACGTCGGGGTCGAGGAGCGTCTCGGCGACGACGAAATCGCAGAGCGCGTCGAGGTCGTCGGGCCCATCGAGGACCGCCCGCTCGAGCCGCTCGAAGCCCCGGTCGAGGTGCTCGCCGCGTGACTCCACGAGCCCGTCGGTGTAGAGCACCAGCGTCGAGCCGGGCTCGATGTGGGCCACCGTCTCGCTGTAACGGGCCTCGTCGAGCGCGCCGATCGGGATCCCGCCGGCCTCTCGCAGCCAGGTCACCGCCCCGTCGGGATCCATCAGCAGCCCGGGCGGATGTCCCGCCGTGGCGTAGACCAGTTGCTCGGCGGCGGGGTCGACGCTGACCAGCGCGACGGTGACCATGCCCCCGCGCCCCAGCCCGATCTGGAAGGCGTTGAGCCGCTCGAGCAGCGACCCGGGAGTGTGCCCGTCGAACGCGTAGGCGCGCAGTGCGCTGCGCAACTGGCCCATCGTCGACGCCGCGTCGATGCCGCGCCCGGCGACATCGCCGATGATCAGCAGCAGCCGGCCACCCGGCTGGACGAGGACGTCATACCAGTCTCCCCCGACCTCGGAGCCCGCGCCCGCGGGCTGGTATCGGGCGGCAGCGCACACGCCGGGCAGGTCGGGCAGCTCGCCGGGAAGCAGGCTGCGCTGCAACTCCTGGGCGATCCTGTGCTCGCGCTCGAAGAGGCGGACGCGCTCGATCGCCAGGGCCGCCCGATCGGCGGCCAGGCCCAGCAGCGACGTGTCCTGCTCGGTGAACCGGCGCGTGAAGAGCGCGCCGACGTGCAGGGCACCGATCGCCCGCCCCTCCACGACGAGGGGCACGCCCAGCACGGAGGTCACGGCCTCGCCCAGCGGATGGGCCGCACCCGGACCCTCCGCCGCGACGTCCTCGGCCGCCGCCGGCCGGCCCTGCTCGACGACGCGCTCGCTCATCCCTCCGGGAGCCACGGCCCAGCGGCGGGTCTGCAGGCCCGCGCCGAGGGATCCCGTGACCTGATAGACGATCGCCTCGTCGTCGAGATCGTCGTGAAGCACGATGGCCGCGGTGTCGACGCCCAGGACCTCCGCGGTACGACGCAGCAGCTCGGCCACGAGGGCGTCGAAGGCCAGGGAGCCCAGAGCAACGTCGGTGATCCTCTGGACCACCTGGAGCCTCTCGGAGACCTGCTCGGCCTGCTCGCGCGCCGCCCGCTCGCGCGCCAGGCGCTCCCGCTCGGCCTCGGCCCGCCGGCGCTCCCGCAGATCTTGGACCTGGACGATCATCACGTCCGGCGCGCCGTCGCCGCTGTGCGCGATCGCGAAGCTCACGGCGCACGGCACCGGCTCGCCGTCCAGCGACAGCAGCCTCAGCTCGTGCTCGTAGGCCTCGATCGCACCGCTGCACAGCGCCCGGCGCCGATCGGAGTCCCCGTCGACGTCGTCGCCGTGGACGATGTCGTCGAAGCGACGATCGCGCAGGTCTGCCGGAGCACGGCCGACCAGCGCGGCCAGCGAGGCATTGACCTCGCCGATCCGGCCCTCCAGGTCGACGCGGGCGATGCCGATCGGAGCGTGGTCGAAGGCGGTGCGCAGCAGCGATTCGCTGCGGATGGCCGCACGGGAGACGGCGTGAAGCTCCAGGAACACCCCGACCTTCGACCGCAGCACGGCAGCGTCGTAGGGCTTGAACAGGTAGTCGACCGCGCCGGCGGTGTAGCCGCGGAAGACGTGGTGGCGCTCCTTGCTGATGGCCGTCAGGAAGATGATGGGCAGCATCCGGGTCCGCGCGCGGCTCTTGATCAGCTCGGCGGTCTCGAAGCCGTCCATCCCCGGCATCTGCACGTCGAGCAGGACCAGGGCGAAGTCGTCGTTGAGGAGCTGCTTGAGCGCCTCCTCCCCCGAGCGGACCGAGACGAGCCGGCAGGGCAGGGACTCGAGGACGGCCTCGAGCGCCAGAAGGTTCTCCGGGCGGTCGTCGACGAGCAGCACGCGCGGGAGCTCCTCGTTCATCCCGTGGCCTCCCGCGCACCCGTCGTGGTCTCGGCGACGAGCCGCTCGGCGATCCGCTCGAGCGGAAGGACCCACTGGGGGGCGGCCGCCGCGATCGCCGCCGCCGGCATCGCGGCACGCTCGGCGGTCGCCGGGTCCTGCACGATCGCCAGGCCGCCGCGGCGGCGCACGCAGGCCAGCCCGTGGGCGCCGTCCTCGTTGGCGCCCGTCAGCACCACGCCGATCACCGCGGGACCGTAGGCGCTGGCCGCCGTCTCGAGGGCGACGTCGATCGACGGGCGGCTGAAGCGCACCTCGGCCTCGGTGGACAGCGACACGTGTCCGGGCTCGACGAGCGCGTGATAGCCCGCGGGCGCCACGAGCACGCGCCCGGGGAGCAGCACGGTCTTGTCCTGAGCCTCGCAGACCGTGACTCGGCTTTCGTGGGCGAGCAGGCCGGCCAGCAGCTCGGGCGCCGACTCCGCGCGATGCTGGACGACGAGGACGGGGCAGCCGAAGTCAGCGGGCAGGGCGCGGATGATCGTCCCGACGGCGTGCAGGCCGCCGAGCGAGGCGCCGATGACCACGATCCGCGGCGCGCTCATGACCGCCGGCCGCTCATGACGCCGCCCACTCATCACCGCCGCCCGCTCATGACCGCCGCCGATAGATCCGCTCGGCCTCGACGAGCGGCTCGTAGCGATCCTCGACCGCCGTCCCGTGCAGCGTCTCCTTGCGCCCCAGGGCCAGCACCCCGCGCCGGACCAGGCTGGCGTCGAACAACCCGAGGACGCGGTCCTGCAGCTCACGGCCGAAGTAGATCAGGACGTTGCGGCAGACCACGAGGTGAAACTCGTTGAAGGAGCCGTCGGTCGCCAGGTTGTGCTGGGCGTAGACGACGTCGGAGAGCAACTCGGGGTCGAACACCGCGCTGTTCGCCGAGACGGAGTAGTAGGACGAGAACGACTCAACGCCGCCCGCGTCGAGGTAATTGCGCGTGTAGCCCTGGATGCGCTCGAGCGGGAAGGCACCCGTACGCGCCTGCGCCAGCACCTCCGCGTCGAAGTCGGTGGCGTAGATGAGCGCGCGGTCGAGGAGCCCCCGCTCGCGCAGGGAGATCGCGATCGAGACGACCTCCTCTCCGGTGGAGCAGCCCGCGACCCATACCCGGACGAACGGGTGGGTGCGCAGCAGCGGCAGCACCGTGTCTCGCAGCGCCCCGTGACAGGCGGCGTCGCGGAACATCTCGGTCACGTTGATCGAGAGGTCGCCGAGCAGGCGCTCCATCGCGCGCGGGTCGTGCAGGATGCGCTCCTGGAGGCCCGAGAGCGACCGCAGGCCCTCGAGGGTGGCCCGGCGCCACAGCCGCCGGCGCAGCGAGGCCCGCGCGTAGCCGCGGAAGTCATAGCCGTAGCGCTGGTGGATGCCCTCCAGCAGCAGGTCGAGCTCGAGGCGCTCGAGCTCGGCCTCTGCGTCGGGGTGGGTGTCTACCGGTAGAGCCACACGCGCATGAGCGAGATGAGCTGGTCGATGTCCACCGGCTTGGTGATGTAGTCCGACGCTCCCGCGGCGATGCTCTTCTCGCGATCCCCCTTCATGGCCTTGGCCGTCAGCGCGATGATCGGGAGGCCCTCGAACTCCGGCATCCCCCGGATCGCCTCCATCGTCTGATACCCGTCGAGCTCGGGCATCATGATGTCCATCAGCACGAGATCGGCATCGGCGTTGCGCCCCAGCTGGGTCAGCGCCTCCCGGCCGTTCTCGGCGTAGACGATCGCCATCCCGTGCGCCTCCAGAGCGCTGGTGAGCGCGAACACGTTGCGCACGTCGTCGTCGACGATCAGCACCTTGCGTCCCGCCAGCGCCGCGTTGGCATCGCGCATCTGCTCGAGCATCCTGCGGCTCTCGGGCGGCAGCGTCTCGGCCGGCCGGTGCAGTGCGAGGGTGGTCTCGTCGAGCAGACGCTCCGGCGAGCCGGCGTCCTTGACGATGATCGACTCGGCATAGCGCTTCAGCCGGGTCTCCTCGCGCTTGGTCAGCGCCCGGCCCGTGTGGATGATCACGGGCACGCCGCGCAGCCGGGCATCGCTCTTGACCCGCTCGAGCAGCGAGAAGCCCGAGGCCTTGGGCAGCTTGAGGTCGAGCACGATGCAGTCGAACGGCGTCTCGTCCAGGCGCGTGAGCGCCTCCTCGCTGGAGCCCACCGAAGCGACATCGACGTCGGGGCCGCCGATGAGTGCCGTGATGCTGCGGCGCTCGGTGTCGTCGTCGTCGACCACGAGCACGCGGCGGACGCGGCGACCGCCGAGCTCGGCGGCGTCGGCGAGCGTCGCGCCGAGATCCTCCCGCTCGCCGTCGCGCTCGACGAAGCCGGCGGCGCCGAGCACGAGCGCCTCGTGCCGGCGCTCGTCCGGCGCGACCACCACGACCGGGATGTGGCGGGTGTGGCCGTCGCGCTTGAGCCGCTCGAGCGCCTCGGGCGCCTCGTCGCCGCCGAGCCCCAGAAGGACCACGTCGGGGCGGTGCTCCTGGGCGAGCGCCACGGCCGTCTGGGCGTGCAGCGCCACGAGGCCCTTGAAGCCCGCGCCGCGCACGGACGCCAGGGCCCGCGTGGCGAGATCGACGTCGGATTCGACCACGAGCGCCACGCGATCGTCCTGGTCGACCTCGGCGCGGTCGTCGCCGACCTCGGGCGGGGCGGCCAGGGCCGAGATGGGCGCCGGGTCGGGGGTCGGCAGGGGCGAGGCGCCGTTGCCCGCGCTCGGCTCCATCATGTCCTCGTCGCCCTCGGCGATCTCGATCGCCTCGAGCACGGCGGGCAGCAGCAGCGTGAACGCCGAGCCCTCGCCCTCCTCGCTCGTGACGCGGATCTCGCCGCCGAGCAGGCGCGCGATCTCCCGGCTTATCGACAGCCCCAGCCCGGTGCCGCCGTAGCGCCGGCTGGTGGTCCCGTCGGCCTGCTGGAAGGCCTCGAAGATCAGGCGCAGCTTGTCCGCGGCGATGCCGATGCCCGTGTCGGTGACGGTGAAGGCCAGCGCGAAGGGGCGGTCGCGCACGTCGCGCTCCTGCGTCGGCCCGACCGACAGCCGCACGCTGCCCCGGTCGGTGAACTTCAGCGCGTTTGACAACAGGTTGCGCAGGATCTGGGAGACCCGCTGCTCGTCGGAGATGGTTCCCTCCGGGATCCCGTCGACGACCTCGACGGAGAACTCGAGCGCCTTCTCGGTGGCGACGGGATGGAAGGACCGCTCCAGGCCGCCCAGCACCTCGGCGAGAGCCAGCGGCGCGGGGTGGACCTCCATCTTGCCCGCCTCGACCTTCGAGAGGTCGAGGATGTCGGAGATCAGCGACAGCAGATCGCTGCCCGCGGCATTGATCGTGCGCGCGAACTCGACCTGCTGGGCGTCGAGGTTGCCGGTCGGGTTGTCGGTGAGCAGCTTGCTGAGGATGAGCAGCGAGTTCAGCGGCGTACGCAGCTCGTGGCTCATGTTGGCCAGGAACTCGCTCTTGTAGCGCGAGGAGAGCGAGAGCTGCTCCGCGCGCTCCTCGAGCGACAGGCGGGCGCGCTCGATCTCGGCGTTCTTGACCTCGATGTCCTGGTTCTGGCGGGCCAGCAGCGCCGCCTTGTCCTGGAGCTCGTCGTTGGTCTGGCGCAGCTCCTCCTGCTGGGTCTGCAGCAGCTCCTCGGAGGCGCGCAGCGACTTGGCCTGCTCCTCGAGCTCGACGTTGGAGCGCTTGAGCTCGTCCTGCTGGGACTGCAGCTCCTCGGACTGCGACTGCAGCTCCTGGGCGAGCCGGCGCTGCTCCTCGAGCAGGTCCTCGGTGCGGTTGTTGGCGATGATGGTCGAGAGGACCACGCCGATGGTCTCCGACAGCTGGTCGAGGAACGTCAGGTCGACCTCCCCGAACGCGTTGAGCGAGGCGAGCTCGATGACGGCGAGCACCTGCTCCTCGAACAGGATCGGCAGGACCATCAGGTTCACCGGAACGGCCTCGCCCAGCCCCGAGGTGACCTTGACGTAGTCCTGCGGCGCGTTGGTGACCAGGATGCTCTTCATCTCCAGCGCGGCCTGGCCGGGCAGCCCCTCGCCGAAGCTGAACTCGTTGGACAGGCTCTTGCGCTTCTTGTAGCCGTAGGAGGCCAGCAGCCGCAGGGTCGGCTTCGCGTCCTCCCCGGCGTCGACCATGAAGAAGGCGCCGTGCTGGGCGCGCACGAGCGGGGAGATCTCGCTCATGAGCATGCGCGAGACGGTCTGCAGGTCGCGCTGGCCCTGCATCAGGCTCGAGACCCGGGCGAGGTTGGTCTTCAGCCAGTCCTGCTCGGCGTTCTGCTGGGTCGTGTCGCGCAGGTTGGCGATCATCTGGTTGACCCGGTCCTTGAGCTCGGCGACCTCGCCGGAGGCCTCGACGGTGATCTGGCGGGTCAGGTCGCCCTGGGTCACCGAGGACGCGACGTCGGCCATCGCGCGGACCTGGTCGGTGAGGTTCGACGCGAGCTGGTTGACGTTCTCGGTGAGGCTCCGCCACGTCCCGCTGACGTCCTCGACCTCGGCCTGGCCGCCCAGCTTGCCCTCCGTGCCGACCTCGCGCGCCACGCGTGTGACCTCGTCGGCGAACGACGAGAGCTGATCGACCATCGTGTTGATCGTGTCCTTGAGCGAAGCGATCTCGCCCTGCGCGTCGACCGTGATCTTCTGCGACAGGTCGCCGCGGGCCACGGCCGTCGTCACCTGGGCGATGTTGCGCACCTGGCTGGTGAGGTTGTCGGCGAGCTGGTTGACGTTCTCGGTGAGCCCGCGCCACGTCCCGCTGACGTCGCGGACCTCGGCCTGGCCGCCGAGCTGGCCCTCCGTGCCGACCTCGCGCGCCACGCGCGTGACCTCGTCGGCGAACGACGAGAGCTGATCGACCATCGTGTTGATCGTGTCCTTGAGCGAGGCGATCTCGCCTTGCGCGTCAACCGTGATCTTGCGCGTCAGGTCGCCGCGGGCGACGGCCGTGGTCACGTCGGCGATGTTGCGCACCTGATCGGTGAGGTTGGTCGCCATCAGGTTGACGTTCTCGGTCAGCCCGCGCCACGTGCCGCTGACGCCCTCGACCTCGGCCTGGCCGCCCAGCTTGCCCTCCGTGCCGACCTCGCGGGCGACGCGCGTGACCTCCGAGGCGAACGCCCGCAGCTGGTCGACCATCGTGTTGATGGTGTCCTTGAGCTCGAGGATCTCGCCCTGCGCGTCGACCGAGATCTTCTGGGTCAGGTCGCCGTTGGCCACCGCCGTGGTGACCTGGGCGATGTTTCGGACCTGGTCCGTCAGGTTCGTGCCCATCAGGTTGACGTTCTCGGTCAGCCCCCGCCAGGTCCCGCTCACACCCTCGACCTCAGCCTGGCCGCCCAGCTTGCCCTCCGTGCCGACCTCGCGCGCGACGCGCGTGACCTCGTCGGCGAACGACGAGAGCTGATCGACCATAGTGTTGATCGTCCGCTTGAGCTCGAGGATCTCACCCTGCGCGTCGACGGTGATCTTCTGGGACAGGTCGCCC
>JBBPZE010000067.1:0-4490 GCA_038199185.1 Solirubrobacterales bacterium
CGAGAGCGCGGCCGATGCCGCGGTTGGCCCCGGTGACGAGCGCGGTGGCTCCGGCGAGCTCCATCTCCGGCGAAGGGTACGCGGCGTGGCGTGATCGGACGGCGCTCCGCGCCCGTAGAGATGCTTCGATGTCCCGCTCGCGCGCCGCCGCCGTGACCGTTCTCGCGTTGCGTGTCGCCTACGGTGGGCTGCTCGCGGCCGTCCCCGCGCGCATCACGAGGCGCTGGCTCGGCACCGGCTGCCACGGTGCGTCGACGCAGGTGGCGCTCCGGGGCCTCGGCGCGCGGGAGATCCTGCTGCACGTCGGAGGGCTCGTCTCGGCCCTCCGCGACGAGCCCGTCCGCCCGTGGCTCGCGGCGAGCATCGCAGGGGACCTCGCCGACATCGGGGCCACCGTCGCCGGGCGCCATGGCCTGCCCGAGAACGCTCCGCTCGCGACGGCGGCGGTAGCGGGCGGGTCGGCGCTCATCAGCGCCGCCGTGGGCGCCGCCCTCGACGCCTAGGAGGCCCGCGTGGAGCTCGCCCTCGATCGCCTCGGCGCGGGACCTCCGCTCGTCCTTCTGCACCCGCTCGGCGCCGACCGCCGCGTCTGGGCGCCGGTGCTCGACCGGTTGGCCGCTCGGCGCGACGTCATCGCCCTCGACCTCCCCGGCTTCGGCGGCTCCCCGGCGCTGAACGGCGGTGCGCCGCCCGACCCGCCCGCGCTCGCTCGCGCCGTCGCCGACGTCTTCGAGGATCTCGGAGTCGAGCGCCCGCACGTCGCCGGCAACTCCCTCGGCGGGTGGGTGGCGCTCGAGCTCGCGCTCGCCCGGCAGGCCCGGTCGGTGACCGCCATCGCGCCGGCGGGTCTCTGGTCCCAGCCGCTCATGCCCAAACGGGGCGTCGCGCACGCGCTCGTGCGAGCGACGCTGCCCCTCGTGGGTCGGCTCTTGCGTGGAAGCGGCGGGCGTCGCCTGGCCCTCATGGGGATCGTCGCCCACCCTGAGCGCGTGCCGCTCGACGGCGCGCTCGAGCTCGTGCGCGCCTATGCGACCGCGTCCGGGTTCCGGAAGGTCAACGACGCGATGCGCTCGAGCCGCTTCGTCGGACTCGAGCGCATCCGCGTCCCCGTCACGCTCGCCTGGCCCGAGCACGACCGCCTCGTCGCGCGCCCCGCGCACCTGCCGGCGACGGCGTACAGCGTCGTGTTGCGGGGCTGTGGCCACGTGCCCATGTGGGACGACCCGGAGCAGGTGGCGCGCGTCGTGTTGCAGGGCAGCAGCAGGTAGCGCGCTACGCTGTCCGTGTCCGCTTCTTGGCCTTGGGCGCGGAGCGCTCCTCGAGCTGGAGCTCGCGCTCGGCCCCGGCGTCACCATCCGCGAGCTGGCGGCTGCGCTCGAGCTCCGCGTTGAGCTCCGCGCCGAACAGGATGGCCAAGCTCGAGATCCACATCCACACGAGGAAGGCGATCACCCCGCCGAGCGTGCCGTAGGTCTTGTCGTAGGACCCGAAGTTCGCGAGGTAGAAGGCGAAGGCGGCCGAGGCGACGAGCCAGACCGCGATCCCCGCCGCGGCACCGGGAATCACCCGCTTGAAGCCCCCGAGCTTCGCGTTGGGCGAGGCGTAGTAGAGCACCGAGAACATGAGGAGCACGAGGACGGCGAGCACCGGCCACTTCGCGATGCTCCAGACCGTCACCGCCGTGTCGCCCACGCCGATGGCCGAGCCCACCTGCCGCGCGATGGGCCCCGAGAGCACGACGGCCGCGAGCACGACCACGAGCAGGATGATGAGCACGAGGGTCACGAGCATCTGGAGCGGGCGGAGCTTGACGAAGGGGCGGCCCTCCTCGACCTCGTAGATGTCGTTCGAGGCGCGCATGAACGCGCCGACGTAGCCCGAGGCGGTCGACAGCGCCGAGGCGATGCCCACGATGAGCAGGATGCCCGCCGTCCCCTTGCTGTTGGTGATGCTCTCGATCGGGCCCTTGAAGGTCTCTACCGCGGACTTCGGACCGATGGAGCTGACCACGTCGGTCAGCGCCTTGGTGATCGTCTTCGGATCGCCGACGAGGCCGACGATCGCGACCATCGCGATGAGCGCGGGGAAGATCGACAGCACGGCGTAGTAGGTGAGTGCCGCGGCCCAGTCCGTGAGGTTGTCCTCCTTGAACTCCGTGACCGTGCGCTTGAGCGTCTGCCCGAGCCCGCCCTTGCGCTCGTGCGCCGGACCTTCCGGCTCGCGCTGGGATCGCTTCTCGCGTCCGCGTCCCTCCATTGCCTCGGCCATCTCGCTCCCCCGCTCGTGCGCGCTCGTGGTTCGGCGACCCCGGGTTGGGGTCGCCACCTGACGGCAGACCAAGCGCGCGCGTACCTCATCGGCACGTCGTGGCTGGTGTGCCCGGGTCAGATGTGCCCCCCGTGCCGCGGCCGAAACCTCGGCGTGGGGCCGGGCTCAGAGCTGGTCGTGCGGCTAGGCCTCGTGGACAGCCCTCGACCTGCCCGGGTGATCGGCCGGCGGGGGCCCGCAAGGCGGCCCCGCAGGTCAGCTCCCGCCGCCTCCGCCGCCCTCCCCGCGAGCCCCTTGACCGCATCGCCCGGTAGTGGTTGGCTCGCCCCCGATCCCCCACCCCGACACAGGGAGGCTCGATGCCGACGACGATCAAGCAGGGCTCAAGCGGTGATGCGGTGCGCGAGGCGCAGTTCGTGCTCGCCCGGCGCCACTATCTCGAGGCTCCGGATGTCGACGGGGACTTCGGGCCGAAGACCGACGGCTCGGTGCGCGCGTTCCAGCAGGACGAAGGCCTTTCGTCGGACGGCATCGTCGGGCCCAACACCTGGAACGCGCTGCTGGCCGGCTACTCGATCCCGCCGACGTTGAAGGACGGCTCGAGCGGTCAGGTGGTCCACCGTCTGCAGGAGGTCATCAACAACGGGCGCAGCCAGTTCGATCCGGGCGCGGCGGCGCTGGCCGTCGACGGCCAGTACGGGCCCCGGACCCGCGCCATGATCGAGCACTTCCAGAGCTGGGGCGGCGTGGCCTCGGACGGGATAGTCGGGCTGCAGACCTGGGCCGTGTCGCTGCACGCCGCTGGCCAGGAGCTCGCGAGCGCGGTCGGCGTCTGACCCGTGCGACTTCACCCCCGACGGGCCACCGAGGGACCGGGGTGAGCACGCGACGGTGAGCGGTACCGCTCCCGTTCCGGATCGCCCATCGCTGCCCGGGCTACAAGAGGCCGCGGCGGGTTGCCGCGCCTGCAACTGTGGGCTGACGCGACCCAGACGGTTTTCGGGGCGGGGACCCGGAACGCCGAGATGATGCTCGTGGGCGAGCAGCCAGGCGACCAGGAGGACCTCGAGGGCGAGCCCTTCGTCGGACCCGCGGGTCGTCCGCTCGACCGCGCGCTCACCGATGCCGGCATCGAGCGCGGGACGGCCTACGTGACGAATGCCGTCAAGCACTTCCGCTACAAGGCGCGTGGAAAGCGCCGGATCCATCAACGACCCGCCGCCGAGCATCTCGCACCCGACGCCGAGCATCTCGCGGCATGCCGGCCCTGGCTGACCGCCGAGCTCGCGGTCGTCAAACCCGACGTGCTTGGCTGCCTCGGCGCGGTCGCGGCTCAAGAGCTCCTCGGACCCAGCGTCCGCGTGACCCGGGATAGAGGCCGACGGCTCGACGCACCCTCTCTCGCCCCGGCCGCCCTGGTGACCGCCCACCCCTCCTCCATCCTGCGCAGCCGCGACAAGACCGAGCGCGACTCCGCCTTCAACGCACTGGTCGACGACCTCCGCGCCGCAGCGTGCCTACTCCGACCGAACCGCTGACTCCGACCGAGCACTCGTACCTCAAGGGGATCGGCGAATAACGGCCAAGTCGTCGGGACGCGCCGGCTGGCCCTCGCTTGCGCGCAGCTCGCGGCACACGCGCAGCGTGATCCACCCGATGACGCCGAGGCCGGAGAGGTCCGGACAGTAGCGGCCCCAGCTCAGCGGACGGCACGCGTTGCGGAGTCGCGCGTCGACCGCCGGCCGGCCGGCTCGCCCTCGCCTACCGGCCTGACGATCGGCTACGCAGCGGCGAGCGCGGCGTCGAGCGCTTCGCGACCTACCTCGACGCGCTCGGGCAATGTGAGCACGATCTTGCCGTCGTGATCGAGCAGCCGCTTCGCATTGAGGAGCGTGACGCCGATCAGGTGGCCTGCGGCGTCGAAGCGAAGGTGGTGGCCTTCGGGGCTCGCATCGAACTCGACGGCCTTCGCCGGGTCGGCCCGGTGGAGGTAGAGCACGTCGCCCTCGCCGTCGTAGCGAACGCGGTCGAAGGTGGTGCTGCCGATGGTCACGGTCATGGGCCTCTTCTTCGCGCGAAGGCGGTCACGATCCAGCCGCGCTCGCCCTATAGGCTACGACGACCTGCAACCACTGGCTGGGACCAGCGCCGCCCAAGAAGAGCCACTCCTCGTTCGCCGTCCGTCCCGGACGCCGTTGGCCTGGCGCTTCGATGGCCCTGAG
>JBBPZE010000068.1:0-23638 GCA_038199185.1 Solirubrobacterales bacterium
ATCTTCAGGAGCTCGACCACCTCGGCGGTGTGCTCGAAGGGATCGGCGACGATACGACCATCGGTGATCCCCACGGCGGCGACCGTTCGGCCCTCGACCTCGGCGACCAGCGCCCGGCCCCTGATCGGTCGCGTCGAATCGAGCGCCGCGAGGCGCCGCAGGATCAGCTCGTCCGTGGGACGGTCCGCGCGGAGGACCATCTCGTGAAGCTTGGTATTCATCTTCGGCCTCCTTGGGTGCTGAGTGGATCTCAGCGGTTGAACGTTTGGGATGGCACCATTGTCGGGCCGGAACGACAAAAGATCAAATGATGGTTTGCGGTATGAGTGATAAGCTGTCCTTATGCTCGATGTCCGACGTCTCAGGGTTCTCAAAGAGGTGGCCGCGAAGGGTTCCTTCTCTGCCGCGGCGGAGTCGCTGGCCTACACGCAGTCCGCGGTCTCACAGCAGATCGCCGCGCTCGAGCGCGAGGCGGGGGTTCAGCTCGTCGAGCGCAGCGCACGGGGGGTGCACCCCACCGATGCCGGCCGTGTCCTGCTCCGTCATGCCGACGTCATCCTCCGCGGGCTGGCCGACGCCGAGGCAGAGCTCGAGGCGATGGCCGGCCTGCGCGGTGGCCGTCTGCGCCTCGTCGCGTTTCCCAGCGCGGGCGCATCTCTCATGCCCGAGGCCGTCGCTCGCTTTCGGGAGCGCCATCCGGCCGTGGAGGTGACGCTCGCGCCCGCCGAGCCCGATGAGGCCGTCGACGCGCTGCGGGCGGGCGAGGCCGACGTGGGCCTGACGATCGAGACCAGCTGGGCCAAGCCCGGCGACGATGGCATCGAGCGCACGCATCTGATCGACGATCCGATGTACCTCGTGGTCCCGGCGGGCCATCCGCAGGCCGCCCGGCGCACCATCCGCATGCACGATCTCGCCGACGAGGCGTGGATTCTGGGCTCGGCGGACGCCAGCTGCCCCGACAGCCAGATCCTCGTGCGGGCGTGCAACGCGGCCGGGTTCGAGCCGCGCATCGCCTTCCAGTCCGACGACTACAACGCGATCCAGGGCTTCATCGCCGCCGGCATGGGCGTATCGCTCATCCCCGACCTCGCCCTGACCAACGTGCGCAGCGATGTGGTGGTGCGCTCGCTCGGGCCCAAGGCACCCGTGCGGCGGATCTCGGCGATCACCACCATGGGCGGCTTCTGCTCGCCGGCCAAGCAGGCGGCGCTCGAGATCCTCACCGAGGTGGGCGGCGAGTGGACGAGCGACCGCCGCGAGCTGGCCCTCGCGTCGTAGCCCGTGGGCTATCGAACCTGCGTATCGCGCAGGTTCGATAGCCCACGGCCGGCGAGACGCCGGGTTTGCTCGGCGACGGCCGCCGGGTCCACCGCGATGTCGACCTCAGGAAAGCGCCGGACGGTCCAGCCGACCGTGCGGAATCGCTCGTCCTTGGCGGCGTCGCGGCGTCGGCGCCAGCGTGAGGCGTGGTAGCGCCCCCCATCGACCTCGACGATCACACGGCGATCGGGCCAGCAGAAGTCGACCTCCTCGAGCGCCTCACCGGACCAGAAGCACTCATTCACGCGCGGGCGTGGCACCCCGGCGCGCCCGCAGATGGCGAGAAAGAGCTCCTCCAGCTCGGACCGGGTCTCGGGCGCGACCTCCGCAGCCAATGCCGCCTCCAGCACTCCGCGCCCTCGATGGTGCCGGTGGCGCTCGAGCACGGCGTGGACCTCACGGCAGTCCAGCGCGCGCTGGACCCCGGCCTCATGGATCCACTTCCCAACAGTCTCCAGCGATTGGCCCGGGGACATGTCGAGCAGGGTTCTGGCCACCGTGGTGACCGAGATGCCATGCCTCTCGCACATGTCGGCCAGGGGCAGGGACCGCGGGCGATGCACCGCGAGGCCGGGAGGGCCCTTGCGCCCGCGCGCAACCGAGACATGGATCAGCCCGGTGGATTGCCTGATGCCCCATAGGCGAGCCGCGGAGATGTGGCTCACCGCCGAGCCGTCACCGCAAGCCAGGGTGGCCGCCCGGCAATGCCCCTCGAAGCTCAGGTGCGGGCGGCCGACCGCATAGACGCCGCGAAACCGGCGGTACAGCACGCCGCTCGCCACCCGTTCGATGACCTGACGCTCGCTGAGGCCGGCCGCCCTGAGCTCCTCGATCGAGACGACCCAATGGCGCGCCGCCAGGGCCGGGCCCTCCAGCCGACCCCATGCGCATGTTCGATAGCCCACGCGCCAAGTCTGGCGGCCGAATTGCGTCCCAGGAGGGGCGATACGTCACGAAACGCGCGACTTTCACGGCGCGCTCAGACGATCGGCGTGCACAGCCTGCCGAGTCCGTCGGCAGCGAGCTCGACGACGTCACCGGCGTCGAGAAAGCGCTCCGTACCCGGCAGCGGACCGAGCTCGAGCAGGCAGCCGCGGTTCAGCGTGCCCGAGCCGATCACATCCCCGGGGCGCAGGCGCGTGTCGCCGCCCGCGTGAGCGATCATCTGCTCCCAGGTCCAGTGCATCTCGACGGCGTTCGTGCGGGTGAGCTCCTCACCGTTGACGGTGACGGTGGCCTCCGTGTCCAGGCGGCCCTCGTGCAGGTTCAGCTCGTCCGGGGTCACGAGCCAGGGCCCGAGCGAGATCGCGAAGTCCTTGCCCTTGGCCGGACCGAGACCGACGGTCATCTCCCGGCGCTGGACGTCACGCGCGCTCCAGTCGTTCAACAAAGTGAACCCGGCGATCTCGGCGTCGGCCCCCAGCACCGCCGCCACCTCGAGCTCGAAGTCGAGCAGCTGCGTGGCGGCGGGTTTGCTCACCGACTCGTTCGGCCCGTGGACCGAGGCCGGGTTGGAGAAGTAGAAGACCGGCGCGTCGTACCAGGCCGGCGGGATCTCAGCGCCGCGTAGCCGCCATCCCGCGGCGACATGGTCCTCGAAGGCGAAGAAGTCCCGCACGCTGGGGGGCGTGGGAACGGGAGCGAGCAGCCTGATCCCATCGAGCGGGTGGCGCGGCCCCGCGGCCTCCCGTCCCTCCCGGCGCAACCACGCGAGCATGTCCGGCGCGACGAGCTCGAGCACCTCATCGCCCTCGATCCGGCCGACGGCGGGCGGTGCTCCACCCCTCGCGTAGGTCACTATGCGCACCGCGCGGAGGTTATTCGGCGTCCGGGAGCTGCAAAGGCGTGCCCGGGAAACGGGCCGTCAGACTAGGCGGTACGCCACAGGGCGTCGTCGCCCAGCGACTCGCGCTTCACCAGCCCGTCGCCCACCGCCGCGAACAGCTCTCTCCGCACGCTCCCGGTCGACAACCCTCAGATCGGGGGTGAGGATCGCCGCGACCTCCTGGGTGCTCAGCCCGTCGGGAAACGGGCCCAGCGCTTCGACTGCGGTCTCGGCCGGGGGGCGGCGCTCGAGTGAGGTGTCGATGTTGGCCAGCGCGACGTCGTAGGCCTCGAGCGGCTGAAACCCCCCGGCCTCCAGGCACCGCTCACCCTGGCGCAGGACCAGCGAGGGGGCCGTGTAGCGGACGGGTCCGTCCGTGGCCGCCGCCTTGCCCTGCGCTTCGGTCGGTGTCCCGGCTGCCGTGCGGGCCTCGACACGATCGGCCTCGTAGGCGTCGGTGACCGCGTCGGACTCGATGGCGCTGAGGATGGCGCCCGGGTCGAGGCCCCCGACACGTTGCAGCGCGGCCTCGATACCCGCCACGGTGTCCATGAGCGCATCGGTCGTAAACCAGCCGAACTGCAGCGCCCGGAAGACGGCCTCCTCTCGGTCGGGCGCGAGCAGACGCGTGGCCACGATCGCGCGGCAGCCTCGCGCCGTACCCATCAGGCGCATGCGCACGGTGGGCCCCAGGGGCATCCCGAAGCGTCGGAAGCCCATGTGCCCGATTGCGGAGCGCACGGGCTTGTAACCGCGCGCCTCGTACTGCTCGCCCGTCTCGGTCAGCCCGATCGTCACCAGGCGCCATTGCAGCTGATCGCCGTAGCGCCAGCGCAGCACCGCGAGGGCGGGACTCGCCGAGTACGCCCACGGGCAGCCGGGGTCGGTGAAGTGGATGACATCGACGCGAGCCATGGCCGGCGAGGCTACCCGCCGACTCGCGTCACGCGCTCTCGCCGTGGGCAGCGACGAACTCCTGCAGGCGGGCGCCGGCCTTCCGTCTGACCGCCGAGCGCAGGATCGGCGTCCACCCGAGCGCGAGTCCGACCGGGCCGAGTGCCTGGCGGGCCCACCGATGAAAGCTGAACTCGTCGTGGTGGTCGACGATCAGGCCGTCTGCGAACCCGAAGCTCGCCGGGACCCTCGGTGAGCATGGTCCACATGGCTCCCGCCGTGGGCCCGCGCAGGTCGGGGAAGACCGGGTCACGGAAGTGGACCTCGGGCGCGTAACAGGCGGCCATCGCCCTGCCGTCGCCGTCGGCGAAGGCGCCGTAGAACCGTTCGATCACCAACGAGTTGGGGTGGGTCATCGCCGGGACCCTAATGCCGGTAGACCCACCCCGCCGTGGGGGTCGGCATCGCCCAGGATGCGCCGTGCAGCGGCGTTGGCCTAGATTGCTTGACCGACCCCATGGCCGCCGACGTAGATCAACCCAGGCTTCCCGTTCCCGCGCTCGACGCGTTCGTCGAGGTGTTGGCCGAGGCTGACGCCGGCGCCAGCCGCGACCACTTCTACAGCCGACTGTGCGAGGTCATCTGCCGGTTGAGCTCGATGGAACGCGCGGTCCTGTTTCGCTATGACGAGGCGGCGCGACGGGTGCGCGCCGCCGGTGCGCATGGACTCGACCTCGCGGTGTTCGAGGACGTGCACGTCACCGTCGAGTCGGCGCCCATCGCCCGGCGCGCGCTGGAGGCCGATCGCGTCGTCGACGCGGTGCCCCCCTACCAGGACGATCTGCCGACCGGGGAGTACCTGTCGGTGCTGGGAGAGGGAAGGCTGTTCTGCATCCCGCTCGCGGCATCAGGACGCTGGATCGGCGTCGTCCTCTGCGACCGGGTCGACACGCGCGACATCTCGCAACCCCAGCGCGACCTCCTGTGGCTCCTGGGCAAGTCCGCCGCGCTGGCGGCGATGGCCCGGATCGCGACGTTCGAGGGCGAGCGGGCGCGCGAGCTGCAGCAGCGGATCGATCTCGCGCGCGAGGTCCACGACGGGGTGGTGCAGCGGTTGTTCGGCGTGTCGCTGGCGCTCGACGCGGGTGGGGACTTCCCGCCCGCGGCGCGGCGGCGCGCCGCGGCCGAGATCCAGGGCGCGCTGGCCGATCTGCGCACCGTCGTGCAGCGGCCCCTCGGCCGCACTTCGCGCCCGACCGCCGTGACGCTCGCCGAAGAGGTCGGCCGGCTCGTCGCCCTGCATCCGGACCTGTGCATTGCGGTCGACCCGGAGTCCGACCTCACCGTGCCGGCGCACCTGGAGCCGCTGGCGCAATCGGTCCTGATCGAGTCCATCCGCAATGCGCACAAGCACGCCTCCCCGAGCCGGGTTTCGGTGTGGGTGGGCCGCGAGGGCGACGCGTTCATCCTCGAGGTCTCCAACGACGGCATCGCGCAGGTCACGGGCTCCACGGGGATGGGGCTGCGGCTGGCCGCCTTCGAGGCGTTGCAGGCCGGAGGCTTCATCGAGTTCGGCGAACGCGAGCCCGGGGTCTGGAGAGTCCGTCTGGTCGTTCCTGTCGATGAGCCCGGCTGAAGCGCCGTCCGAGCAGCGACTGCGGGTCCTGGTGGTCGACGACCACGATGTCGTGCACTGGGGCTTCCGGCTGCTGTTCACCCAGCAGGACTGGGTGGAGCGGTGTCTGAGCGCACGCACCGGCGATGAGGCCCTGGCGCTGACGCGGCGCTTCAAGCCGCACGTTGCGCTCGTCGACCTGTTCGTCGGCGACGAGTCCGGCCCTGAGATCTGTGAGCTCGTCCGCCGCGAGGATCCGGCGCCCGAGGTGTTGTTCATCTCCGGTGCCGGGCGTTTGTCGATGAGCGCCGCGCGCGCCGCCGGCGCGTCGGGGTTCGTCTCGAAGGACTGGCCGAGCACCGACATCGTCCAGGCCGTCCGGATGGTCAGCCGCGGGATGACGGTGTTCCAGCCCGAGCCGCAGAAGCCGGCCAGCACGCTGACCGAGCGGGAGCGCCAGGTCCTCGAGCTCATGGCCTCGGGTGCGACGAACGGCGAGATCGCGGGCTCGCTGTACCTCTCTCCCCACACGGTCAAGGAGCACACGAGCGCGCTGTACAAGAAGCTCGACGTACGCAACCGCACGGAGGCGGTGCAGCGCGCGCAGCGCCTCGGTCTGCTCGACTGACCCCCCATCCAGCCCCGCTGACCCCCCCGAGTGTCGGGTCCGTGGCGCCCATCGGCCTAGATCCCCGGCTTATCGCGCAAGGTGAAGGCATGAGCTCCACCGCCATCCTCTTTCCCGGCCAGGGCTGCCTCACGCCCGACGCCGCCGAGCAGGCACAGGCCCTGTGGCCCGATCTCGTCGACCAGGCCACCGAGCTGGTGGGAGAAGACCCCTTCGCGAGCGCGGCCGACAGCACGCGCTTCGCGCAGCCGGCGATCTTCGTCGCCAGCATGGCGGCGTGGCGCGACCAGGAGCCCGCACTCGACGGCATCTGCGCGATGGCGGGCCATTCACTCGGAGAGTTCTCGGCCCTGGCCGCGGCCGGTGCGCTGGCAGTCGAAGACGGGCTGAGGCTCGTCGTTCTGCGCGCTCAGCTCATGGCCGACGCCGCCGAGCAGCATCCCGGCGGCGGGATGGTCGCGCTGCTCGGAGTGGAGCCCGACGCGGCGGCCGAGCTCGCCCAACGCTATGGAGTGGCCGTGGCCAACGACAACGCCCCGGGCCAGATCGTCGTGTCGGGCAACGGCGAGGCCCTGGCCGAGCTCGTCGCCGCCGCACGCGAGGCCGGGCTTCGCACGATGGAGCTCGATGTCGCCGGCGCCTTCCACTCTCCCGACATGGGCCCGGCCGAGCTGCCCTTCCGGCGCGCGCTCGAGGAGACGCCGATGTCGCGGCCCAGCGTCCCGGTCGTCTCGTGCTTCACGACCTCGCAGTTCACCGACTTACCCGCCGAGCTCTCGCGCGCCATCGTCTCACCGGTCCGCTGGCGGGAGACCATGGCCTCGCTCGTCGAGCTCGGTGCGACGGAGTTCGTCGACGTCGGCCCGGGCCAGGTCCTCGCCCGCCTGGTCAAGCGCAACGTCGTGGAGCGGGAGGGCCATGTCGTCGCTGTCTGACCCTGTCGCCACCACCACCGCCGCCACCGTGCCCGCCGCCGATCTGCGCCTGCGCACCGCCGGGATCTGCGGCCTGGCGGCCGCGCTCCCGCAGCAGGTGGTCTCCAACGCCGAGATCGCGCCCGGAATCGGCGTGGACGAGACGTGGATCGAGCGGCGCACAGGTATTCGCAATCGTCGCCGGGCCGCGCCCGGCGATCGCGTCGTCGATCTCGCCGCCGAGGCCGGAAGCGCAGCACTGGTCGCGGCCGGCATCGCCGCCGAGCAGCTCGACCTGGTGCTCGTCGCCACGATCAGCCCCGACGAGCTCACGCCCAACACCGCACCGCAGGTCGCCCATGTGCTCGGCGCGACGCGGGCCGGCGCCATCGACATCGGCGCAGCGTGCACCGGTTTCGTCAGCGCGCTCGCGCTCGGCGCGAGCATGATCGAGGTCGGGCGCGCCGAGCGCGTGCTCGTGATCGGCGCGGAGATCCTGTCGCGCTTCGTCGACCAAACCGACAAGCGCACCGCCGGGCTGTTCGGCGACGGCGCCGGCGCGGTCGTGCTCAGCGCCGGCGATCACGGGCGCGTGGGACCGGTTGTCCTCGGCGCCGACGGCACGGCTGCGCCCTTCCTGCGCGCCGATCACACCGAGCAGCTCATACGCATGGACGGCCACGAGACGTTCAGGCTGGCCGTCTCGTCGCTGGTCGCCTGCACCCGCGAGGCCGTCACGCTGGCCGGGCTCGAGCTCAGCGACATCGACCTCTTCGTCTACCACCAGGCCAACCGGCGGATCCTGACCGCGGTGGCCGAGGCGCTCGGAGCCCCCGCCGATCGTGTGCTCGACGTGATCGCCGAGATGGGCAACACGTCGGCCGCGAGCATTCCGCTCGCGCTGGCCGAGGCCTCGCGCGACGGGCTCCTGGAGCCCGGTTCCCAGGTGCTGCTCGGCGCGGTGGGCGCCGGCTTCACCTGGGGCGCGACGGTCGTCGAATGGGGCAGCGCATGAGCGCCCGGCCCGATGGGGCCTGCGCGCTGGTCACCGGCGGTGGCCGGGGGATCGGCGCCGCGTCGGTCAAGGCGCTGGCCGCCGACGGCTGGGGCGTTGCCGTGCTCTACCGCGGCGGCCGCGAGGCCGCGGAGGCGACCGCCGCCGAGGTCATCGCGAGCGGAGGTACCGCGCTGGCGGTCAGCGGAGACGTGACGGACACCGCCGCCTGCAACAAAGCATTCGCCGAGATCGAGGAGCAGATCGGCCCCGTGCTCGCGCTCGTCAACAACGCCGGCGTTCGCGCCGACAACCTCGCGCTGTCGATCGACGACGACGACTGGGACCTCGTCCTGGAGACCAACCTGACCGCCGCCTTCCGGCTGACCCGCCAGGCGCTGCGCGGCATGCTGCGCGCCCGCTTCGGCCGCGTCGTGAACATCGCCTCCGTCGTCGGACCGCGTGCGAACGTGGGGCAGGCGAACTACGCAGCTTCGAAGGCCGGCCTCATCGGCCTGACCAAGACCGTCGCCGCCGAGGTGGCGCGCAAGGGCGTGACCGTCAACGCGGTGGCGCCGGGATTCATCCAGACCGAGATGACCGCCGACGTTCCCGCGGCCGTCAAGGACGCCGTGCCCGCCCGGCGGGCCGGCCGACCCGAGGAGGTCGCCGCCTGCGTGCGGTTCCTGGCCTCCGAAGAGGCCGGCTATGTGACCGGCACCACCCTGTACGTCGACGGCGGCCTGGCCGCCTAACCAAAGGAGCAGCAACGCATGTCCACTGACACAGATACCGCCCGCATCGAAGAGGTCGTCTACTCCGCGCTCGAGGAGTTCGGCGCCGAGAAGGCCGATATCAAGCGTGACGCCGGCTTCGAGGCCCTCGATGTCGACTCCCTCGACCTCGCGGAGCTCGCCCAGATCGTCGAGGACGAGTTCGGCGTGGCCATCAAGAGCGGCGACGTCGAGCAGCTCAAGACCGTCGGCGACGTCATCGACCTGATCGCGGCGCGCGCATAATCATGCGCGAGGTCGTCGTCACCGGCATCGGCGCCGTCACCCCGCTGGGGGTCGGCGCTCGGACACTGCACGCGCGCTGGGCGGCCGGTGAGGTCGCCATCCAGGACGGCGAGGCTCCGTGTGCCGACTTCGACCCGCTGGCGTTCTTCTCGCGGAAGGAGGCGCGGCGCGCCGATCGCTTCACCCAGCTCGGGCTCGCGGCCGCCGGCGAGGCGATCGAAGAGGCCGGCTGGGCCGACGGGGCGCCCTATGACGCGCACCGGATCGGCTGCATCGTCGGCACCGGCGTCGGCGGCATCGACACGCTGGAGACCAATGTCGGCGTCCTGCACGACCAGGGCCCGGGCAAGGTGGCGCCGCTCGCGGTGCCCCTCATGATGAGCAACGCCGGCGCGGCTGCCATCGCCATGCGCCACGACCTGCGCGGGCCGGTGTTCGGCATCGTGTCGGCGTGCGCCGCGGGAGCCAACGCGATCGCGACCGCTACCCGCGCGATCCAGTGCGGCGACGCCGACGCCGTCGTCACCGGCGGCGCCGAGGCGGCCCTGACACCCCTGGCGCGCGCCGCCTTCGCGGCGCTCGACGCGATCTCGACGACCGGCGTGAGCCGGCCGTTCGACGCGCGCCGTGACGGGTTCGTGATGGGCGAGGGTGCCGGGGTGCTCGTGCTCGAGGACGGCGAGAAGGCGCGCGCCCGCGGAGCCGACATCCTGGCCGTCGTCCGGGGTGTGGGAGCGACGTGCGACGCCCACCACCTGACCGCGCCCAGGGCCGACGGCGCGGGCGCGGCGGCGGCGATGACCGCCGCCCTCGACGACGCCGGCCTGACCGCCGACGCCGTGTCCTACGTCAACGCGCACGGGACCTCGACGCAGCTCAACGATCGCGCCGAGACCGTGGCGATCAAGACCGCGTTCGGCGATCATGCCTCCCACGTCCCGATCTCCTCGACCAAGTCGGCCATCGGCCACCTGCTCGGCGCGGCGGGCGCCGTCGAAGCGATCGCCACGATCCTCACGCTGCGCGAGCGGATCGTCGCGCCCACGCTTGGTCTCGAAGAGCCCGAGGAGGGCCTGGACCTCGACTACGTGCCCGGCAGCTCCCGCGGGCTCGACGTGCCGGAGGGCGACCCGGCGATCGGCCTGTCGAACTCCCTCGGCTTCGGCGGCCACAACGCGGTACTGGTACTGGAGGCCGTATGACCCTCGCGCTCGTCGAACGCCCGGACGAGCGCCTCAGCGCCCTCGAGCGCCTCGAGGCGCTGTGCGATCCGGGCTCGCTGCAGTTGCTGCGCACGCAGGTCCGCTCGCGCCGCATGGGCGACAAGGCCCGCGACGGCGACGGCATCCTCGGCGCTTCCGGGCGCGTCGACGGCCGCCCCATCTTCTGCTACGCCCAGGACCGGACGTTCGCCGGCGGCTCGCTCGGCCAGGCCCACGCCGACACCGTCGTCCGCGTGCTGCGGCTGGCCGGTCGGGCACGGGTGCCGGTGGTCGGCTTCATCGAGTCGGCCGGTGCCCGCATGCAGGAGGGGCTCGAAGGGCTTTCGGGCTACGGCCGCATCTTCCGCGAGCACGTCGCGCTCTCCGGAGTGGTACCCCAGATCTCGGTGATCTGCGGCGCCTGCGCCGGAGGCGGTTCCTACGCCCCGGCGCTCACCGACTTCGTGATCATGACCGACCACTCGAGCATGTTCCTCACCGGGCCGGGCATCGTCGCCGAGGTCATGGGGGAGGACGTCAGCGGTGAGGAGCTAGGGGGTCCGGCGATCCACGAGCGCAACGGCGTCTGTCACATGACCGCGCCGACCGAGGTGGATGCCGCGCTGCTCGCGCGCGATCTGCTCGACCTCCTGCCGCAGCACAACACCGTCGCTCCGCAGCGCTGGCCAGGCGTGGCCGCACCCGACCGGCTCCCCGACGCGGTGGTTCCGGCGGAGGACCGCAAGGTCTACGACGTGCGTGAGGTCGCCGCGACGCTGGTCGACGGCGGCCGGCTGCTCGAGGTCTCGCCGCGCTGGGCTCGCAACATCGTCTGCGCGCTCGCGCGGATCGACGGCCGGCCCGTCGGCATCGTCGCCAACCAGCCGCGGTACCTGGGAGGGGTCCTCAACGCGGAGGCCGCCCAGAAGGCGGCGAAGTTCGTGCGCACCTGCAACCTGTTCGGCCTGCCGCTCGTGGTGCTCGTCGACACGCCGGGTTTCATGCCGGGTACGCGCCAGGAGCAGGCGGGTGTGATCCGCCATGGGGCCAAGCTCGTCCACGCGTTCTCCGAAGCCACCGTGCCGCGGGTGACCGTGATCCTGCGCAAGGCGTTCGGCGGCGCGTTCATCGCGATGAACGCCAAGGAGCTCGGCGCCGACATGGTCTTCGCTTGGCCGCGCGCCGAGATCGGCGTCATGGGCGCCCAGCAGGCGGTCGGCATCGTCAGCAAGCGCGCCATCGACGCCGCGGACGATCCGGCTAAGGAGCGCGCGCGTCTCGGCCGTGAGTACGCCGCCGAGCATCTGACCGCGACCGCTGCGGTGGCCGACGGCCACGTCGACGAGATCATCCCTCCGTCCGAGACGCGCGAGCGCATCACGGCCATCCTGAGGAGCCTGGAAACCGCAACCCGGCCCACGCGGCCGTCAGGAAACATCCCCCTGTGAACTTCTCCGCGCCGTTCGAGTCACTCGACGTCGGCCACGACTTCGTCAGTCGCGGCCGCACCGTCACCGAAGCCGACGTCGTCGCCTTCACGGCGCTGACTGGCGACTCACATCCCCAGCACGCCGATGCCGAATGGGCGGCGTCGAGCGCCTTCGGCGAACGCATCGCCCACGGCATGCTGATCGTCAGCTTCGCGGTCGGTCTCGTGCCGTTCGACCCCGACCGCGTGGTGGCGCTGCGACGGATCTCCGACGCGACGTTCAAGCGTCCGGTGCGGTTCGGCGACACCATCCACGTGGCCGGCAAGGTCGCCGAGCTGCGCGAGCTCGACGACACGACCGGCCTGGTCGCCTGGGCCTGGAAGGTCGTCAACCAGGACGACAAGCTCGTCTGCCGCGCCCGCGTCGAGGTGCTGTGGCGACGCGACTCGGAACCGGCCGCCGACTCGTCCACGCCCGTCGACAACGGCTCCGTGCCGCTCCCGCTCTAGATGCTCGCGGGAAAGCGGCTGCTCATCACCGGTGTCCTGACGCACGACTCGATCGCCTTCGAGGTCGCCCGGCAGGCCCAGGAGGCCGGCGCGGAGATCGTGCTGACCGGCTTCGGCCGGGCCAAGCGGATGACCGAGCGCGCGGCGAAGCGTCTTGACGACCCCGTCGACGTCCTCGAGCTCGACGTCAACAGCCCCGAGGACCTCGAACGGGTCGCCGCCGACCTCGGCGAGCGCTGGGAGTCGCTCGACGGTGTCCTGCACGCGATCGCGTTCGCTCCGGCCGACGCGCTCGGCGGCGGCTTCCTGGACGCTCCGACCTCCAGCGCGCTGACCGCCTTCGAGACCAGCGCCGTCTCGCTGCGCGGGCTGACCGTCGCGCTGCTCCCGTTGCTCGAGCGCGCCGAGGGCGGCGGCAGCGTCGTCGGCCTCGACTTCGACGCGCGGGTCGCCTGGCCGGTCTATGACTGGATGGGCGTGGCCAAGGCGGGGCTGGAGGCGGTGTCCCGTTACCTCGCGCGCGACTGCGGGCCACGCGGCGTGCGGGTTAACCTCGTCTCCGCCGGCCCGATCGAGACACCCGCCGCCGGGGGCATTCCCGGCTTCGAGGGGCTGGCCGCCAACTGGAAGACCACCGCGCCGCTCGGTTGGGACGCGACCGACCCCGGCCCCGTGGCCGGCACCGTGTGCTACCTGCTCTCCGAGCTCTCGCGCGGCGTGACCGGCGAGATCATCCACGTCGACGGCGGCTACCACGCCATGGGAGCACCGATCGCATGAGCGACACCATCCTGCTGACCGGCGGCACCGGCTTTCTCGGCATGTCGCTCATCGCGCGTCTGCTCGAGGACGAGGACGGGCCCGACCTCGTGCTGCCCGTGCGGGCGGCGGACGGCGCCGGCGCGGCCGCGCGCGTCGACGAGGTCCTCGAGCACCTCTACGACGACGCACCCGCCTCGGCGGGCCGGCTGCGCGCCATACCGGCAGACCTCACCGTCCCCGGTCTGGGCCTCGCCGGCGCCGACCGGCGCGACCTGCTTGCCACCGTCGACCGCATCGTCCACTGCGCAGCATCGATCTCGTTCACGCTGCCCATCGACGAGGCCCGCGCCATCAACGTCGCCGGCACGCAGTCCGTGCTCGACCTCGCGCGCGAGCTGCCCCACCTCGAACGCCTCGTCCACGTGTCGACCGCCTACGTGTCGGGCGAGCACCGCGGTCGCTTCCGCGAGGACGACCTCGACGTCGGCCAGACGTTTCGCAACACCTACGAACTCACGAAAGCCGAGGCCGAGCGACTGCTCGCGGACGCCGCCGACCTGCCGGCCGTGGTCGTGCGGCCGAGCATCGTCGTGGGCGAGTCCGACAGCGGCTGGACGTCGGCGTTCAACGTCGTCTACTGGCCGCTGCAGGCGTTCGCGCGCGGTCTGCTCGACGAGGTCCCGGCCGATCCCGAGGGGATCGTCGACATCGTGCCGGTCGACCATGTCACCGACCTGATGCTGCACGCCGCGATGGATCCCGGCGCCAGCGGAACGCTCAACGCCGTCTCGGGTGACCGCGCGATGCGCGTGCGCGAGCTCATCGGCCAGGCCAGCGAGATCCTCGGCCGCCCCGGGCCCAGCCTGTGCTCGCCCGTCGACCATGACCCCGATCACCCGGCCGCCGTGTTCGCGCCCTACTTCAACGTGCAGGTCACCTTCGACGACACGCGCGCCGGCGCGGTCGCTCGTGCGGCAACGACGGCGGACTACCTGCCCGCGATCCTCGACTACGCCGACAGCACGCGGTGGGGCAAGCGCCCGATGAGCCGCGAGGCGGCGCGGAACCGGATGGTGCTGCCCACCGGCCGGAGCGAGGCCGAGCCGGTCCAGCCTGCCGCGTAGGCCGGCTGCGCCGGAGCGGCTGACCATCGTGGAGCGGGGGGCGACGGGGGGACGGGCCGGCTCCTCGCGGCACGACGGCACGAAGGCGGCGGTTCCCGGCCGGGCGGGGATGGCGGCTCTGACCCTGGGCGCGCTCGGCGTCGTCTTCGGCGACATCGGCACCAGCCCGCTGTACGCCGTGCAGACGATCTTCTCGGCCGACGATCACGTCGTGCGGCCCGACCAGGCCACCGTCTACGGGGTGATCTCGCTCATCATCTGGGCCGTCACGAGCATCGTGTCGGTGAAGTACGTCACGTTCATCATGCGCGCCGACAACGATGGCGAGGGCGGGATCATGGCGCTCATCGCCCGCCTGCAGCGCGTCCGTCTCACGGGGACGATCGGAAAGGCCGCGCTGGTGGCCCTGGGAATCTTCGGAGCGTCGCTGTTCTACGGCGACGGCATGATCACGCCCGCGATCTCGGTGCTCTCGGCGGTGGAGGGCCTGAAGGTCGCGGCGCCGAGCCTCGAGCACCTCGTGCTGGAGATCACGCTCGTGGTGCTCACCGCGCTGTTCGCCATACAGCGCTTCGGCACGGGAGCGATCGGGCGGCTCTTCGGCCCCGTGATGGCGGTGTGGTTCGCGGTCCTGGCGCTCGCTGGCGTTCGCCAGGTCGCCAAGCATCCCGAAATCCTCAAGGCGCTGTCGCCGTCCTACGGCATCACCTTCTTCGTCGACCACGGGGGCGTGGCGTTCATCGCGCTCGCGTCCGTCGTGCTGGCCGTCACCGGCGCCGAGGCGCTCTACGCCGACATGGGCCACTTCGGCCGCCCGCCGATCCGCCGTGCTTGGTTCCTGCTGGTGTTCCCCGCGCTGACGCTGAACTACATGGGTCAGGGGTCGCTGATCCTCGACTCGCCCCGGGCCATCGCCAACCCCTTCTTTCTCCTCTTCCCTCACTGGAGCCGCATCCCGATGGTGCTGCTGGCCACCGTGGCCACGGTGATCGCCTCGCAGGCCGTGATCTCCGGCGCGTTCTCCGTCACGCGCCAGGCCGTGCAGCTCGGGTTCCTGCCGCGCTTGACGATCCGCCACACGTCCGAGCACGAGGTCGGTCAGGTGTACCTGCCCGCCGTCAACTGGGGGATCTTCGCGGCGGTCGTCGCGCTCGTCGTGGGGTTCGGATCCTCCTCGCACCTCGCCTCGGCCTACGGCATCGCGGTCACCGGCACACTGGCCATCGACACGATCCTGTTCTTCGTCGTGGTGCGCACCCAGTGGAAGCGGCCCCTGTGGCTCGTGCTGGCGGGCGCCGCGCTGTTCCTCAGCGTCGACCTCGCCTTCCTCTCGGCCAACCTGCGCAAGGTGCTGCACGGCGGCTGGTTCCCGCTCACCATCGCCCTCGCAGTGTTCACCGTGCTGGTCACCTGGCAGCGCGGACGCCAGATCGTGACCCGCAACCGGACCGAGCAGGAGGGCCCGCTCCGGGAGTTCGTGCAGGAGGTCCACGCAATGGACCCGCCGGTGTTCCGTGTGCCCGGCACGGCGATCTTCCTCAACGCCAACAAGGAGACGACCCCGCTGGCGATGCGGGCCAACGTCGAGCACAACCACACGCTGCACGAGAGCGCCGTGATCGTCTCGATCGAGACCGGAACCGCGCCCCACATCGCCGAGAACGAGAGAATCAAGGTCGACGACCTGGGCTACGGCGACGACGGGATCACGCACGTCACCGCCCGCTTCGGATTTCAGGACAGGCCCAACATCCCGGCCACACTCCGCCTGGCCGTCGAACAGGGCCTGGAATGCCCGGTGGACACCGAGACGTGCTCGTACTTCCTGTCGCGCATGACGATCCTGCCGACGCGCGGGCCCGGCATGCGCATGTGGCGCAAGCGCCTGTTCGTCGCGCTCTCACGCAACTCGGCCAACGCCGTCGAGTACTTCGGGCTGCCCATCGATCGCACCGTGGTCATGGGCGGGCAGATCGAGGTCTGAGCCGATGCTCCGGCGCATTCCCTAACCTCCGCCTCTCATGGGCAGAGCGGTCAGGATCGCGGTCTTCGGCGGGGGCTACGGGGCGAAGGTCGCGCTCCCGGTGTTCTCCGAGCTCGACGAGTTCGAGCCCGTGGCGGTGTGGTCGCGCCGCCCCGAGCGCGCGCGCGAGTGGGCCGAGGAGGCCGGGGTGGAGGTGGGAAGCGCGGACATCGACGAGCTGCTCAGCCTGCCCGGGCTCGAGGCCGTCCACGTCGCCACGCCGGTGACCATGCATGCCGAGGTGTCTATCGCGGCAGCGCAGCGGGGGCTTCACGTCCTCTGCGAGAAGCCGCTGGCCACCGACCTCGCCGAGGCACGCCGGATCGCGGCCGCCGTCTCGGAGGCGGGCGTCGTCGGCGCGGTGAACTACGGCCGCCGCTTTCAGGTCGCGCGCAGGCAGTTCGTCGAGCGCGTTCGTGAGGTCGTCGGCCGACCGCGGATGGTCTTCGTCTCGCTCGTCCACAGCGACCATGCCGAGCCCGGCTCGCGCCCGTTCACCTGGGTTCAGGATGCCGAGATGGGCGGTGGCCGCCTGCAGGGCTATGGCGTCCACGACATCGACCTGCTGCTGGAGGCCTTCGGCGACATCGAGTCCGTCGCGGCGGCGACCGAGGTCGGGGTCCCGTCTCGCACCGACTCCGACGGCGTCGTTCGCCCCGTGACCGCCGAGGATGCCTACGCCATCCTCATGCGCTTCTCCGGTGGGGGCCTGGGGCTCGTCAGCCTCGTGGCCACCGCTCACCACGAACGCGGCGATGTCCTGGAGGTCCATGGCTCGGCCGGAACGGTCAGGCTCGACGCGGACCGCCGGCTCTGGTCGGGGGCCGCCGGGTCAGAGCTCGCATGCGAGGGCCCGCTGGAGGCGAGCTCTCGCGACGCCTTCACCCGCGTCGCCCGCAACTTCTGGTCCTCCATCCGTGACGGCTCGCCGGCGGACCCCTCGCTGGGCGAGGCGCTCCGCGTGCAGGCGGTCCTCGACGCCGTGCGCGCGGCCGGGAGGGAGCGCCGCTGGGTCGAGGTGGCGGCGATCGCCTGAGCTGGACCTTCACCCGTCGGGGTAAAGCTCGACGGATGTTCGATGCAGCGATGCGGTGCCGAGGGCGATGGAGCCCGGGTGACGACGGACGGCACTTCCATCCTGTCTCGACCGGCGATGATGGGCGCCGACGCCCACATCGCCCGGCTCTTCGAGCTGTCGACCGACCTGCTCGCCACCCTGGATCGAGAGGGCCGCTTCCGCCGGCTGAACCCCTCGTGGGAGCAGGCTCTCGGCTGGTCGATGGCCGAGCTGATCGGCACCCGGGCCGTCGACCTCGTCCACACCGACGATCTCGCCGGGACGCTCGAGCTCAACGGTCCCGCCGGCACCACCGGAGCGGGGGTCGTCGCCTTCGAGAACCGCTATCGCTGTAAGGACGACGGGTACCGGTGGCTGCAGTGGAACGCGCGACTCGCCGACGACACCTGGTTCGCGGTTGCCCGGGATGTGACCGAGCGCAGGTCGCTGGAGCAGCAGGCGATCCAGGATCCGCTCACCGGCCTGGTCAACCGGCCCGGGTTCATGGTCAGCGTCACCCACGCGCTCAGCTGCCTGCGCCGTCGCCCGGGGGTCGTCGGCGTCCTGTTCGTCGACCTTGACGGGTTCAAGGTCATCAACGACGGTCGCGGCCACGAGGTGGGTGACCGTTTCCTGCGCGCGGTCGCGCAGGCGCTGAAGGACGCCGTCCGCGGCGCCGACACGGTCGCCCGCCTCGGTGGCGACGAGTTCGTGGTGCTCGTCGAGAACGGCGCGAGCCCCACGGACACCGTGCTGGTCGGCGAGCGCGTCGTGGCCGCCCTGGCGCGGCCCATCGCGATCGACGGCGACGAGCTGGCGATCGGCGCCAGCGTCGGTATCGGGATGACCTCTTCGGCGGACACCACCGCCGAGGCCCTCCTGCGCGAGGCGGACATCGCCATGTACAGGGCCAAGGCCCGCGGCGGGGGGCGCTATGAGGTCTTCGACGAGGCGACTCGGGCCGAGGTCGCCCTTCGCGTCCAGGCGGAGGACGATCTGCGCCACGCCATCGACCTCGGCCAGCTGGTCCTTCACTACCAGCCCGTGGTGGCGCTGCCCGAGACGAGCATCACGCGGTGCGAGGCGCTCGTGCGCTGGCAGCACCCCACGCGGGGCCTGCTGCCGCCCGCCGCGTTCATCCCGCTCGCCGAGGAGACCGGTCTGATCGTCCAGATCGGTGCCTGGGTCGTCCAGCAGGCCTGCGCCCAGGCCCAGGCCTGGCGGCGCGCCGGGAACGACGTGGGGATCACCGTCAACGTGTCCACCCGGCAGCTCGACAACGTGGGCCTCGTCGACGTGGTCCGCCAGGCTCTGGAGGACACCGGGCTTCCGCCCGGGTCCCTGTGCCTGGAGATCACCGAGACCGAGATGATGAATCGCCCGGATGCCGTTGCCCCGACCCTCGCCCCGCTGAAGGCCCTGGGGGTGCGCATCGCCATGGACGACTTCGGCACCGGCCACTCGTCGCTGACCTATCTCAAGCACCTGCCGCTCGACATCATCAAGATCGACAGGTCGTTCATCGCCGGCATCATCGACAACGCCCAGGACCATGCGATCGTCTCCACGATCCTCAACCTGGCGCGGCAGACCGAGATGTCGGTGATCGCCGAGGGTGTCGAGACCGAGGCGCTCCACGCCGAGCTCGTCGGTCTGGGTTGCGAGTTCGCCCAGGGCTATCTCTACGGCCGGCCCGAACCGGCCGACCGGCTGACGCTCGACGGCTACTCGTCGTGCGTCCGCGCAGGCGTGGGCGACCCGCTGGTGATCCGGGAGTTCATGCGCCAGATCGGCATTCCGGCGAGGATCCGGCCGTGACCACCGCGGTGGCGGTGCTGAACCTCGTCCTCGGGTTGGTCTACTGCCAGTACGGCACCATGACGATCATCGAGATGCGCCGCCAATGGGGCACCATGGGCTTCTCGCATTTCGGAGCCGCATGGATCGCGATGGCGTTCACCTGTGGACCGCACCACGTGGTTCACGGGTTGCACCTGCTCAACTCCGCCGGCCGCGGCGGGCCCCTCGACCTGGTCGCGGTGCTCGTCGGGTTCCCGGCGGGGGTCGCATGGTTCCTCCTGCGCGTGGAGGCGTTCTCGGGCGGCGCCGGCGACCGCTTCGTCAAGGGCAGCCCGCTCTGGGTGCTGGCGCTGCCGACGCTGGCGGGTGTCTACCTCACCGCGCTCGTCGCCGCCCTGTTGCGTACCGGCGCGATCAGCGACGAGCACGTCCTGGCCATCGCGCCCAACGTCCTGCTCGTCGGGATCTACGCCACGATCGGCTACTACCTGCTTCGCACCCAGCTCGCCAACCGCCGGCCGCTCGGCGGGTGGTCGGTCTCCGGGCTGGCGCTCACCGTCATTTTCCCGACGTGCGCGGTCATGCACGGCATCTACGCCTACTACGCGCTCACCGGGCGCTACGGGCCGGCGCTGCACACGAGCGTCATCGACTGGATCGCCGTGCCCGCGGGCGTCTACTTCCTGTGGGTCGTCCAAGCGCTGTCGCGCGGCACGTTTCGCGATTGGAACAGAACGCCGATGCTCGCCGGCCGCACGAGCGAGGCGCCGTCGTGAACGCCTACGGCCTGGGCGCGTTCGGCCTGGCGCACCTGGCGCCCAGCACACCGGAGCGACCGGTGGCCGATCGGCCCGGCGAGGCACGCCTCGCGCTGACCGCGCTGGGAGCGGCCCTCGCTGCGATCCAGGCGACCAGCGGAGTCACCCTGCTCGACGTCCTTCCCGGGCAGGCCGCGGTGCTGCTGGCCGCGTCCCTGCTGCAGGCGGTCTGGCTCATTGGGATGAGACGTCGCTGGTCCGGCACGCTCGCGGGCGGTGTGGCGCTGAACATGCTGTTGATCGCCGTCTGGGCGGTGGCGAGGACGCGCCACCCGGTCGGCGTGCTCGACGCGCTGTGCGCGGCTGACTCGCTGGCGATCGTCCTCGTCGCCCTGACGCTCGCGCGGCCGCGGTCCGGATCGCGCGCCGGCGCGGTGCTGAGCCAGGGTGCCATCCTCCTGGCGGTGGTCTCGCTGGCCGCCGCGGCGGGCGGGCACACGCACGGCGACCGCCCGGCCGGCTCGGCCGGCTCGTCCGTCGGCACCGGCCATTTCTACTGCCGGCTGCTCTGACCGCGTGGGACATTTCCTCGCGGTGGGGGGCGTGGGATACGATCCGGCGATCCGCAGCCGGCTGCGCAGACGACGGGATCGATCGAGGTCCTCCGGTGGGGGTTAGCGCTGTTGGCGGCGCCGGACTGGTGGGGGCGCTCGGGCTCGTGCTGGCCCTGGCCGGAGCCGCCAAGGTCCGTGACGGGGCGCAGGCCGTCCGGGCGGCCCGCGCGCTCGGCGTTCGCAGGCCCGTGGTGGGGATCCGCCTGCTGGCCGCCGCCGAGCTCGCCTGCGGGGCGCTGGCCCTGGCGGCGCCGAGCCGGCTGTCCGCGGCGATCATCGCCGTGTTCTTCGGCGGCTTCGCGGTCGCCTCGTGGCGACTGCGCGCCATCCGTGTCGATTGCGGCTGCTTCGGCGGCGAGGATCGAGGCGTCGTCGATGGCCGGCAGATCGCGCTCAACATCGTGGCCGCGTCCTCCGCGGCGGGGCTGGCCCTCGCGGCTCCGCCGAGCGTCCTGCTTCTCGCCGGCGAGCAGCGGCCGGGCGCCGTGGTGGCGGCGGGCCTGATCGCGGTGACGGGGGTGGCGGCTGTCCGGAGACTGTTCGCCGCCGGCGGCGTGCCCTCCGAGCGCGCCGGGATGAGCGATCTCGTCGACGCCTCCGCCCGGCAGCTCGAGCACCGCATCTCGCGGCGCTCGGCGCTCGTTCGCCTCACCGTGGCCGGATCGGCGTTCTGCATCGCGCCGTGGCGATACCTGGTGTATCCCGAGCCCGCGATGGCGGTGATCGTTCCCGGCCGTTGCGGCTCGGGCCTGTGCAACGACGGCTACACGGCCTTCTGCTGCGAGATCAACCACGGCCGCAACGAATGCCCGGCCGGAACGTTCGTCGGCGGATGGTGGATGTGCACCGACTACCCCGGCAACCGGCTGTGTGCCCAGCAGGGCGTCCGCTACTACATCGATTGCAACCGGATCCCGGGCCGCCCCTTCGCGGGTGGTTGTCACTGTGCGAACGGCAGCTGTGCCAACCGCGCCGTGAGCTGCAACGTCTTCCGCTACGGGCAGTGCAACACGCAGGTCGTCGGAACCACGGAGGTGGTCTGCCGGGTCGTGACCTGTACCAACCCCAGCCTGGACAGCACGCTGAACTGTGGGTCGCATCTGTCGATCGACAACGCGGTGTGCGGGCACGACGTTCACTGCTTGGGCAACAAAGCGGCTCAGTTGCCGGGCGCCGGGGGGGTCTGAGCGTGGGCATCCTGCTGGCCGTCGAGTCGGCGCTCCTGCTGGTGGTGATCGTGTTCGTGGTGGGGCTGTTGCGCAGCCACGCCGAGATCCTCCGGCGCCTGGCCGCGTTCGAGGGTGGCGGCGCCGTCTCGACCGCGGCGCCCGACGGTCCCCCGCCGACGGCCATGCCGGCCTCCGACATCGCGGGTCAGACGCCGGAGGGAGATTCGGCGAAGGTCAGGCTGGCCCCCGGGTCTCCGACGACGCTGCTGGCGTTCCTGAGCAGCGGATGCGGCACCTGTGCACCGCTGTGGGAAGCGATCAGAGACGGTGAGCCCGCGCCGGCCGGCGCCCGCCTGGTCGTCCTGACCAAGGGCGTCGAACACGAGAGCCCGTCGCTTCTGCGCTCGCTCGCCCCGGGACGCACCGTGCTCATGTCCACGCCGGCGTGGGGCGACTACGAGGTGACGGGCTCGCCGCAGTTCGTGCTCGTCGATGGTCCCTCCGGTCGCGTCGCGGGGCGCGGGAGCGCTGCCAGCTGGGAGCAGCTGATCGCTCTGGTCGAGCGTGCGCTGGCCGATGCCGAGTTGCGGCCGGCCTCCGCGGCGGTGGCGACCGGCGCGACGCAGGAGCGGGCGGCGCGTGTCGGCGCAACGCTCGCGGAGTGGGGCATCGCGCCCGGGCATCCGAGCCTGCACCCGGCCTCGCCACCCGACGACCCTCGACCGATCGGATGACCCGCGAAGGCCTCGTGCTGGCCGGTACGCTGCTCGCCGTGGCCGGCGCGGTTCGCGCCGCGTGGTCGCCCTGAGGCCAATCGATGCTGGCGAGCATCACTCCGCTTGGCGAGCGGAGCCGAGGGTCCTCATGGTCTGTCACGGCGTTCGCCTTCGCCCTCGGGGCGGTGGCGGGAGGCGCGGCGCTCGGCGCCCTTGCCGGCCTCGTCGGCTCGGCGCTGCCGGCCGGCTGGCAATGGCGAGGCGTGCTGGTGCTGCTCGCCGCCGTCCTGGCGCTGGCCTATGACGTCCTTCCGTCTCACGGCGGCCCTCCGAGCACCCGTCGTCAGGTCAACGAGGACTGGCTCACCCGCTACCGCGGCTGGGTCTATGGGCTCGGCTTCGGTGCTCAGCTCGGCGCGGGCGTGCTGACCATGGTCAGCTCAGCGGCCACCTACGCCGCGATCGTCGCCGGCGTGCTGTCGGGAACCCTCGCGTCGGGAGCGATCGTCGGGGCGGCGTTCGGGGCGGTGCGCGCCGTCTCCATCGTGCCGGCGGGTCGCGTGCACGACTGGCCCGATCTGCAGCGCCTGCATCGAGGGCTGCTGGGATGGCAGCAAACAGGCAGGCTGGTCAGCATCGCGATCGAGACGGGCGCCGTCGTGCTGCTCGTTGCGGCTGCCACATGAGGCTGGCTGCGCACGGGATCTCGATCGAAGTCGGTGACGGCTGGGAGGCGCGCATCTTCCGGCGAGACGCCGGGGCGGCTGTCCTTCACGTGGCATCGTTCGCGCTCGACGAGCGCGACGGGGACTTCGGGGCGGCGGCCACCGGCCGGATGGGCGGAGACGATGTCTTCCTCGCCCTGCTCGAATTTCGCATCGACGACCATGTGCGGCCCGGGGTAGGGCTCTTCGCGTCGTCATCCGAGCGTCCCCGGCTGCGCGCGGTCGACTTCGACCGGCGCCAGTTGCAGGTCATGCGGCCTCGGCAGATGGGCTGCCAGCGCTTCTTCACGGCTTCGGGTCGGCCGTTCTGCCTGTTCGCCGTCGTCGAGCCCCTGCGCGCCAGGCCCGAGCGGCTGGTCAAACGGCTCAACGGATTGCTGGCGACGCTTCGCGTGGTGGCCTCCCAGCAGGACGGCTGAGGCCGAGCGCATGGATGTCTCCGAGCATGGCGGCTGAGGCGCATACGGATGTCTCCGAGCAGGGCATCTGAGGCGGCGCGTATGGATGTCAGCGGAGGGTGGCGGCCACCGTCACGGA
>JBBPZE010000069.1:0-31411 GCA_038199185.1 Solirubrobacterales bacterium
CGGCGTAGAGGATGCCGGCGGGCGATTCAGCCACGGTCGCCGCGCTGCTCTTGCACCGCGCGCGGTACCGCGTCAGTCACCGGTCCGCGACGCGGCCCCCGCCTCGCGAGGACCTCGGCGAGGTTCTGGGTTGCCGGCGGATTCGCCCTTCGCTGGCAAGCCGGTCGATCACGGCATCTGGCGATTTGGTCTCGGAACGTCGTTTCATCTTGGGCAAGAGTAATGCTCGCCGCACAGGTGGGTATACGAAATTGGTATACGACAACTCGAAAACTCCGCCCGCGCGGGGCCTTCGTGCAAGCGGGATACGGGAATCGAACCCGTCTCTCGAGCTTGGGAAGCTCACGTTCTACCGATGAACTAATCCCGCAGAGGATGGCATTCTAGAGGGCAGGCTCCAGGGCAGGCCGACCCGAGGTGTCATCCTGCGAGGACATGAAGCGGCCAGGGGTGATCGTCATCGCGGTGCTCGGCGCCCTGCTCGCCGGGCTGCTCGTCTACGGGCTCGTCCAGCGCAGCGACGATCGCTCGCTCGACACCGCGATCCGAGACGGGAAGCGCCCGACGGCGCCCGATCATGCGCTGCCCCGTCTCGACGCATCGGGCACGGGGTCCCTGGCCGACTACCGCGGCAAGGTCGTGGTTCTGAACTTCTGGGCGTCGTGGTGCCCGCCGTGCCGGGAGGAGGCTCCTTTGCTCCAGCGCTTCCAGCGAAAGCTCGGCGGTCGGGGAACCGTCCTGGGCGTGACCTACAAGGACGACGCCGAGGCCTCCCGTGGTTTCATGCGGAAGTTCGGGCTGACGTACCCGAGCCTGCGTGACTCGCAGCTCCAGCTCGCTCCCCAGTACGGCACGCGTGCGCTGCCCGAGACGTTCGTGATCGACCGGGCGGGGGGAATCGTCGCCCTCTCGCGCGGCCAGGTCAGCGAGGGGTTCCTCGAGAACGCGCTGAGCGAGGCGCTGAAGACGTGAGGCGCGTGCTCGCGTTGCTGCTCGTGCTCGGGGCCGCGGCGCCCGTACCGACGCTTGCCGCGCCGGCCTCCTTCACCGAAGTCGAGAGCGAGCTGATGTGCGACACCTGCAACGTCGCCCTGCCGATCGCGGAGTCCACGCGGGCCGATCAGGAGCGTGCCCAGATCCGCCGGCTGATCTCGCAGGGCAAGTCCAAGCAGCAGATCCTCGACATCTTCAGGGCGGAGTACGGACCCAACGTCCTGGCCCGGCCCACAGGGGGCGGGAGCGCGGTGGCCGCGTGGGCGGTGCCCACGGCCATCCTCGCCGCCGCACTGCTCGTGGTGGCCCTGCTGCTGCCGCGGTGGAGGCGCCGGCGCGGGCCCCGGGACCCCCCGGCAGCATCCCAGCAGCGGCTCAGCCAGGACGACGAGGCACGCCTGGAGCGAGACCTCGCCCTCCACGACCTCTGATGCTCGCCGTCGCGGGGCAGACGAACGCCACGGTGTTCGCGGCGTTCGCCGCGGGCCTGCTCTCGTTCGTGTCCCCGTGCGTGCTTCCCCTCGTCCCGGGCTACCTGTCGGCGATCTCGGGTCTCAGCGGCAGGTCGATCGAGCCCGGCCAGGAGCGCCGGCCGGCCTCGGCGATCCTCACCCCGGCGGTCATCTTCTGCCTGTCGTTCACCGCGATCTTCGTCGCGCTGGGCATGTTCGCCACCGGGCTGAGCGCTCCGCTGCGCAACGACCGCAACACGATCGAGGAGATCGCCGGGGTCCTGCTCGTGCTCCTCGGCCTGTTCTTCCTGCTGACGCCGTTCGTCACGCGCCTGAACCGCGAATGGCACCCCGAGCGCCTCCTCGAGAAGGCCGGCTCGGGCGGGCCCGTCATCGCCGGCGCCGCGTTCGCCGTGGGCTGGACGCCCTGCACCGGGCCGATCCTCGGCGCGATTCTGACCACGGCCGCTCAGCGCAGCGGCGTCGGGGGAGGCGCGTTCCTGCTGCTCGCCTACTCGCTGGGTCTGGCGATCCCCTTTCTGCTCTCGGCCGTGGCGTTCGACCGCTTCACCGGTGCGTTCAAGTGGCTGCGCGACCACTACACCGTCATCACGGTGATCAGCGGCGCGATCCTCGTCGCCGTCGGCGTGCTGGTCTTCGAGCACGAGATGACGCGGCTCACCGCCGAGGTCCGCGGGCTCGCCGAGGATGTCGGCCTCGGCCCGGTCAACGACTTCTTCGAGCGCTGACCCGGCGCGGCCTCGTCACATGCTCTGCGGAGCCGAGACCCCGAGCAGTCCCAGCGACCGGGCGATGGTGCGCCGTGTAGCCACGCACAGAGCCAGCCGGAACGACTCGAGCGTCGCCGGCTCGGCGCCCACGACACGGCAGTCGCGGTAGAACGCCGTGAACTCCTGGGCCAACTCGAGGGCATAGGCGGCGATCCGGTGCGGGGCGCGCCGCTCGGCCGCCTCGGCCACCTCGCCCGGAAACGCCAGCAGCTTCTTGATCAGGGCGCGCTCGGCCGACTCCAGGCCTACGGCGTCGTCGAACACCTCCTCGAGCGCGGAGGCCACCCGCTCCTCGCCGGCCCTGGCGAGCACGGACGCGATCCGCGCATGGGCGTACTGGACGTAGAAGACGGAGTTCTCCGCCGACTCCCGGCGCGCTAGGTCGAGGTCGAGGTCGATGGTCGAGTCGTGCGATCGCTGGAGCATGTACCAGCGCGACGCGTCCACGCCGATCTGCTCGATCAGCTCGTCGAGGGTGACGAACTCCCCGCGGCGCTTGCTCATCCCCGCGCGCGAGCCCCCCTCGACGAGATGGACGAACTGCAGGATGCGGACGTCGACGGTCTCCGCCGGAGCGCCCAGGGCGGCCACCGCCGCCCTGATGCGCCCGATGTAGCCGTGATGGTCTGAGCCCAGGACGTCGATCAGCAGCCCGAATCCACGCTCGATCTTGTTGGCGTGATAGGCCAGGTCGGCGGCGAAGTAGGTCGGCTCGCCCGACGAGCGAAGCAGGACGCGGTCCTTGTCGTCGCCGAAGGTCGTCGTGCGCAGCCACAGGGCGCCGTCGTGGCGGTAGGTGTGCTCGGCCACACGCTCGATCGCCCTGCGGATGCCGTCGGGATGCAGCTCACGTTCCGAGAACCAGCTGTCGAAGTCCACCCCGTAGGCATGAAGGGTCGCCCGGATGCGCTCGATCATCAGCGCGACGCCCTGCTGGGCCACCGCGCCGACATCGGCCTGCGCCGCCCCGGGAATCGCCTCCGCGAGCTCGTGGACGTAGTCGCCCTGGTAACCGTCCTCGGGCGGGGCCTCGCCGCGAGCGCGCGCCTGGATCGACACGCCGAGGCTCTCGACCTGCGAGCCGGCGTCGTTGAAGTAGTACTCGCGCGAGACCTCATATCCCGTGAGGGCGAGCAACCGGGCGACCGCGTCACCGTAGGCGGCGTGGCGCCCCGAGGCCGCAGTCAGGGGCCCGGTGGGGTTGGCCGAGACGAACTCGACCTGCGCGCGCCCGCCCGCCGCCCGGCTCGACGCGCCGAAGTCGTCACCGGCCTCGAGCACGTGGGCCAGCGCCGAGCCGTACCAGCGGTCGGCAAGGATGAGGTTCAGGAAGCCCGGCCCCGCCACCCCGACTTCGGCCAGCCGGTCACCGAGGCGCGAACGCAGTTGCGCTCCGACGCGCTCGGCCACCTCGCGCGGCGGCGCGCCGGCCGTGGGTGCGAGCAGCATCGCCACGTTGGTCGAGTAGTCGCCGAAACCCGACCGCTTGGGCCGCTCGAGCGTCGGCCGAGCCTTCAGCGCGCCGCCGGAGATCGCCGCCGCGGCTTCCTCGACGGCGGCGTGCAGCGCGGCGACGGGATCCATACGTGCAACCTAGCCCGTGGGCCGCCGCTCACGAACGGGAGGGCGAGAGGCTCTCCTCGACGCGGGCGAGGGCCTCCGCGGTGCCCATCGCCATCACCAGGTCGCCCTCGTTGAGCCGGGCATCGGGTGGCGGCTGGGGGTGGAAGGACCCGTCGGCGCGGCGCAGGCCGACGATCAACGCGCCGCCCCGGACCTCGTCGACCGTGCTGCCCGCCGCGGAGCATCCGGCGGACACCTCGATCTCCTCGAGCCGATACTCCTCGTTTACCTCCAGCGCGCCGAACACGTTGGGGTGCAGCGCCAGCCGGGCCATCTCGTGGCCCGAGGACTTGTAGGGCGAGATGACGCGGTCGGCGCCCGCGCGGCGCAGCTTGCGCTCGGAGTCCTCGAGGCTGGCACGGGCGACGATCGCGATGTCGGGACGCAGCTCGCGCGCCGACAGGCAGACGAAGATGTTCTCGGCGTCGGAGTCCACGCAGGCGAGCACCGCACGCGCGCGGTCGATCCCCGCATCGCGCAACAGGTCCTCGTCGGAGGAGCGGCCGAGGATGAACCGCACGCCGACGTCGACGTGCTCGCGATTGGCCGGCTCGTGATCGATGACGACGCAGCGCGCGCCCCCGGCCCGCAGGTCGCGAGCCACCTGGCGGCCGACCCGGCCGTAGCCGCAGATGATGTAGTGATCGGCCAGGGCAGCGGTCATGCGGCGCTCTCGCCGCTCGGCGAGCAGCTGCCCGAGGTGGCCCGAGACGAACAGCTCGGTCACCGTCACGAGGGCGTAGAAGAGCATACCGACGCCCAGCAGCGTCAGCACGACCTTGACGATCTGTCCCCCCGTGTCCTGGGCCCCCGGCACCGAGCCCGTGGTGGCCACGGTGTCGAGCGTGAGCACGAACGCGTTCCAGACGGACTCGCCCTCGGTCAGCGCGAAGCCGATCGTCCCGGCGACCAGCAGGATGCCGATCACCAGGGCGAGCCACGCGAGGCGGCGGAATGTCTCAGTAGTGGTAGGGCTCACCGGCGAGGATCTTGTGGGCGCGGAACAGCTGCTCGAGCAGCACGACGCGGGCGAGCTGATGCGGCAGCGTCATTGCTCCGAGCGACAGCCGATGATCGGCGTCCGAGCTGCTCCCCCGGTGGCCGAACGGGCCTCCGACGACGAAGCACAGATCGCGACCGTCCTGCCGGCGGCCTTCGAGGAAGCGGCTGAACGCGACGGAGTCCATCAGCTCGCCCTCCGCGTCGAGCACCGACACGAACGCTCGCTTCGGGATGCGGGCGCCGACCTGCTCCTCGTCACGGACCTCGATGAGCTCAACCTTGACATGACGGGCCAGAAGCCGCTGGTAGTGCTGCACATCGTCGACATAGGGCGGCCTCAGGCGGCCGACGGCGACGACGACAACCTTCACGACGCGCGATACTAGACGCGTGAGCAACGACGATCATGACCCCGCCGGCCCCGAGCGGCACATCAACATCCACTTCTCCCCCGAGATCATGGCCGGGCATTATGCGAACTTCGCGAACGTCAGCCACTCCGACTACGAGTTCACCGTCACCTTCGCGCGCGTGGACCACGAGATCGAGGACGAGGAGATCCCGGGCGTGGTGGTCTCGCGGATCAACCTCTCGGCACGCTTCATGCGGGAGCTGATCGATGCCATGGAGGACAACTACTCCAAGTGGCAGACGCGAGAGGGCATCAAGAACCTGCCCGAGTTCGGCGGCGAGGGCGGCGGGAGCGACGCATGAAGCTCGCGCACCCCGTCTGATCCCCGCGACACCCCGGTCCGGCGGCTCGGCGCGCCGTAGTCTCGTGCGTCCATGCGCGTAGCGGTCGCCTCCGACATCCACGGCAACCGGCACGCCATCGAGGCGGTGCTGGCCGACATCGCGGCCACCGGGGCCGACGAGCTCTGGTGTCTGGGCGACCTCGTCGGATACGGCGCCGAGCCCGATGCCTGCGTCGAGCTCGCCCGGGAGCATGCCGGCGTCTGCCTGGCCGGCAACCACGATCTGGCCGTCACGGGCGAGCTGCCGCTCGACGAGTTCTCACGCGGGGCGGAGATCGCCGCCCGCTGGACCCAGGAGGTCATTCAGCCCGACAACCTGGCCTTTCTCGAGAGCCTCGAACCCACGGGCCATGTGGAGGGCATCGGCCTCTTTCACGCCTCGCCGCGCGACCCGGTGTGGGAGTACGTGCTCAGCGCGCTGCTGGCCGAGATGTGCCTGGACGCGGCGGCCGAGCGAATCGCCCTGATCGGCCATTCGCACGTGGCGCTCTCGTTCGTCCGTCGCGAGGGCGAGATCGCCACGGGAGAGCGGCGCGTCGACCGAGACGTGGCCGACGTCAGCGTCGGCGAGTGGCTGCTGAACCCGGGAAGCGTGGGCCAGCCGCGCGACGGGGATCCGCGCGCGGCGTGGCTGCTGCTCGACACTCAGGAGCAGACCGCGGCATGGCACCGGGTCGAGTACGACGTCGCCGGCGCGGCAGCCGCGATCCGCCAGGCGCGGCTTCCCGACTCGCTGGCCGAGAGGCTGGGCTACGGTCAGTGACCGTGCGTCGGCGTCCGAGACAGATCGTCCCGTACCTGCTGGCCTTCGTTCTGGGCATCGGCGCCGCGGGCCTGGCCGCGTGCGGAAGCACGGCAAACAAGGCCATGATCCCGGCGGCCAACGCCGACGCGCTCAAGGCCGACCTCGACGACGTGCTCGCCGCAGTCGACGCCCACGCCTGCAGCAAGGCCGACGGGGCGATACGCCAGGCGCAGAGCGACCTCGACCAGCTTCCGCGCGAGACCAGCGTCCGTCTGCAGCACCGCCTGAAGGAGGGCCTGGACGTGCTCGCACGCCAGTCCACCCGTGAGTGCGTCAAGACGACCCCCACCGTGTCGGTCCCGACGACGACGGTACCGACCGTGCCGACGACATCCGTCCCGACGACGACGGTACCGACCGTGCCGACGACATCCGTCCCGACGACGCCGACGACGACGATCCCCCCGACCGACACCGTCACCACCCCGGACACCGGTGGGGTCACGACCCCGTGAGCACCGAGTCCATCGCGAGCCGCTACGAGCTGGGCGACCGCCTCGGCCTCGGCGGCATGTCGACGGTCCACCTGGCCTTCGACCGGCGCCTCGAGCGCGAGGTCGCGGTCAAGCTGCTGGCCGAGCATCTCGCCGAGGATCCGTCGTTCGTCGCGCGCTTCAAGCGCGAGGCGCTCGCCGCCGCCCGACTCGTCCACCCCAACATCGTGCAGGTCTTCGACTTCGGCCTCGACGAGAGCAGCGACCGCCACTACATCGTCATGGAGTACATCCGCGGGCAGTCCGGCGCGGAGATCCTCCGCGACCGTGGGCAGATCCCGCTGGAGGAGACGCTGGCGATCGTCGGGCACGCATGCCGCGGCCTCGACTACGCGCACCGCCACGACGTCGTGCACCGCGACGTCAAGCCGGGCAACCTGCTGCGCTCCGACGACGGCCTCGTCAAGCTCGCCGACTTCGGTATCGCCAAAGCGCTCAGCGACGACGCCATAACCCAGGTGGGCTCCGTGCTCGGCACGGCCGCCTATCTCGCGCCCGAGCAGGCCCACGGCGAAGAGGCCGGCCCCCGGTCGGATCTGTACTCGCTGGGCGTCGTGACCTATCAGCTCCTCTCGGGCAAGCTGCCCTACGAGGCGAACTCGCTGACCGAGCTGGCGCTGATGCAGCAGCGCGAGGCTCCCCCCCTACTGCACGAGGTCGTCACCGATGTCCCGCCGCAGTTCGCCGCGGCAGTCGACCGCGCGCTCAGCCTCGAGCCTTCCGAGCGCTACGCGACCGCGGAGCAGATGCGCGCCGCCCTGGTCGACGGGGCGCGCGGCCTCGGGCCCGAGCCGACGGAGGCCACTCGCGTCGCGGCCGCGCCGACCGGCGCCACGCGGATCGCGAGCCCCGGAACCGCCGAGCACGCCGGTCCGGCCCGCCGGCTCGAGCCCCAGGCGGCGCGTCGTCCGCCGACCCAACGGGTGGTCGAGGCCCCGCCCCCCGCCGACCGCGCCAACGGCCTGCGGCGTCTGCTCATCCTGCTCCTGATCCTCGGTTTGGGCGCCGCCGGCGTGGCCGTCGCCCTGAGCCAGAACCAGACGACGACCCCGATCCAGCTGCGTGACGTGCGCGGCACCGACTCCCAGGACACCGTGTCCAGGCTGGAGTCGCTGGTCGACGACAACACGAGGTGACCGATGGCCCAGGCCTATGACGTTCGCGACAAGGTGGTCTTCATCACCGGCGGCGCACGGGGGATCGGCGCGGAGACCGCGCGCCAGCTCGTGGCCAAGGGCGCGAAGGTGGCGCTCGTGGGCCTGGAGCCCGAGCTTCTCGAACAGCGCGCGAGCGAGCTTGGCCCCGGCGCGATCTTCTTCGAGGCCGACGTGACCGACGTCGACGCGCTGAAGGCCGCCGCCGACGGCACCGTGGAGCGCCTGGGCGGCATCGACGTCGTGCTCGCCAACGCCGGGATCGCGGGCTCGACGCCGCTGACCGGAACCGACCCCGCCGTGTTCGACACCATCGTGCGCGTCAACCTCGGCGGCGTCTACCGCACGCTGCACGCCACGCTGCCCCACGTGACGGCCCGGGCGGGCTACGTGCTCCCCGTGGCGTCGCTGGCCGCCGCCCTCCACGCCCCCATGATGGGCGCCTACTCGGCGACCAAGGCCGGCGTCGAGGCACTCGCCAACTGCCTGCGCGTCGAGGTCGCCCACACGGGCACCAAGGTCGGCTGCGCGTACTTCGGCTTCATCGACACCGACATGGTCCGGCGGGGGTTCGACTCCGAATCGGGCCGGACGGCGGCGGAGCGCCTGGGCGCCGTCGGTCCCAACCACGCGGTCCCGGTGTACAGGGCGGGCAGGGCGATCGTGCGCGCGATCGAGCACCGCGCGCGCTTCGCCTACGCCCCGCGGTGGGTGATCGGCATGCTGCTCGCCCGCACGGTGCTCCAGCCTTTGCAGGAGAAGCGATCGTTGCACCAGGGCGTCGCCGACGTGATCGAGCAGGCCAGGCACGAGCCGGCGAGGCTCACCACCGAGCAGCCCGAGCAGCAGCCCGTCTAGAAGGACGCCCCGGCCCGGATCGCGGCCGCCTCCTCGGCGAGACGACCCTGCTCGATCGCCTCCCGCAGGCGCACCATGAGCCGCGCCACGAACGCCAGGTTGTGAAGCGTCAGCAGGCGCAGGCCGGTGAGCTCGCGAGCCTTGAGCAGATAGCGCAGGTAGCCGCGCGGATGGCCGCCGGCGCAGGCGGGGCACGGGCAGCCCTCCATGATCGGCTCGTCGCTCTCTCGCCAGCGGGCGGCGGTCAGGTCGACCCGCCAGCGCCGCTCGGGCTCGGGCACGAGCGCGACGCCATGACGGCCCAGGCGCGTGGGCATCGCGCAGTCGAACGTGTCGATCCCCAGCTCGACACCGCGGAGGAGGTCGTCGATGTCGCCGATGCCGAGCAGGTGACGCGGCTTGGACTCGTTCGCTTCCCCCATGACGGCCGTCGCCCACCCCACCACCTCGTACATCTGCTCCTTCTCGGCGCCCAGCGAGCCCCCGATCGCGATCCCGGACGAACCGGACGCCGTGACCGCCTGTGCCGACTCCACCCGCAGGTCCTCATGGACCCCGCCCTGCACGATCCCGTAGACCAGCTGCTGGGGCGGCCCGTGCTCGTCGTGCCAGCGCAGGCAGCGCGCCAGCCAGCGATGCGTGCGCTCGGTGGACCGCGCCGTGTAGTCGCGATCGACGTGAAACGGCGTGCACTCGTCGAAGACCAGCGCGATGTCGGAATTCAGGGCGGTCTGGACCTCCATGCTGGTCTCGGGGGCCATGAACCACTCGGTGCCGTCGATGTACGAGCGGAAGCGCACGCCGTCCTCGTCGATCGAGAGCACCCGTCCCTGGCGGTCTGAGCCGAACGGCCGGCGGCCCTTGACCTCGTCGGCCACGGTGCCGTGGCCCATGCTGAAGACCTGAAAGCCGCCCGAGTCGGTGATGATCGGCGCGTTCCAGCCCATGAACCCGTGCAGGCCGCCGAAGTGATCGATCAGCTCCGGGCCCGGATCGAGCATCAGATGAAACGTGTTGCCCAGCACGATGTCGTAGCCGAGGTCCGCGACCTCGCCGGCCTGCAGGCCCTTGACCGCGGCCTTGGTGGCGAGCGGGACGAAGGCCGGCGTGCGCACCTGCCCGTGCGCGGTCGCCAGGACCCCCGCCCGGGCCCGTGAGCCGGGGTCGCGAGCGGAGATCTTCAGCGCAGCCACCGTGTGCGGCATGCTAGGAGGGTGCCCGCGATGCTCGCCTCGCTCGCCCACGTCGCCAGGGACGCCGGTATCCCCGCCCTGTTCGGCCTGATCGCGGTCGAGACGATGGGCATCCCGTTGCCCGGTGAGACGGCGCTGATCGCCGCCGCCATCTTCGCGTCACAGGGGCATCTGTCGATCGAGCTGGTGCTCGTGGCGGCCGCGGCCGGGGCGATCCTCGGCGACAACGTCGGCTTCTTCATCGGCCGCCGGTTCGGACGGCAGCTGCTCCAATCCGACCGCGGGCCGTTCTCCCGTCATCGCCGGAGGCTCCTCGAGATCGGGGAGCCGTTCTTCGAGCGGCACGGGCCCAAGGCGGTCTTCCTGGGCCGGTGGGTCGCCGGCCTGCGCGTCACCGCGGCCTGGCTGGCGGGCTCGGCGCGGATGTCCTGGCCGAAGTTCACCTTCTACAACGCCCTCGGCGGGATCTGCTGGGCCCTGTCGGTCGGCCTCCTCTCCTACTACCTGGGCCACACCGCCGAGACCCTGTTTCAGACCGCGGGCCTGGCCGGACTCGGAGCGGCGGCGCTGCTGGGCGTTATCGCCTATGCGATCCACCGGGCGCGGCGCAAGCGCCGCGCCCCGGCGGACCTCTGACGGCTACTCCGCCGACTCGCCCTCGATGGCCGTGAGCCCGTCGCGTCGAGTCGGCACGACCGCCGCCGCGGGCGGCCGGGTGGTCCGGGCGGCGGCGCGCCAGGGCGCTGCGGGGTGACTACTACTGGGAGTCGCAGCAGCCGTTGCTGGGCAACAGGCGCTCGAGCAGGGGGCCGAGCAACTCCAGCTCGGCCTCGGAGTAGTGCGCGACGAACATGGCCCGGACGCCCGCCAGGTGCGTGGTGCGCGCGTCGGCCACCCGGATGCGCCCGGCGTCGGTGATGACGGCGTACGCGCCGCGGGCGTCGTTCTCGCACGAGCAGCGCGAGACCAAGCCGTCGCGCTCGAGGCGGTCGACGAGGCGGGTCAGGCCGCTGCGGCTCAGGAGCACCGACGACGCGATGTCGTGCATGCGCATCTTGCCGTCGTCGCTCTCGGACAGCCGCAGGAGCACCTCATAGGAGCTGAGCGCCAGGCCGTGCTCGCTCTCGAGCTGCACGTCGAGCCGCTTGACCAGGCAGGCATGCGCGCGGACGAGCGCCCGCCAGGCCCGAAGCGCGGGCGGGCTGAGGAGGTCGAGTTCGGTCGGGAAGACGCCGGGAGCCATTGCGCGTGCAACGACGGTAGCACCGATATACCCTTCGGTCCATGCGACTGGAGGGCTTGCACCACATCACGGCGATCACCGCCGACGCGCACGCGAACGTGGACTTCTACCGCCGGGTCCTCGGCCTGCGGATGGTCAAGAAGACCGTCAACTTCGACGCCCCCGACGTCTACCACCTCTACTACGGCGACGAGGCGGGGAGCCCGGGCTCGATCCTGACGTTCTTCGAGTTCCCCGGGGCCGGACGCGGGCGCGCCGGCGATGGCATGGTGCACCGCATCGTCTGGCGGCTCGGCTCTCAGGAAGCCCTCGGCTTCTGGGAGGCGAGGCTGCGCGACGAGGGCGTGCCCGAGCTTCAGGCGGACAACGAGATCTACTTCACCGATCCCGAAGGCCTCGCCCACGAGCTGATCGTCGTCGCCAGCGGGGACTCCCCGCTGGTCGCCAGGACCGCTGACATCCCCGCGGAGTTCGCGCTCCAGGGCTTCCACGGGGTGCGGGCCTACAGCCGCGCCCCCGCGGCGAGCACCGGGATCCTCGAGGCGATCGGCTTCGCCCAGGAGGGCACGGGCACGTGGCGGGTCGCCGGCGAGGAGCGTCACGCCATGTACCACTACGACCTCTCCCCGGTCCAGGACGGGATCCCGGGTGCGGGCACGGTGCACCACGTGGCCTGGAGCGCGGCCGACGATGCCGAGCTCGAGGCCTTCCGCGCGCGGGCGACGGACGCGGGCGCCAGCGCGACGCCGGTCATCGACCGCCAGTACTTCCACTCGGTGTACTTCCGCGAGCCGCGGGGGGTGCTCTTCGAGCTCGCCACGCGCGACATCGGCTTCGATGTCGACGAGCCCGCCGAGACGCTGGGTCAGGCGCTCATGCTGCCCCCGCAGCACGAGCCCAAGCGCGCCGAGCTCGAGCGAGCGCTCACCCCGCTGCCGTGATCCACATCGCCCGCGCCCGCCGGCGAGGCGGCGAGGACGCTCGTGCTGGTGCACGGCCGCGGTGCCGACGAGCACGACCTGCTGCCGCTGCTCGACGTCCTGGATCCGGAGAAGCGGATCCGGGGCATCACCGTCGGCGCACCTCTTTCCCTCCCTCCGGCCGGGATGCCGGACTATCCCGGAGAACGTGCGGGACCCCCCGGGACGAGGGTCTCGAGCAGCGAGCGACCCGTCATCTGGACCGGCTGGTCGATTCCGAGCACCTGCAGGATCGTGGGCGCCACATCGGCGAGGACGCCGCCGTCGGTGCCGAGGCGCACGCTGTCCTCGGTGATGATCAGCGGGACGGGATTGAGCGAGTGGGCGGTATCCGGCGAACCGTCGTCCTCGAGCATCTCGTCGGCGTTGCCGTGGTCGGCGGTGATGATCAGCACGCCGCCGGTCCCCTGCACCACGTCCACCACCTCCCCGAGGCAGCGATCGACGGTCTCGATCGCCCTGACCGCGGCGGGAATCACGCCGGTGTGGCCCACCATGTCGGCGTTGGCGAAGTTGATGATCGCGAACCGGAACCCGTCTGGCCCCTCATCCCGCCACGCGTCGGCGAACGCCCGGGCAGCCTCGGGTGCGCTCATCTCCGGCTTGTGGTCGTAGGTGGGAACGTCACGCGGCGAGGGCACGAGCTCACGACGCTCTCCGTCGTAGAGCTCCTCCTCCCCGCCCCCGAAGAAGTAGGTCACGTGGGGGTACTTCTCGGTCTCGGCCACGTGCAGCTGCCGGCCACCCGTCTCGGAGATGACCCTGGGCAGCGTGGTGGCGGGCCGGTCGGGCGGAAACGCCACGGGGTATGACCAGCCCTCCTCGTACTCGGTCATCGTCGTGATCTGCATCCCGGCGTCGTCGAGGCCTTCGACGAGCTGGCGCATGCGGTCGGGGCGGAAGTTGAAGCACACCACGCTGTCCTCCTGGCCGATGAGGCCGTCGTCGCCCACCAGCGTCGGCACGATGAACTCGTCGGTCTCGCCGCGCTCGTAGGCCGCTCTGACCGCGGCCTCACCACTCTCGGCGCGATGCTCCGCCCGGCCCCACACGAGAGCGTCGAGCGCGGCCTGGGTGCGCTCATCGCGGCTGTCGCGGTCCATCGCGTAGTAGCGCCCGATGACCGATCCGACCCGGCAGGTGCCCCACGACTCGACCTCCTGCAGGAAGTGCCACCCACCGGTCGGCGACGTGTCGCGCCCGTCGGTGAAGGCGTGGACCACGACGTCGCCCAGCGCCATCTCGGTGAGCGCGCGCAGGTGCTCGAGACTCGAGTGGACCCCGCCGTCGCTCACGAGGCCGACGAGATGGACCCGCTCGTGATTGCGAAGCGCGTCCTGGAGCACCTCGTTGTCGAACAGCGAGCCGTCCTCCACGGCGTCATCGATGCGTGCCAGGTCCTGCTTGACGACCGCGCCCGCCCCGAGGTTGAGATGGCCGACCTCCGAGTTGCCCATCTGGCCCTCCGGCAGCCCGACCGAGGGGCCACAGGTGATGAGGGTCGTGTGCGGGTAGCGCGCCCAGAGGGCGTCGAACACGGGGGTGTCGGCCAGGTCGACCGCGTTACCCGGTCCCGGTGGCGCGAGCCCCCAGCCGTCGAGGATCACCAGCGCGCAGCCCGGAGCCGGGAGGCTCATCGCGTGGCGGCGTGAACGATCGTCGCGAGCTGCTCTGGATCCAGGGACGCGCCGCCGACCAACGCGCCGTCGACGTCCGGGAGCCCGAGGAGCTCCGCCGCGTTGGCGTCGTTGACGCTGCCGCCGTAGAGGATCCGCGTCCGCTCGGACTGCTCGCGCGAGCGATCGCCCACCAGCGCACGCACGAACGCCACGGCCTCCTGCGCCTGCTCAGGGGTCGCCACCTTGCCCGTGCCGATCGCCCAGATCGGCTCGTAGGCGATGACGACGTCGCCGAGGCGTTCGTCGCCGATCCCGCTCAACCCCTCCTGGACCTGATGGCGCAGCTTGCGCTGGGTGTCCCCCGCGTCGCGCTCGCTCTCGGTCTCCCCGACACACAGCATCGGGACGATGCCGGCCTCGGCCGCGGCGACCACCTTCTGGCCGAGCAGCTTGTCGGTCTCGCCGTTGTACTGGCGGCGCTCGGAGTGGCCGAGCAGCGTGCCGTGCACCTCGAGCTCTGAGAGCATGGGCGCGGAGATCTCGCCCGTATAGGCGCCGGACGGCGCTTCGTGCATGTTCTGGGCGTAGACCTCGACGCGCGAACCGCGGGTCGAGTCGACCACGGCGCCCAGCGCGGTGAACGGGACGCACAGGGCCACGTCCACGCCGTCCGTCGAGGACACCCGCGGCAGGAACCCGGCCACGAACTCCTCCGCCTCGGCGACGGTCTTGTGCATCTTCCAGTTGCCGGCGATCAGCGGGGTCCTCACGATTCGAGGACCTCGACGCCCGGGAGCGGCTTGCCCTCGAGGAGCTCGAGCGAGGCGCCGCCGCCGGTGGACAGGTGGGTCACGCGATCGGCGAGTCCGAACTGGGACAGCGCCGCGGCGCTGTCCCCGCCGCCGACGACGGTCGTGGCGGCCGTGTCGGCCACGGCATCGGCCACGGCCCTCGTGCCGCCGCAAAATGGCTCCATCTCGAACGCTCCCATCGGCCCGTTCCAGAAGACCGTCCCGGCGTTGCGGATCTCGTCGGCATAGGCACGCGCGGTGCGACCGCCGACGTCGAGTCCCATCCAACCCTCGGGCACATCCACGGCGTCGATCTCGCGATGCTCGGCGTCGGCGGCGAAGGAATCGGCGATCACCAGGTCCTGGGGCAGATGGATCTTGCCCTGCCCGTCGGCCAACGCGCGCCGGGCGGGCTCGACGCCCTCGGCCTCACACAGCGAGGCACCCACCTCGTGGCCCTGGGCCGCGAAGAAGGGGAAGCACATGGCGCCGCCGATGAGGATGATGTCGGCCTTCTCTAGGAACGCATCGATGACGCCGATCTTGTCGGTCACCTTCGCGCCCCCCACGACGGCGACGAGCGGGCGTTTGGGATCGGCGAGGATGCTGCGCAGCGTCTCGACCTCGCGCTGCAGCAGGCGGCCGGCGTAGCTGGGCAGCAGACGAGCGACGCCCTCCGTCGACGCATGGGCTCGATGCGCGGCGCCGAAGGCATCGTTGACGTAGAGGTCGCCCAGCGCGGCGAAGCGACGGGCGAGATCCTCGTCGTTGTCGGTCTCGCCCTCCAGATAGCGGACGTTCTCCACCATGACGAGGTCCCCGTCGCCAACGGAATCGAGATCGTCGACGAGCGTGACCTCCTCGCCGAACAGCTCGCCGAGCCGCTCGGCCACCGGCCGCAGCGAGAGCTCCGGGTCGCGGCCCTTCGGGCGGCCCAGGTGCGCGAGCAGGACGAGCTTGAGGTTCCTCTCGCGCAATTCCTTGAGCGTGGTCAGCGCGCCGCGGACGCGGGCGTCGTCGGTGATCCTGCCGTCATCGAGCGGGACGTTGAAGTCCACCCGGACGATCGCGCGCTTGCCGGAGAGGTCACCCTCCAGATCGTCGAGTGTCCTCACGAGGCGGGCAGGACCTTCTCGACGAGGTCGACGATGCGGTTGGAGTAGCCCCACTCGTTGTCGTACCAGCTGACGATCTTGACCAGCGTGCCGTCGATGACCGCCGTCAGGCCGCCGTCGACGGTCGAGGAGTACGGGCTCTTGACGATGTCCGACGAGACGATCGGATCCTCGGTGTAGCGCAGGATCCCGGCCAGGTCCCCGCGGTCGGCCTGCGAGCTGAACGCCTCGTTGATCTCCTCGACGCTGGTCTCGCGCTCGGCCTCGAACGTGAGGTCGACGAGCGAGCCGGTGGGCACGGGCGCGCGGACGGCGAAGCCGTGCAGCTTGCCGTTGAGCTCGGGCAGCACCAGGCCCACCGCCTTGGCGGCGCCGGTCGATGTCGGCACGAGGTTGATCGCGGCGGCGCGGGCCCGGCGCAGGTCGGAGTGCGGAGCGTCCTGCAGCTGCTGGTCGGCGGTGTAGGCGTGGATCGTCGTCATCAGCCCATGCTTGATGCCCACGGCCTCGTGAGCGACCTTAACGAACGGCGCGAGGCAGTTGGTCGTACACGAGGCGTTGGAGATCACGTGGTGGGACTCCGGGTCGTACTGGTCGAAGTTCACGCCCAGCACCACGCTGATGTCCTCGTTCTTGCCGGGGGCGGAGATGACGACCTTCTTGGCCCCTCCCTCGAGGTGCTTGGCCGCATCCTCCCGGTCCGTGAAGAAACCGGTCGACTCGATGACGACGTCGACGCCCAGGTCGCCCCACGGCAGGGCGCCTGGGTCTCGCTCGGCGAGCACGCGAAGCTCCTTGCCGTCCACCGTCAGGCCGCCGTCGGACGCCTCGATCGAGCCCGGGTACGGACCGAGGATCGAGTCGTACTTGAGCAGGTGGGCGAGCGTCTCGGGGTCGGTCAGGTCGTTGACCGCCACCCACTCGATGTCGGAGTTCTTCTCCTGGGCTGCTCGGAAGACGTTGCGCCCGATGCGGCCGAACCCGTTGATCCCTACGCGCAGTGACATAGCCCGGAACCCTAGTCATCGGCTGCCCGGGACGGCTTCGCCCCGTCAGGCATCTGCCGTCTGGCGTGTCACCGGGAACCGGCCACGACCTCCACCCGGAGGCCATCCGGGTCCAGGAGATAGGCCGCGTAGTAGCGCGGGCCGTACTGGCGCCTCGGTCCGGGCGGGCCGTCCGAACGGCCCCCGGCCTGCAACCCGGCCTCGTAGGCGGCGTCCACCCCGGCCTTGCCCGTGGCCTCGAAGGCCACGTGGCCGAAGGCGGCTCGGGGTGGGTGCTCGCGGGCGGTGATCCAGAAGCGCGCGTCGTTGACGCCCCACGCAATCGCGCGCTCGGTTTCGAAGATCCGTCGCACACCGAGCGGGAAGAAGACCGCGTCATAGAACGTCGCGGACCGGCCGAGGTCGGTCACCTCGAGCCCCAGGTGATCGATCATGGGAAGCGAGACGGCCGCGGCGGCCGACCGGGGCGGGGAGCGCCCCCCCGGCCCGTCACGCGCCGGGGGCCTGCCTGTCGATGTCGCGATGGACGACCTCGACGAAGACCTCGTCGCCCTCGCGGTAGCGCGCAGCGAGCTTCTCGGCGATCACCACCGAGCGGTGGCGCCCGCCCGTGCACCCCACGGCGACCATCAGGTGAGCCTTGCCCTCCGAGAGGTACTGCGGGATCAGGAAGTCCAACAGGGGGTTCAGCCGGTCGTAGAACTCCGCCAGCGATCCCTGGCGGCCGACGTACTCGACGATCCGCTGGTCGTGGCCCGTCAGGGGGCGCAGCTCGGACTCCCAGTGGGGGTTGGGCAGGAAGCGGACGTCGAACGTCAGGTCGGCGTCGCGCGGAGGGCCGTGCTTGAACCCGAAGCTCTGGAACGTCACCGCCAGACGGGTCAGGGGCTCGTGCGGCAGGAACTCGTCGGCGATCTTGCGCCGCAGCGTCGAGGCCTTCAGGCCCGTCGAGTCGATCGTCGCCTCGGCGTGCTCCTTGAGCTTCTCGAGGAGCGCCCGCTCTTCGGCGATGCCCTGGGCGACGGAGCCGTCGGGGGTGACCGGATGGCGCCTGCGGGTCTCCTTGTAGCGCGTGAGCAGGGTCTCTTCGTCAGCGTCGAGGAACAGCACGCGGTGACGCACGCCGTCGCGGTCGAAGCTCTCGAGCACCTGCTGGAGCGCCTCGAAGTACTCGCCGCCGCGCACGTCGGAGACGACCGCGGCACGCTCGACCTTGGACCCCTCGTGCAGGAAGAGCTCGACCAGCCCGGCGATCATCTCGGGCGGCAGGTTGTCGACGCAGAAGTACCCCGCGTCCTCGAAGACCTGCATCGCCGTGGACTTGCCGGCGCCCGAATACCCCGTGATGACCACGAAGTCCTCCAGCCGCGACTGGGCGGCACGCTCGACCCGCTCTCCCCCGCGGCGCGTGAGACCAAAGCGTTCGCTGAGCCGTCCCGGCTTCGTCGTCGCCATCCCCGGGTGATGGTACGCCCAGCACAAGACGTTCTCGTTTGCATCCTGTTGCCGCGCAATCGAGCTCGCATGGCGCTCTACGGGGGCGGCTTCCTCAGGCGGCTGGGTGGCGGCATCATGGCGACGCTCGGCCTCGCCAGCCGCCAGCCGCCGAGCGGCGGCGTCATGGCGACGCTCGGCCTCGCCAGCCGCCAGCCGCAGGCCGCCGGCCGCCGGATCCGGTAGGACTGCACCGTGCACGAGAAACCGCCCGGGACTCTGGTCGAGCCCCGTCGCTTCCGCCCGAAGCTCCATTGGGAGCTGATCGCGTGCGGGATGTCGGGGCACGAGCTCGTCGGCACCGACGCCCGCGAACTGCATCCCGGCGACTCGCTGGTGGCGCGCGAACTGGGCGGCGCGCGCTTCTACCGCTGCCTGCGATGCGACTCGTGGCTGCCGGTGCCCGCCACGCGGGAGCCCACGCGCGACAGCCTGCCGCCGCGTGAGGAGATCGACCTGCCGCTCCGCGGGAAGCCGCTGCGCGACAAGGTCGTCCTGCGCGTGATCGCCGTCAACCGCGCGCTGCACTTCCTGGTGCTGGGCGTCGTGGCCGTGCTGGCGTTCCTCTTCGCCTCACACCGCGAGACCCTGCGCGGCCCGGTCGGCCGCGCCCTGCTCGACCTCCAGGGCGGGGCGGTCTCCGGTGGCGGCCACGCGAAGTCGGGGCTGCTGGGCGAGATCGACAAGCTGTTCTCGCTCGAGAGCTCGACGATCCGCCTGTTCGCGGTGGCGATGGCGGTCTACGCGATCGTCGAGGGCGTGGAGGCGGTGGGCCTGTGGTACGCCCGGCGCTGGGCCGAGTACCTCACGTTCCTGGTCACCGCCTCCTTCCTCCCGCTCGAGGTCTACGAGCTCTCCCACCGCGTGACGGTCTTCAAGGTCATCGCCTTTCTGATCAACATCGCCGTGGTCGGCTACCTGCTGTGGGCCAAGCGCCTGTTGGGCATCCGCGGCGGTGCCGCGGCCGACGAGGCCGAGCGCGAGCACGACGTCGGCTGGGGCGCGCTCGAGCGCGCCACGCCGGAGCTGCGGCCCGGTTGAACAGTGGCTGCGGGCGCCCCGCCCGATGTCGAGTGGACAGTTGACGGGCCCGTGGCCCGTCAACTGTCCACTCGATGTGCCTTTGGGTCATCCGCTCGTGCGGTGCAGGAACGAGTAGAGCTCCCGCGCCGTCTTGCCCGGCAGGCCCGGGACGGACTCCAGCTCCTCGCGTGAGGCCGCCAGGAACGCCTCGGGCGAGCCGAAGTGCGCCAGCAGCGCACGCTTGCGCGCCGGGCCGACACCGGGGAGCTCGTCGAGGATCGACGTCGTCATCTGCTTGTCGCGCCGCGCACGGTGGTGGGTGATCGCAAAGCGGTGGGCCTCGTCGCGCACGCGCTGGAGCAGCTGTAGCTCCGGCGTGTCGTGGGCCAGCACGATGGGCCGGCCGGCGCCCGGCGTGAACACCTCCTCCAGGCGCTTGGCCAAAGACACGACGGCCACCCCGCGATCGCGAAACCCCTGCAGGGCCCGGAGCCCGGCCGCCAGCTGGCCCGCACCGCCGTCGATGACGATCAGGTTGGGGAGCGTCGCGAACGACTCGTTGCGCTTGGGGTCGTGCGGGCTGAGGTCCTGCTGGGACTCCCACTGCGCCAACCGCCGCCCGAGCACCTCCTCCATCGCCGCGAAGTCGTCGGGCACCCCGTCGCCGTTCCCGCGGACGTTGAAGCGTCGGTAGTCGGACTTCTTCGGGGTTCCGCCCTCGAAGACGACCATGGACGCGGTGGTGTTGGTGCCCATCAACGTCGAGATGTCGAAGCACTCGACGCGGAGCGGCAACGCGTCGAGCCGAAGTGCCTGCTGCAGGCCGTCGAGCGCCTCGACGCGCTGTTGACGTCGCCGCTCCGCCTTGAGCTTCTCCTGGTCGAGCGCAAGCCGGGCGTTGCGTTCGGCGAGGTCGAGCAGTCGCGCCTTGTCGCCGCGCTCGGCGGCCCGAAGCTCGACCCGGCCTCCGCGCCGCGCGGTCAGCGCCTCGGCCAGCACAGGGTTCTCGTGTTGGACGACGATCTGCGCCGGAATGGCGACACCGCCGAGGTAGTACTGGAGCATGAACTCCTCGAGCACCTCGGGCGAGTCCCGCTCGGCGACGTTGTCGAGGTAGAACGACTGACGGTCCGAGAGCACGCCATCGCGGACCTGGAGCACCTGCGCGTTCACATCGGTGCCCTCCAGCGCGACGGCGACGATGTCGACGGTACCGATGGCCTCGTTGGCCACGCGCTGGCGCTGCAACAGCGAGCGCACGGCGCTCAGGCGATTGCGCCACAGCGCCGCCTGCTCGAACTCCTGCTCCGCGGAGGCCGCGTGCATCCTGGCTTCGAGGTCGCGTTCGATCTCGCGATAGCGGCCCGAGAGGAAGGCCACAACGCCGTCGATGCTCTCGCGGTACTCCTCGGCGGAGACGTAGTCGACACACGGGGCTCCGCACCGCTTGATGTAGTAGTCCAGGCACGGCGACCCGGAGCGGCGGCCCGGGTCCCTCCCCTGGCAGGAGCGAAAGAGAAACACCTTGCCCAGCAGGTCGAGCGTCGCCCGCGTGCGCTTTGCGCTCGAGTATGGGCCGAAGTAAACCCGGTCACGCCGATGGCGCTCCCGGGTGAAGTACACGCGGGGAAACCTCTCGTCCATCGAGATCGCGATGAACGGATAGGACTTGTCGTCACGCAGTCGGATGTTGAACCGCGGCCGGTACTGCTTGATGAATCCCTGCTCCGTGAGCAGGGCCTCCGATTCGGTCGACACCAGCAGGAACTCGACCGATTCGACGGCGCCGACCATCTCGTAGGCACCGCGGGACTTCGATTCCCGCCCACCCCTGGAGAAATGCCCGCCAACACGGCTGCGCAGGTTGTTGGCCTTTCCGACGTAGATGACCGTGCCCTTGGCGTCGCGGAAGAGGTAGACGCCAGGGCCCTTGGGCAGGGTCTTGCGCTGCTCGGCGAGCTTCGTCCTGCGTCCCTCGGAGGCCACGCTTGCAGATTAGGTACGCCCGCCGGTCGACGGTATGTGCGCGCCACGCGGTCCTGAATGTCGGTCCCGAGGGTAGGGTCGCTTCATGACGCGCAGCAGCCTCCGCACGGCGGGTCTCGCGGCCGCGGTCCTGATGGCCGTCGGGGGCCTCGGAACCTGGGCATCCGCCACGGTCTTCGGGACCACCGTCAGCGTCAATGGCGCTGACCGCGACGGCGCGATCGTGATCATCTGCGCGGTCATCGTCGCGATGGCCGTCGCCGTGGCGAGCCGTGCGATGATGATCGTCGGCGTCATCGCGGCGCTCGCGGCGAGCGCGACATCGGTCTATGACTGGCAGGACGTCCAGAGCAAGGCCGGCGTCAGCGTGGGCTGGGGGCTGTGGCTCGCGGCAATCGGCTCGATCGCGGCGATCGTCGTGACCGTGGGGCTCCTGCGCGACCGGCGAGTCACCGGACGAGCCTGATCTCCAGGCCACCGGCGAGCAGGCCGGCGCCGTCACCGGTGCCGTTGAGCATCCCGAGGATCGCCGCCACGTAGGCCTGCGTCTCGGGGATGGGCGGGATGCACATGCAGGCCGCAACCCTGCCGGAGCCCGCGTTGTAGGCCGCGAGCGCCAGCGGTACCGAGGCGAACCGGCGCAGAAGGTCGCGCATCAGATGGGCCTGAGCGCCGATCGCCTGCGTCGGGTCGTAGGGATCGTCGAGCCCGTAGGCCCGCGCCGTCCCCGGCATGAACTGGGCCATGCCCTGGGCGCCCACGGGTGAGCGCGCGAAGGGGTTGAAGCCCGACTCCCTGAAGGCCTGCGCGGCAAGGAGGGCGGCCGAGACGTTCCACCGCTGCGCCGCCCGGGCGAACGCCGGAGCGAACCACGCGGGCACGAAGTCCGGCACCCCCACGCTGCGCGCCTCGGCCTGCGCGCCGCCATAGCCGACCGAGGCGCTCCCAGCGTTGAGAGCCAACCCGAAATGCCAAGGTTCCCAGGCGTACCTGCGAACGAAGTGAAAGCGCGGAGCGTTGGCGTCCAGCCAGCCGTAGGCGGAGGCCGGGCCGAGGTCGAGCTCGGTGCCCAGCCGGTGCAACGATTTTCCCGGCGGTGCCACCCATTTCGGGTCGGGATGGGCCGCGAACAGCGCGGCCTGCTCAGCATCGCCACGGAAGGCGCTGACGACGATCAGCGGGACGCCATCGACGCGCGCACCCGCCTCGAGGCGGTCGAACGCCTGCGCGGTGTCGGGCCGCATCGGCTTGCCCTGACGGTAGGCAAACGGGCCGCGGTACTCGCCCTGCCCCGCCCCCGGCGCGGCGGCGGGCACCGGCGGGGAGAGCTCGGCCTCAGCCAGCACAGGGGGAGTCACACGCCCGCCGCCCGCCACCTGCATGGAATCGGAGACCGCGACACGAATCCGGGTCGGGGCGACGGGGTCGGCGGCCGGAAACGAGATCTCGATGTGCCGGGCTCCGTTGGCCTCGGCCGTGGCGCGCGCGGCCGAGACACCCAGGGTCAGATAGGCGGAGCGCTCGAGATGCTCGGGGTTCGGCCGGCCTTCGACCAGCGGCGGGGCAAACAGGCGGGAATACACCGAACGCATCGCCCCGGCCCCCGACAGCGCGCCGAGATCGGCCGCGCGCTGGTCGTCTGCGCGCCCGCCAAACCCGCGCGCGACCGAACCGACAACGATCGCGCCCACCACGGCCGCAAGCAGGGCGGCCACGAGCAACAGCAGAGCCTGACCGCGCTCCTGCGTTCGGTCGGCGTCGCTTCGCCTGGCTCGTGACACTCCTCCAGCGTCGACGGTCAAGCGCGGCCCGTGAGCCGGGAAACGTCACAAATCTGGGCGCGGCTCGCGACAGACCACCTAAAATAAGGCGGTTGGGCCCATGGTGGCCGTCCATCGGCACCAGATAGAACAGCAGCGCGCGGCGCTTTACACATCGTCTCGGCGACCCCAGCCGGGGCGCCATAGGATTGCGACCGTGCCGTTCACCCTGAGGAACCTCAAGGAGGACCTGGAGGACGTCGGGTCCAGGTTCGACGGCGCCCCGGACCTGGAGTTCCGCTTGGCGACCGGGGCGCTCGAGCTCGAGCAATCCGGCCTGAGCTACCAGCGGGTCCCGCCGGGCTATCGCTTTCCGTACGGCCACACCCACAAGAAGCAGGAGGAGGTCTTCGTGGTCCTGCGCGGGAGCGGGCGGATCAAGCTCGACGACGAGATCGTCGAGCTCCAGGAGTGGGACGCAGTACGCGTCCCGCCCGGTACGTGGCGTGGCTACGAGGCCGGGCCGGAGGGCCTCGAGATCATCGTCATCGGCGCGCCCAATCTCGGCGAGGCTCCGCGCGAAGACGTCGAGGGCCAGCGCGACTGGTGGGCTGACTAAAGTCAGTAGACCAGGCAGAAGTGGATGGCGTTGACTGATCAGCGCGACCCGTGACACCCGGATTGTCACAACACTGTGGTGCGCCCGTCAGGCGCCTGTCGCCCGCCGCACCCGCCGCCGAAAGGACGCCGGATCGACCGCCGGGAAACGGTAGAGCTCCGGTTCGATGGTTTCGAAGAGCTCGAGGAGACGCGCCCGGTCCACCAGGCCCGCCTCGATCATGTGGGATACGTCCTCGCGATCCTGCGCGATGTCGCGCTCGATCTTGGCCAATGCCTGGGAGTACGGATCGAAGTGGTGGACCGAGACCTGGCCCTCCGACAGCACGAACGGGCTGCGCTCGCGCCAGCCCGGCAGCTCCGGAATGAAGTCCAACGGTGATGCCAGCTCGATGTTGAGCGACAGGCGTTCCTTGAGGCCGGGAAACGCACGCAGCAACTCGTCGGCCTCAGGCTCGATGCGAAGGTCAACGTCGACCGTGGTCTCGCGCCAGCCCTCCAGCACCGCCGTCGCGCCTCCCACCAGATACAGACGACACGGGGCACGGGCGACCCGCCCCAGCTCGCGGACCAGCGCGCGGACCTTCGCCGCGTCAGCGTCCGCGCGCATGTTCGGCGGCCCGAGCGAAGCTCACGATCCGCCCGAGCAGCGCGTTGTAGCGGCTATGGGCGCCATCGCCGTGGCGCTCGGCGAGCAGGCGGTACAGCGCGTGCGCGGGACGCTCGACCGCGACCACGGGCACCGCAACCCCCGCCTCCCGCAGACGGTCGGCGGCCAGCGCGACCGACAGCGCCTCCTCGGACTCCCGTCCCTGCGCGAGGTCGGCCACGCCCGACCGAACCAGCTCATGGCCCGGCAGGCGATCGAACTCGACAGGCTCCACCTCCTCGATGGTAGGCGCCCATCTCAGAGGGCTACCCCGTCTTCCGCACTCTCGTCAGCGCGTCGCGCGTTTACGCGCCGTGAGCGGCTCGACGGCAGCGAGCAGCGCCGGCCGGAGAGGTGGCAGCAGCCCGATCCCCGAGCGGGCGAGCGCCGCGCAACCGGTTGACGCGGCCAGCGTCACGACCGCGACGGGCACCCGCAGGCATCCGAGCTCGGCGACGGCGGTCGTTCCCAGCTCAGCCGCGAGATCCCCGCGAACCGCGACCAGAGCGAGATCCTGCTCCGCGAGGAGGCCCTCGAAGTCTGCCCCCCGAGGGCCACACACGACGAGCGCCGTCGGCCCGGACGCTCGCCCGATCACCATCCTCGCGGCGGCGACCGCATCCCCTTCTCGGACGGGCAGGCCCACGCGCACGAGCCGGCCAAGGGCGGCGGCGTCATGGCCGCCGGCCCGCAGCGCGGCCGCCACCCGACGGGCTGCGGGCGTACCAGGACGGTTCGCTCTCGATGCGGGTGCCTCACCGGTCCACACGGCCACGATGACCGTGGGGCCGCGTGCCGCATGTGCCAGCGCCAGGCCGGCCGCCCCGCCCGCCACCGCGGAGTCCCTCAGCGCACAGAGGACCGCCAGTCGAACCCCGGGATCCACTCCGGCCCCGCGACCGCGGCGCTGAGCCTGCTCCGCTCCGACCGGCCCGGGCGGATCCGGCGCATCGCGCGGCGACGTCACCGCCACGGGTGGCAACCACCGGACTTCCTCATCTTCGGTCGGCCTCGGAGGAACTTCGTCGGGCGGCGCCACGAACAGCCGCGCCATGAGATCGAGCAGGCCGCTCACGGCCCCGCCCTCGCCTCCGCATGGGCCGTCAGCAGATCGGCCAACACGGGGACGACCGGAGCGGGCCGCACGGCAACCCGAATCCGCCGGCCGCGGACCCGGACCTGGATCCGTGAGCGCGACCAGCCGGGAACAGCCTGCTGTGCGGCGGTGGCCGGGTCCGCGCCCTCCAGCAGGGCAACCGCCCCGGCCTCCGCGGCGTGACCGGCGAACTCCGAGGCCGCGCCCGCGACCAGGACCTGTGCGACCGCCGCCATCACGGCAAGCACGAGCGGGAGCAACGCGACAAGCTCGACGGCAGATTGGCCCGACTCGCCCGGCCATGGGCCCGACTCGCCCGGCCGCGGGCCCGACTCGCCCGGCCATGGGCCCGACTCGCCCGGCCGCGGGCCCCGATGGCGCGTCGGGCCAGGACGGACCCGGCGCGCGCTCACCGTTGGGGCGGCAGCGCCGCCTGCGAGTCGATGGTCATCAGATGACTTCCGGTCAGCAGCAGCGGTACCCGGACGCCGACCCTCACGCCCTCGCCCACCGCCGTGACGCGCACGCCGTCCCTCAACGACTCCGGCAGCGCGCCGCGAGCCGCCGACAACACGTTCCCGCCCACCGCCTGCGCGCGTGCGGCCGCCCGTGCGGCACCGGCCGACGACCAGGCCGCCTGCCCGGCCAGCACCATCTGCCAGAGGACGGCCACCACCAGCGCGATGAGTGGCAGAAGCGCGATCATCTCGACCGAGGCCTGACCGGTGGCATCGCGGGGAGGGGGCATACCTCCCACCCTGAGCCAGGCAGCGTCCGGCGGGTGTCTCGGAGTGTTACGAGAGCAAGGCGGTATCTACACGCGATACGCGCGCCAACGCATGAAGCACGCGTAGAGGCCGCCCAGGGCAGCGGCGATCATCGCGATCCACAGCAGCGAGCCGCCCGACGTGGCGAACAGCTCCGCCCGCCACGCCATCGCGAGGACGACCGCGCCGATCGAGCCATAGAGAATCGCGCGGTACCGATCGCCCAGTCCGTAAATGTCGTCGCGGAACATCTGGTAGAGGCGTCCCGCGAAGAGCGCGAACAGGATCGTCAGCGCGACGGAGATGATCCGGCCGATGAAGTTGGCCGTCGACCCACCATGCGGAACGAACGCCACGATCGCCGCGAGGCCGGCCACGATCGCGGCGACCTGGAACCCGCGAGGAATCACCGGATCAGCGTGCGCACGAGGACGGCGGAGCAGCGTTCGCGGCGTGCCATCGCATGGTGGGACATGGGATCGGCAGTCTAGGCCACCCCGGCGTCCGAACCGCGGCGCTCACCGGTCGATGAGCGCCGCCCGTGGCCTGGCGCCACGTTCAGTCGGGATCCCCGCTCACGGTTGCACGCGCTCCCAGCTGAACGGGCCGAACGCCTGCGCGGTGGCGGCGTCGCTCGTCCTCGGGTCGATCGTGAGCCGCAGCCACTCCAGTGGGAATTTGCTGCCATGGACCACGATGCGGTGGAAGTTGGGCACGTCATAGCCCGGATGCACCGCGTTGGATGGCGAGAGGGGGTTGTCCGAGAGGTACTCGTGCGAGTCGCCGTTGAGCAGCAGGACCGGCTTGCCGAAGTCGGTCGTGTGCGAGGCCAGGCTCGAGACGAACGGCTCGTAGCCCGCCTGATGGGCGGGCCCCTTCTCGTTGTCCCACATGTCGGCCTGCGAGCCGATCAACACGGCCTCCACCCCGTCGGCCCGCGCCTGCGCGAACGCGGCATCGATCCAGCGCAGGTCTGCCCCCGTTCGCTCGGCGACCTCCCGTGACTGCCGCGCGCTCATCGACGGCTCTCCGTACCAGACGTCGTTGTCGTTGTTCGAGCCCCCCGGGATGTTGACCGTGACGAACAGAACCTTCGATTGCTCCCACATGACGTTCTCGACGAACGCAGCATCGGACGGGTAAGCCGGGTCGTACGCATCGGCCTGCGAGATCACGCGCTTCCTCCGCCCGCCGAGCGTCTCGCCCGCAACCGGGAAGAACGTCGAGCGGACCAGTGCGAGGTTGGCGAGCGGGTCCCCCCCGGCGTAGTCGACCAGGTTGCCGTTGGCGTCGCGCACGTAGTCGATCTGGCGGGTCATCGGGTTGTACATACCCCCACCCTCGGCCTTCTTGTGGCAGTCCGTCCACTCGTTGTCGCCCGGGGTGTAGACCAGCGGGTCCTTGAATCCGGCGAAGAGATCGAAGATGGACCGGTCGTAGGCCTCCGTGCAGTACTGCTTGCCCGAATGGATGTCCCCGATGTGCAACACCTGGCGGACCTTCGGGTCCTGGTTGATCGAGCCGATGAAGCCGGGCATGGCCTGGAATTGCGCGGTGTCGGTGGGCGTCGTGCCGTACGGCGCGTCTCCGTAGACCGCCATCGTCAGCACGTTGGCCGAGCCTCGGTTGATGGGCGTTCCGTTTCCGGCGAGCGCCGCCGGTACGAGTGCCAGCGCCGCGATGACGCCGCCCGAAGCGATGATCCTTCGCATGAGTTCCCCTTGCCGTGGTTGTCGAGGCAACCTCGCGCGGGCGAGCCGCGGCCGGGTTACGAGGAAGTGACCGACGCGTGACCAAACGGTGACCACCCCGCCCCGATCCGCGGCGTTCCGCGACCCCGCCTGCCCTTCACCGAATCGTCACGGCGCGCGCATAGACCTGCGCGATCCTGACGGAGGTGGGCTGAGGCCCACCGCGGGCGGCTTCTCTCCTCTGCCGCCCCGGAGGACCACCAGCTCCGCGGCCCCCTGCAAGGCCGCGGAGCTACCGTGGCGGACGCGTCTTCATCGCGCCCTCGCCCTCACCGGACGATGGGAGTCCTGGATCGGGCGAGCCGCCACGGGGGGCCCGACGCGGGCGCTTCTCAGGCTCTTCACGCCTGCTTCACCACCGGATCACGAGCGGCCGGCCCGATGGCCCGAGCATGGGCGGACACCACCAAGGAGGCATCGATGAGCAACGCACCAAAGATCCTTGCAGGGGCCTTGATCGCCGCGACGGCAGCCACCGCGACCGTGTTGGCCAACGACGACCAGCATCCCCGTTTCACGCCCGTGACGGCGGCGAATCCGCAGGCGGCCGGGTATGCCCCCGCGTCACTCCTGGGCGGGGGGCTGGAGCAGATCGTCCGGGCCCAGGGCTCGACGGCGCTGGAGAACCCCTCGGGCATCGTGACCCATTACGGCTATGAGAACGACGTGCCCAGCCCCGACAACCCGGCCCTCCCACAGATGGTCCCCGCGAGCCTGGCCTCGCCGGCGGAGGCCCAGAAGACCGAGCCCGACAAGAACACCTACCTCACGCTGTCCGACCAGAAGGGTCCCGACGGTGCCTATGACTACGGCACGCATTTCCTCTTCCAGGGTCACGAGGCGGGCGCCGGATCGCCGCGCCAGGGCTACCTGACCCGCATCAACCTCGACGCCGACGCGGCGCACCGCGTCACGTTGATGGCGACCCGAGATCAGGCCAACAACCCGATCAGCACCATCGACGGCTCGACCTGGGATCCCTGGGCCCGGCGCCTCCTGCTGACCGCGGAGAACAAGTCGGCCCCGACCTACGCGGCCACGGCGGGATACCCGTCGACCGTCACCGACGTCTCGGGGGCGCTGGGCCGCGGCGGCTACGAGGGGATCCAGAACGACTCGGACGGCAACCTGTGGATCGTCGAGGACATCGGCGGACCCGGCAAGGCAGGCACCACCGCCAAGCAGCCCAACTCGTACGTCTACCGCTACGTGCCCGCCCGCAAGGGCGACCTCGAGCACGGTCGGCTGGAGGCGTTGCAGGTCCTCAGGGCCCCGGGGCAGCCCATCACCTGGTCGTCGCAGTCCGCCCTGCAGGCTCCCGACCAGGTCGCGCTGCACGGCTACGGGCCGGGGTTCGCGACCCGCTGGGTGACCGTCCACGACACGGCGGTCGACGGGAACACCCCGTTCGTCTCCAACCCGCTGGCCAAGGCCGCGAACGCGACCCCGTTCAAGCGGCCTGAGAACGGAGTGTTCCGGCCCGGCGCGAGGTTCGGTGAGTTCATCTTCACCGAGACGGGCGACACCAACGCAACCAGCCCCGAGAACGGGAATGCCCAGACCGGCGACGGCGGCGCGGGAGGCTGGGGCGGTCTGTTCCGGCTCGTCCAGGACGGGCCTTCTGCCGCCACGGGCCGGATCAGCGTCTTCTACCGGGGACGGCAGGCGGTCACGGGCCTCGACAACATCACGTTCCTGTCAGCCGACCGGTTGACGGCCGTCGAGGACGCCGGCGACACGCTGCACAGGCAGCGCAACGCGCTCGACTCGGGCTTCGTATGGGACGCGGGGGCCGACTACGCCGGCGGCGACCAGCCCGATCGCTGGCTGGCTGAAGGCCGGGACGCGTCGGCGACGCTGGACGCCGCCAACTCCGGATTCGGCAAGAACGACGGCGACAACGAGATCACCGGCGCGCTGGTCTCCGACGGCGACCCCGGCACCGGCGGCGTCCTCGGCGCGCGCAAGCCGCAGCTCGCCGACAAGAAGTGGCGCTGGTTCTACACCCAGCAGCACGGCGACAACGTCACGTACGAGGTCATCCCGCAGCATTGAGACGGCAGGACCCGCCGGCCGGCGCGGTCGCGGACAGCGGCCGTGCCGGCCGGCGCCGTGGGAAGCGCGCGACGGTTCACGCACCGCGCGGACCGGTGACCCCAGCGCGGACCGGTGACCCCAGCGCGGACCGGTGACCCCGGCGCAACCCTCCTGGTGACCCCAGCGCGGACCGATGAGCCCCGGCGACGTCTCAGCGAATGGTGCTGAGCGCTGGCCCGGCGTCGACCGGCCCGACATCGATCCCGGCGTTCGCATCGCCCACACTCGCATCGCCCACTCCAGCCGGCAAACCGAGCGCCGGCGGAGCCGGCGTCTCCAGCGCCGAGGCGTCGAAGCCCTCGGCCGGTTCGGCGGCGAAGCGGTAGCCCACTCCGAAGTGCGTGTGGATGTAGCGCCACCCACCCGACGCGGTCTCGAGCTTCTGGCGCAGCTTGCGCACGAAGACGTCCACCGAGCGGTCGCCGCGGGCCATCGCATAGCCCCACACCCGCTGGTAGATCTCCTCGCGCTCGAGCACTCGGCCCCCGGCGCCCGCGAGCAGCTCGATCAGCTCGAACTCACGGCGGGTCAGGTCGATCGACCTACCGGCGACGAACGCCTGGTACTGGTCGGCCCGGATCTCGACCTCGCCGGCCTGGACCGACCCCGCGCCGGCGGGAGCCTCGGCGCGCCGGCGGCGCCGTACGACGGCCTCCACGCGGGCGATGACCTCCTCCGGATGGCAGGGCTTGGTCACCCAGTCGTCTACTCCGAGCCGCAGCCCGCGCACGCGCTGGGCCACCGTCGAGCTGCCGGTGCACACGACCACCCCGAGCCCCGGAAGTGCCGCGCACAGGCGCTCGAGCTCCTCGAACGCGCCGGCGCCGAACAGCACGGGATCGACGACGACCGCTCCGAGGCGCATCGACACCAGCGAATCGACCGGCGTGGGGCCAGTGAGCACGCGGTGCTCCCACCCCAGCCGCTCCATCCGCTTGCCCAGGACCTGCAGGAAGCCGGAGTCCGTGTCGATGACCGCAACGCGAAACCCGCCGTCGGCGGAGGACATCCTGTCGGCCATTGTGAGCAGGAGTCTAGGGCACCGCCCCGACGCCCGAATCCTGCGTTCACAGGTCGGTAACACGCTGAGAGCGGGAATTTCCCGCCCTCAGCCTCACCCGGGGACGGGATGCGACGCGTCCGAGAACTCGCGAAAGAGCCCGGTGACGACGAAGGCCGTCTGCTCGCCGATGTCGACCGCGTTGTCGCCGATCCGCTCGAGAGATCGGGCGACGATCACCATCAGCATCGCCCACTCGCGCATGTCCGCGTCCTCGCACGCGTCGATGGCCAGC
>JBBPZE010000070.1:0-32772 GCA_038199185.1 Solirubrobacterales bacterium
CCATCGCTACGAAGTACATGGTGGGGGTGGGTGGTCGGGTTCGGGAGAGACCCGGAAGCGCCCGTGGGCTGGGGGCGAGCGGCCCACGAAAGCATCCGCCGGCCGGAGGGGGAGCCGGAGGGATAGGCGTCACCACAAACCGAGCCGCGCGACCTCGGAAACCGGCCGGCAGGCCAATTCCATGGGCAGCACATGGGCAAATCGAGCACGAAAATGCCGATTTCCAGGTATTTTTTAGGGTAACCTAGATGTGGTACATCGCGATCCCCGCCCCTCGAGCCTCGCGCTCGATGAGGTCGGCGATCGTCGTGGCTTCCAGCACGGAGCGGGCGGCACCGGCGGCCTCGCCGAGGACGCCCTCGGCCTCGCGACCGAGGGGACCGTCCAAGAGCTCGACGACCTCCAGCGCCGTCACCTCCGACGGGTGGCGGGCGAAGCGGTAGCCGCCCTTGACACCGCGCTGCGAGGAGAGAACCCCCGCACGACGCAGCGAGGCGAAGACCTGCTCGAGAAACTGCACGGGGATGTCGCGGCGGCGGGCGAGCTCGCCGATGGAGACCGGTGTGTCGCCTCCCGTCCGGCCGAGCTCGGTCAGCGCCTTCAGCGCGTAGGGACTCTTCGCGGTGATGGAGAGCACGGCTAGCTTCACTCTATGACAGGCATCGCCCGCTTCGGTCCACCTGTGGCGCTGATGGGGCTCATCTTCTTCCTCTCGGCGCAGTCGGACCTCAGCTCGGGCCTGGGCGACTGGGACGTGATCCTGCGCAAGCTCGCGCACATGGCCGAGTACGGCGTGCTGTTCGTGCTGTGGCGCCGAGCGCTCCCGCACAGCTCGCCGTGGGTGGCCGCCGCGATCGCCGTGGGCTACGCCTGCACCGACGAGCTGCACCAGACCACGGTGCGGGGCCGGCACGGGACGCCTGTCGACGTCGTCGTCGACTCGGCGGGTGTCGTGGCGGGCTGGGTGATCGGCGCTCGCCCCCGTCGGAGGTTCCGTACCCCGGGCTGATCGAGCCCGGGACCCCGGCCGCAGGTCGAGCCGACGGCCCAGTGGGCCGTCCGTGAACGTTGCGGGTGGAACGTTTGCGGGCGGCCCACTACAGCCAGCCGCGCTCCGTCGCGAGCAGGACGGCCTGCGCGCGGTCGACGGCGCCCAGCTTGCCGTAGATGTTGTGCAGGTGGGTTCGCACGGTCGAGGTGGAGAGGTTCAGCTCGAGTGCAATCTGCTTGTAGACCTTGCCCTCGGCCAGGCGCTTGAGCACGTCGACCTCGCGCGTCGACAGCGGACATGGGTCGACGTGGCGCGAGCGGCCACCGGTCGGGTAGGGCAGGTCGAACATGACGCTGCGCAACTCGGTCGGGCCGAGGCCGACGAGCCGGGCCGTCTTGAGCAGCTCGGTCGGAGAGATGGCCTGGCCCTGTGCGTAGTGGGCGAGCATGTCGGCCAGACGGACCAACGCGGCCTCAGGCGAAGCGTCGTCGGCGTGGTGGCGTTCGATGACCGATGCGACCGACTTGGGGAGACCCCAGCGACGAGCCAGAACACCGCCGACCAGGGCGTGGTCGACGCCCAGCTCGCGGCGCTCGCGATGGATGCGCTCCTCGGGCGTTCGGGCACCCTGGTGGACCTGGGCTGGATACCCCGGGTAGGCGTGGATGAGGACGAGCTTGCCGATGTCGTGCAGCAATGCGGTGACGATCAGGCGGTCGCGGTCCTCGTAGCCCGCCTCGATCGCGAGCCGCTCGGCGGCGCGCTGCGTGGCGACGCCGTGCAGGCGGAAGCGCTCGGGCGCGGCATCCCAGACGGCGGTGCGTTCGAAGAAGTCGAAGGTGCGAGCTCGGGTGGCCAGCGAATGGACGGACTCGGGCGAGAGAAGCTCGACCGCGGTGACGACCGACTCGACCTTGTTGCGGGTCTTGCCCTCGATCTGGTTGGCGAGGCGCAGCACGCTGATCACGAGAGCGACGTCGGACTCGACGGCAGCGACGACTTCCCCGGCGCTCACGCGAGCCTGCGTGACGATATGGAGCAGCCGGTTGCGGGACTCGGCGAGCGCGGGAAAGGCCTCCAGGGCCTCGAAGGCGGCGGTGAGGCGCCGGCCATGGCCCTCGTTGTGGTGACGCTGGGTATCGGCGGTATCGGGCGCGGCTGGCTCTCGGAGCTGGACGGTCTCACTCATGTGTGGGATCTCTTCCTTGGTCGTTGCCGATGGCCCTGGCCGAGCGCCCCGAGGGGGGGCGCTGCGGTGGCTTCTCTCGCTTATCGGCAGGACTGGACGAATGATTGAGTCCCTTCTGCCCGGCCGCATCCAGACGACGCAGCGATTCGACCTTTCCGAGCACCTCGAGGCTCTCGAATATCCCTGGAGATATGGCGGTTCCGGCGATTGCGACGCGGATCGGCTGGAACACGTCCTTGGGCTTGGAGTGCCGGCGGTCCACCACGTCTCGCAGCGCGATCTCGATACGGGCCACGTCGAACGGGTCGACCGCCGCAAGAGCCGCTCGCGCATCCGCCAGGGCCCCGAGACCCTCTGCGTCAAGCCATTTGGCGCGTGCCGCGGGGTCCTCGATGGGTCCGTCGAAGAAGAACCCGGCCAGCGGCCAGAACTCCGCCAGCGTCTGCATCTTCTCGCGTGAGATGTCCACGGCCGGCCGCAGGCCGGTCCGCCCCGTGAAGGCTTCGAGGCGCTCGGTCAGTTCGTCCGTCGAGAGGGCGCGCAGGTACCGGCCGTTCAACCAGCGCAGCTTCTGCTCGTCGAAGCGCGCGGGGTTCCTGGACACCCGTTCGACCTGGAACTGCCGCGTGAGCTGCTCGGTCGAGAGGATCGTCTCGTCGTCCTCGCTGCCCCAGCCGAGCAGCGCCAGGTAGTTGCGCACGGCCTCGGGCAGATATCCGGCTTCGCGCAGCTCCTGTACCGATGCCGCGCCGTGGCGCTTGGACAGCTTCTTGCCGTCCGGGCCGTGCAGGAGCGGAAGATGGGCGTACGCGGGCTCAGGGGCGCCGAGCGCCTTGAGCACGAGCAGCTGCTTCGGCGTGTTCGACAGGTGGTCCTCCCCACGGATCACGTGGGTGATCCGAGCGTCCATGTCGTCGATCGCGACCGCGAAGTTGTACAGCGGGCTGCGGTCTGCGCGGGCGATCACCGGATCGTCGAGATGGACGTGCTTGAAGACGGTCTCACCGCGGATCACGTCGCGCACCACCGTCTCGCCGTCCCCGGGAACCCGCAGCCGTACGGCGCCCTGGCCCTCGTCGGTGCCGCGGTACCCGCGCTCTGCGCCGTGCCGATCCTTGTAGATCCTGACGTCCTCGGCGGTGGCGGTGGTGCGGTAGGCGTGACCCTCGTCGAGCAGCGTCTGCAGCACCTCGGCGTGGCGCGGCGCCCGACCGGTCTGGAACTCCGGTCCCTCGTCCCAATCGAGCTCGAGCCACGCGAGCGCATCGAGGATCTGCCCGACGTTCTCCGGCGTCGAGCGCTCCTTGTCGGTGTCCTCTATGCGCAGCAGCAGCGTGCCGCCCTCGTGGCGGGCGGCCAGCCAGTTATACAGCGCGGTGCGGGCACCGCCGATGTGCAGCAGACCGGTGGGGCTGGGAGCGAAGCGGACGCGCATCTCCTCATGGATCCTAGGCTGCGCCCTCGTGCTGATCGGCGCTCATGTCTCTCCCGCCGGGGGGCCCGCAAACGCCATTGCCCGCGGCGTCGAACGGGGCTGCGAGGCCATCCAGATCTTCAACCAGAGCCCGCGGATGTGGAAGGGTCGCGCCTACCACGACGAGGAGGTGGCGGCCTACCGCGACGCGCTCGCCGGCTCGGCGATCCGTGGGCTCGTGATCCATGCGATCTACCTGATCAACTGCGCCTCGGATGACGCGGACATCCGAAGAAGGTCGCTGACCGCCCTGACGCTCGCTCTGCGAGCCGGAGATCAGCTGGGCGCCCACGGCGTCGTCCTGCATGCCGGATCGGCAAAGACCGGAGACGTCGGCCGGGCGGTGAAACGCGCGGGAGCCGTGATCTGCGAGGCGCTGGCCGAGAGCGACTCGTGTCCCCTGCACCTCGAGAACACCGCGGGCGCCGGGGGCACGCTGGGGCGGTCCTTTCACGAGCTCCACGCGCTGATCGACGCAGCCGGCGACGACGAGCGCCTCGGCCTGTGTCTGGACTCCTGCCACCTCTACGCCAGCGGCTTTGACATCCGCACGCCTGAGGGCCTGGCCGCGACGCTCGACGATTGCGACAAGATCGCCGGCCGCGGGCGGGTGCGGTCGTTGCACGTCAACGACTCGATGACCGGACTCGGGTCCAACCGCGACCGCCACGCATCCCTGGGCACGGGCGAACTCGGAGAGGAGGGCTGCGCCGTGTTCCTGTCGGAACCGCGATTCGAAGGTCTGCCCGTGATCTTCGAAGGTCCGGGCTTCGCGGGCAAGCAGGCCGAGATGGCCGACGTGAAAGCGATGGCGCGGCTGCGTGCAGCGGGGCTCGAGGCGCGCCAGGCGGGCGTCAGACGCGAGCGATCCGGGTAGACCGGGTTGAAGAGCGACCCCCCACCCCCGGTCCAGCGGTAGAGCGAGGGGTCGCAACGCGACGCTACCACGAACCGCAGGACGCGAGTTGCCGAATTTTGGGGCAGCGCGCCGCGGGTCGCTAGGCGGCCGCGCGCGCGGGCGCCGTCGCCAGCGCCGACGGACCCAGGATGCTGGTCAGCTCGGCGCGCAGCGAGGGCGTGGGCGCGACGCGATAGGACGGTCCGAGACGCAGGGTGCGCGCGCCGTCGGCGGTCAGGATGTCGAGCACGACCTCGCTGTCGCCCGGGAAACACTCGAAGACGTGCTTGAGCTCGTCGATGATCGTGGCCGCGAACTGGCTCGCGTTCAGGACGACCTTGATCGGCTCGGGCCCGGCGGAACGCTGCGAGGCGTTCTCGCGGGCCGCCTCCAGCTGCTCGGTGGTCGGGCGAAAGGTCTCGGCCGACTGGACCACGAGGCAGGTCTTGTCCTTGTCCTTGTGGTCCACACGCCCGCGGACGAGCACCACCTCGTCGACCGCCAGGACGGCCCCGAACTCGGCCAGCGTCTTCTCGAACATCAGGATCTCGACGGTGCCGTCGAGGTCGTCGAGCGTGGCGAAGGCCATCGTCGTCCCACTGCGGGTCCGGATCTTCCGGGACTGCGTGACGATCCCGCCGACCGTCGCCCACTCGCCGTCCTTGCACCTGTGCAGCTCGGCCAGTGGCGCGTCGACCTTCTCGAGCAGCGCCTCGCGGACCTCCTTGAGGGGATGAGCGCTGATGAACAGCCCGATCGCCTCCTTCTCGGCGGCCAGCAGTTCGTGCTGGTCAAACTCCCCGGGCGGAATCGGCGGGTGTGACGGGGCGGCGAAGGCCGCTGCCGCACCCGTCGCACCGGCGGCGTCGGCCAGGTCGAAGATCGATCCCTGTCCGATGGCCAGGTCCTGCTGGGCCTGCTGACCGGCCCCCTGTGCCTGCTCGAGGACACCGAGCATCCCCTTGCGCGCCGCGCCCGTGGAGCCGAAGGCCCCGCACTTGATGAGTGCCTCCATGGCCTTCTTGTTGACCGCGCGACAGTCCACCCGGGAGCAGAAGTCCCAGATCGAGGTGAACTCGCCTCCCTCCTCGCGCGCGGCCTTGATCGCCTCCACCGCCTGGTAGCCGACGCCCTTGACGGCGTCGAGGCCGAAGCGGATGTGGCCCTCCACGACGACGAACTCGTGGTCGGAGAGGTTGACGTCGGGCGGAAGGATCTCGATCCCCATCTGCTCGGCCTGGTTGGCGAAGAACGGGACCTTGTCCTTCGTGTCCATGACGGAGCTGATGAGCGCAGCCATGTACTCGGCCGGGTGGTTGGCCTTCAGCCACGCCGTGCGGTAGGCGATGAGGGCGTAGCAGGCCGCGTGGGATTTGTTGAAGCTGTAGTCGGCCGACTTCTCGTTGGTCGCCCACAGCATCTCGATGACGCCGGGCTGCACGCCCGAGGACTCGCAACCCGCGACGAACTCGGGCTTGAGCTTGGCCATCGCCACGCGGTTCTTCTTGCCGATCGCCTTGCGCAGGTCGTCGGCCTTGGCGCCGCTGAAGCCCGCCAGGGTCGTGGCGATCAGCATCGCCTGCTCCTGATAGAGGATCACACCGTAGGTCGGGCCCACGATCGGCTCGAGGCGAGGATCCGCCACGCTGACGAGCTCGGGCTGGCGCTTGCCGCGGGCGTAGTTCGGTATCTGGTCCATCGCCCCCGGCCGGTAGAGCGCCACGAGCGCCACGAGGTCGTCGAACTCGCTGGGTCTGACCTTCTTGAGGGCCTCCTGCATGCCCTCGGACTCGAACTGGAAGACGCCGACCGAGTCGCCGCCGGCGAGCATCTCGTAGGTGCGGGGGTCGTCGAGCGGCAGCCGGGCCATATCGGGCCGGCGGCCCGCGGAGCGCTCGATGATGTCCAGCGCGTCCTCGATGACATCCAGGTTGCGCAGGCCCAGGAAGTCCATCTTCAGCAGCCCGATCTCCTCGATGGGCTTCATCGAGAACTGCGTCACCGTTCGGTAGCACTTCTCGCCGTCCGCGCCCGTGCCCGCATCGGCGAGTTGCAGGGGAACGATGTCGGTCAGTGGCCGATCGGAGATGACGACCGCCGCGGCGTGGATGGAGGAGTTGCGGACGATCCCCTCCAGCCCCTTGGCGACGTCGACGATCTGCTTGGCCGTCGGGTCGGAGTCGTATGCGCTGCGCAGCTCGCTGCCGGGCGAGAGGCAGTCCTCGAAGCTGGGCGGACGGCCCTGCTGAGGGTCCGGTATGAGCTTGGCGAGGCGGTCACCGACACCGTAGTCGTGGCCGAGCACGCGAGCGGCGTCGCGAGTCGCCGCACGCGGGAACATCTTTCCGAAGGTGACGATCTGCGCCACGCGATCGGCGCCGTACTTCTCGGTGACGTAGCGCATGACGCGCTCGCGGCCGCGTACCGAGAAATCGATGTCGATGTCGGGCATCGACACGCGCTCGGGGTTGAGGAAGCGCTCGAAGAGCAGGTCGTAGCGCAGCGGGTCGACGTCGGTGATGTTCAGGCAATAGGCCACGAGCGATCCCGCCGCGCTGCCGCGGCCGGGCCCGACGGCCACCCCGTTGCCCTTGGCCCAGTCGACGAAGTCCCAGACGATCAGGAAGTAGCCGCAGAAGCCCATGCGATCGATCACGCCGAGCTCGAACTCCATGCGCTCGATCGCCTCGGCCGGGGGAGGATCCCCGTAGCGGCGGCGCAGGCCCGCCTCGACGATCGCGCGCAGGAACTGCGCCTCACCCTCTCCCTGCGGCGTCGGATAGCGCGGGATCAGCTGCTGGTTCAGTGCGATCGTGGTGTTGCAGCGCTCGGCGATCTCCAGCGTGGTGGCGATCGCCTCGGGCCAGGCGGCGAAGTCCGTCGCCATCTCCTCGTTGGACTTCAGGAAGAACTCGTTGGTGTCGAAGCTCATCTTCGGCTCGGCGAGCGTCGACTTGGTCTGGACGCACAACAACGCGGCGTGGTGGTGGTAGTCCTCGCGCCTGAGGTAGTGCACGTCGCCCGTGGCGACCAGCGGCCGGCCGATCTCGCGCGCGATCCTGACCGCAGCGTCGTTGACCTTGTCCTGAAGCGCAATGCCGTTCTTCTGGATCTCGACGTAGACGTCCTCGGCTCCCAGGACCCCGATGAGCTCGTCGATGTGCGCGCGGGCCTCGTCGATCCGGTCCTCTCCCAGGCGGCTGGCGAAGCGCGAGGCCAGGCACCCGGTCAGGGCGATGATGCCCTCGGCGTGCTCGGCGAGCAGGCCCATGTCGACCGAGGGCTTGCCGCGGCTGAGCCCCTTCAGGAAGCCGGTGCTCGAGAGCTTGACCAGGTTGCGAAAGCCCTCGTCGCTCTGGGCGAGCAGCGTGAGGTGGTTGCGCTCGACCTTGCCGCCCGGCGCGGGCTTGGCCGTGTGGTCGTCGACGAGGTAGATCTCGCAGCCCAGGATCGCCTTGATGCCGTGCCTGGCGGCGGCGGTCGACATCTCGATGGCACCGTTCATCACCCCGTGGTCAGTCAGCCCGATCGCGGGTTGCCCGAGCTCCGCCGCGCGGGCCGCGAGCGCGTCGATCTTGCACGCTCCATCGAGTAGCGAGTACTCCGAATGGACGTGGAGATGGGCGCAGGCAGGGGTGCTCACGGGCAGCGACACTGTAGGTGGCAGCCCGGACGCCCGGCAGGGGCCGCCACGGGTTCTCCCCGCTCTTTGCGGAAGAGGGGCCGGGCGCGCCTGCTACCCGCGGTTTGCGGTGCGCACGGCGATGGCGGTGGCGCCCATCGCGGCCACGGCGCCGCCGGCGAGCACGGCACGTCGCCGGGTGACCAGGCCGCCGAAGCGGCGCCGCAGGTAGTGCCTGGCCGCCTTCCATACGACCCAGCCGAGCGCTTTGTAGGCCATGTCTCGCATCTACCCCTCGTCCCGGGTGCGCAACCGCCAGGCCAGCCGCGACTGCAGCGACCACAGCTCGATGAAGCCGGGCGACGCCTGCTGGCTGAACAGCGCGCCCCCCGATTCGAACGTCGCCAGCTGCGCGTCATAGACCGCGTGGGGCGACGACCGGGTGACCGGCCGGACGTGTCCCTTGTAGAGCTTGAGCCCCACCTCCCCGGTCACGCGGGCGTTGACCGAGTCCATGTAGGCGTCGAGGTGCAGGCGCAGGGGCTCGTACCACAGTCCCGCGTAGACGAGATAGGCCCATTGCTGATCGAGCATCGGCTTGAAACGGTTCTCGTGGATCGTGCCCACGAGCCGCTCCAGCTCGACGTGGGCGGCGAGGATGATCGCCGCCGCCGGCACCTCGTAGATGTCGCGGACCTTCAGGCCCACGATCCGGTCCTCGATGTGGTCGACGATCCCCACGCCGTGACGGCATCCGATGTCGGCGCAGCGGTCGATCAGCTCGACGAGCTCGAGCCGCTCGCCGTCCAGCGAGACCGGGAGGCCCTGCTCGAAGCCGACCGTCAGGACCTGCGGTTCGTCGGGCGCGTCCTCCGGGCGCGTCACGAGGTCGAACACGTCGTCCTCGGGCGCGTTGGCGATGTCCTCGATCCAGCGTCCCTCGGAGCTGCGGCCCCACAGGTTGTCGTCGATCGAGTACGGGGGCGTCTCGACCCCGCCCTTGACGGGGATGTTGTGCTTGCGGGCGTAGGCGATCTCCTCGTCGCGACCCATCGCCCACCCGCGCACGGGAGCGATGACCTTCAGCTCGGGCGCGAGGGTCGCGACCGTCGCCTCGATGCGGACCTGATCGTTGCCCTTTCCGGTGCAGCCGTGGGCGATCGTGTCGCAGCCGGTCTCGCGCGCCACCTCGACGGCGAGCTTGGCGATCAGCGGCCGGCCGAGCGCGGTGAAGAGCGGGTAGGCCAGCCCGTAGATCGCGTTGGCCTTGATCGCCGGCCCCACGTAGTCCCGGGCGAACTCCTCCCGCGCGTCGATCAGACGCGTCATCACCGCCCCGAGCAGGCGGGCCTTGCCCTCCACGACGTCGTAGTCCTCGCCGGGCTGGCCGAGGTTGACGGTGAGCGTCACCACCTCGGCCTCGTACTCGTCCTGGATCCACTTGAGCATCACGCTCGTATCGAGGCCCCCCGAGTACAGCAGGCACACGCGGTGGACCTCCCCCTTCTCCGCGAGGTAGGACGCGGTGCGCGTGTTCTCGGTCCGCTGGGTGATCTCGGCCATAGCGGCCGAAGCCTAGGGCCCGCGGCGTCGCCGAGGGTATGCGCAGGTGGACGCGGCTCGCGCCGCGCCCACCTCCGCAGGAAACCGCTAGTTCAGCTGCTTCTTGAGTGCCGAGGCAGCGGAGAACTTCGCGGCGTTGGACGCAGCGATCTGAATCGTGTCGCCCGTCGCCGGATTGCGGCCTTCACGCGCCGAGCGGCGTGACACGCTGAACTTGCCGAAGCCCGACACGGCGACTTCTCCACCGTTCTGCAGCTCGGAGGCAATCGCGTCGAACACGGCGTCGACCGCTTTGCGGGCGTCGCCGCTGCCCAGGTCGGCGTCCTGGGCGACCTTCTGGGCCAGCTCCTGCTTGGTCATGCGTTGATCTCCCTGGTTGCGGGGGTGAACGGGGGGATTGGTACTCCAACCGTCGGACGGATTGAGGGCGCCGCGCACGGAAATCAGCGCAAAATGCGGCCCAGACGATCCAGCGCATCGTCGATCTGAGCCTCGGAAACGGTCAGAGGAGGCAGGAAGCGCAGCGTCCGGGGGCCCGTGGCGTTGATCACCAAACGCTCCTCGAGCAGCGCTCGCCGGGCGACATCGGGCGCGTCCTGGGCCAGGTCACAGGCACACATCAGCCCGCGGCCGCGCACCTCGTGCACGCCCGCGAGCGCGCCCAGGCCCTCGCGCAGCCGCTCGCCGAGATCGCGCACACGGGCCAGGAGGCTCTCGTCGGAGACGATCTCCAGCGCCGCGAGAGCCGCCGCGCACACCACCGGCCCGCCGGCGAACGTCGAGCCGTGGTCGCCCGGGGAGAGGACATCGCGCAGTTCGGGCGACGTGAGCAGGGCGCCGATCGGCAGCCCGCCGCCGAGCGCCTTGGCGATCGTTATCGCATCGGGCCTCACGCCCACTCCCTCGTAGGCCCACAGCGTCCCGGTGCGGCCCATGCCGGTCTGCACCTCGTCGAAGATGAGCAACGCGCCCGCGGCGTCGCAGGCCCGGCGGGTGGCGCGCAGGACGTCCTCGTCGAGCGGGTGCACACCGCTCTCTCCCTGGATGACCTCGACGATGACGGCCGCGGTGTGCTCGTCGACCGTGTGGGCCAGCGCCTGCGCCTCGACGGCACGGAACCCCGGAACCAGCGGGGCGAACGGCGCCTGCTTGGCCTCCTGCGGCGTCGCGCTCAGCGCGCCGTAGGTGCGGCCGTGAAAGCCGCCGAGCACCGAGACGACGTCACCGCCCGTCCGGCGCTTGCGCGCGAGCTTGAGCGCTGCCTCGTTGGCCTCGGCGCCCGAGTTGGTGAAGAACACCCCCCCGCCGAGGGACGCGTCGACCAGGCGCTGCGCCAACGCGCGGCCCGGCTCGTTGAAGTACAGGTTGCCGGTGTGCATGAGCCGGCCCGTCTGGCTGCGGACCGCCTCCACCACGCTGGGGTGGCAGTGGCCGACGCTCGTCACGGAGATCCCGCACAGGAAGTCGAGGTACTCGTTGCCGTCGGAGTCCCACAGCGTCCCGCCTTCCCCGCGGACGAAGGTGACGGGGTAGCGCGCGTAGGTCGGCAGGAAGGGGTCAGTCGGCGGCACGGATCTTGGTGCCGACGCCGGCATTCGTGAACAGCTCGAGCAGCAGGGAATGCGGGACCCGCCCGTCGACGATGTGGGCGAACGTGACGCCCCCCTGGATGGCGTCCACGCACGCCTGGAGCTTCGGGCGCATCCCTCCTCCGACGGCGTCGAGCGCGCTCAGCACGTCGTCGGCGCCGGCCTCGGAGATGACGCTCGTGCTGTCACCGGGATCGCGCAGCCATCCCTCGACGTCGGTGAGGAACATGACCTTGTAGGCCTTCGATGCCCTCGCCACCGCCCCCGCGGCCTCGTCGGCGTTGACGTTGTAGGAGCTTCCCTCGCGGTCCGCGCCCACGGACGCAATGACCGGGATGTAGTCCGTGGCGATGTGCTCGAGGACGTCGACGTTGACCTTCTCGATGCGCCCGACGAAGCCGATGTCCTCCCCGCCGGGGGCGGTCTGGCGCGCCACCCGGAACAACAGCCCGTCATCGCCACACAGGCCGACGGCCGGCTGGCCGTGGCGGTTGATCCGCAGCACGATGTCCTTGTTGACCTTGCCGACGAGGACCATCTTGGCGATCTCGACGGTGCTCTCGTCGGAGACGCGCAGCCCGTCGACGAACTCCACCGGCATGTTCAGGCGCTCCATGTAGCGCGTGATGTCGGGCCCCCCGCCGTGGACCACGATCGGGTTCATCCCGACGTACTTGAGCAGCACGACATCGCGAGCGAACTCCTCCCGCAGCGCGGGATCGACCATGGCCGCCCCCCCGTACTTGATCACCACCGTCCGCCCGTGGAAGTCACGGATGTACGGCAGCGCCTCCAACAGCGTGGCGATGTCACGCGCGGGTCCGGGCATCCCAGGATCCTAGGTCGTGTAATCGGCGTTGATCGTGATGTACTCGTGCCCGAGGTCGCTGAAGAACACCTCGGTTTCGAACCCGTCGCCCGGCAGCCCGATCTCGAACTCGACCTCGTCGCCCCGGACCGCCAGCGCCATGGTCTCGGCCGCGACCCCCACGGCGACACCGCCCGAGCACACCGTCGTGCCCTCGACGGCGACGTCGAAGATCAGCGGAGCCGTCCCCGGCAGGGCGGCGCCGATCGCCTGGGCGAGGCGCCCCCAGTTCGGATCGCCACCGTGCAGTGCCGTCTTGACCAGCGGCGAATCGGCGATCGCGCGAGCGACCCTCTCGATGCCCTCGCCGTCTCCGCCCCGGACCGCCACCCGCCCGACGCGCCGGGACCCTTCGCCGTCTCTGACGATGTCCAGCGCCAGTTGGCGCAGCAGCGCGTCGAGCGCCTCGCCGAAGCGAAGCTCGTCGTCGCTCTCCGCCGCGACGCTCACGCCACTCGCGCCGCTGCAGAGCAGGACGACCGTGTCGTTGGTGGACAGCTGCCCGTCGACCGAGATCCGATCGAAGCTGCGCTTGACCGTCACGCCGAGCAGCAGGTCTGCGGTCTCGGGCGCCAGCGCGGCGTCGGTCTCCACGAAGCACAGCATCGTCGCGTAGCGCGGCGAGATCATCCCGGCGCCCTTGGCCTGAGCGGCCAGGAGCACGGTGCCTGACGGAAGCTCGACCTCGAGCGTCGCCCGTTTCTCGAACGCGTCGGTGGTCATGATCGCCGCCGCGAGATCGGCGTCCCCGTCGGCCCGCAGCGCCGCGCTGGCCGCCAGCAGGCCCTTGGTCACGATCCGGCCGTCGAGCTGCACGCCGATGACGCCGGTCGAGCAGACGGCGACCTGATCCTCGGCGACCCCCGCCGCCATCGCCGCCGCTCCCTGCATCCGCGCCGCCTCGTCGAGGCCGGGCCGCCCGGTGGCCGCGTTGGCGTTGCCGGAGTTCGCGGCGACCGCGCGCAGCGCATCGAGCCGGCAGCGCTCGCGGGTGACGAGCACGGGCGCGGCCTGGACCCCGGAGGCGGTGAAGCGGGCCGCGCTCGTGGTCTCGGGGGAGTCGCTGACGAGCAGCCCGACGTCCAGGGTGGGCGAATCGGACCGCGTGATCCCGGCAGCGACGCCCGCCGCCCGAAAGCCCTGCGGCAGCCCCCCCTCGGCCACCTCGCGGACGTGCTCGGGCGCCTGCACCCAGCGCGAGCGGAAGAACCCGGTCATACCAGCCCCGCCGTCTCGTCGAGGCCGAGCATGAGGTTGAGGTTCTGCACCGCCTGTGATGCGGCGCCCTTCCACAGGTTGTCGATCACGGCGAAGACGAACACCTTGCCGGTGCGCTCGTCGCGCCGCACGTGGATGCGGCAGATGTTGGTATCGCGGACGTCGCGCACGCCGGGGGGCCGGTCGGCGAGCTCGACGAACGGCTCCTGGGAGTAGGCCCGCGCGTAGAGGGAGTCCACGTCGATGTCGCCGGCGGTCGGGTGCAGCGTCGCGTAGCAGGACACGAGCTCGCCCTGGTCGAGGGGCAGCAGGTGCGGCGTGAACGTCGTGACGAGGTCCTGTGCTCCGGCGGCGGCCAGCTCCTGGTCGATCTCGGGCATGTGGCGGTGGTGCCCCACCCCGTAGGGGGTGACGTTCTCGTCGGCGCTGACGAAGTGGGTCGCCTGGGTCGCCGCCCGGCCCGCTCCGCTGACCCCGGACTTGGCGTCGATGACCACGTCGTCCAGATACGGTGCGAGCGGGGCGAGCGCGAGGATCGCCGCGGTCGGGTAGCAGCCCGGGTTGGCGACCAGGTCGGCCTCGCGGATCTCCTCGCGGTAGCGCTCGGGCAGCCCGTACACCGCGCTGGGTAGCAGCTCCGGCGCCGCGTGCTCTCGGGTGCCCGCACCCGGGGAAGCGAGATACCAGTCCCGATACGTCGCGAGGTCGCGCAGGCGGAAGTCCGCGGAGAGGTCGACCACCTTGATCCCGCGCTCGCGAAGCTGCGCCACGACGGGCGCGGCCGCCCCGTGCGGGTAGGCGACGATCGCCGCCTCGACGTCGGGTGGGAGCGCGCCCGTCTCGATGTCTAGCGCGTCGAGGACGAGCGGGACTCGATGCTGCGGGTAGAGGTCGTCGAGGCGCCGTCCCGCGTCGCTGCGCGACGTGACGGCTGCCAGCTCGAGCTGAGGATGGCGGTGGACCAGCCGGGCGGCCAGCGCGCCCGCGTAGCCGCTGGCCCCGGCGACGAGGACCCTAGACACGCAACTCGCCCCCCACGCTGTCGCGCAGCGCCACGACGATCCGCTCGCGCACCGGGGCGACGTCCTCGTCGGTGAGGGTCCGGTCGGGCGCTCGGAACTCGAGGTGCAGGCCGAGCGACACGCGCCCGCCCTCCAGCGGATAGCGGTCGAAGATCTCGAGCTGGGCGAGCAGCGTGTCACCGGCCTCGCGAACGACAGCCAGCACCCGTGCCGCCGGGACCGATTCGGCGACGACCACGGCGATGTCCTCGCGCAGGGCGGGAAAGGCCGGCAGCTCGCGGAAGCCCGGGGCATCGGGCGCGGCGCCGGTGATCGCTCCCATGTCGACCTCGAAGACCCCGACGGTCTGCTCGATGTCCCAGGCGCGCGCCGCCAGCGGGTGCAGTTCACCCACGTACCCCACCCGCTCGCCGTCCAGCAGCACCCACGCGGCCCGGCCCGGGTGCAGGAACGAGAAGTCACCCGAGGCCTCCACCGACCACGGGACGCGCAGCCCGTCGAGCACCGCGGCGAGCAGCCCCTTGATCTGAAAGAAGTCCGCGGACGGCTGGGGGCCGCCACGCCAGCCCGGGGAGCGCAGCCGCCCCGTGGCCAGGGCGGCGAGCACGTGCGTCTCGCGCGGCAGCGCCTCCTCCGTGGCCAGGTACGAGCCGGCCGACTCGAACAGGCCGAGGTCGGGCATGCCCCGAGCGATGTTGTGGACGGCGGCGTCGAGCAGGGAGCCGAGCAGCGTCGTGCGCAGGATCGACTCGCGCTCGCTCATCGGGTTCTCGACGACCACGGCGCTGCGCGCCGGGTCCCCGGGGCCCATCAGCAGCCTGTCGAACAGCGCGGGCTCGGCGAAGCTCCAACCCGCGATCTCGAACAGGCCCCGACCGACCAGGGTGTCCTCCGCGCGACGACGAGCGCGCTGCCGGGCGGAAAGGGCACCGGCGGCAAACGGGGCGTGGAGGGTGGCCGGCAGCCCGTCGACCCCGTCGAGCCGCGCCAGCTCCTCGACGAGGTCGGCCTCGCGCGTCAGATCGAGGCGCCAGTACGGGGGCGTCGCGACCAGCGCCCGCTCCTCGCCGACGACCTCGCATCCCACCGATGACAGGATCGCGATCTGGCGCTCGGCCCCGATCGGCGCGCCGATCAGCTCGCCCGCCCGCGCGGCCCGCAGCGCGATCGCAGCCGGATCGGGCCCGGGACCCCCCACGTCGATGGTGCCGCCGACCGGCGTCGCGCCGCACAGCTCTGTCATCAGCGCGCTCGCGACCGATTGCGCGTCGATCGCCTGGCGCGGGGACAGGCCCTTCTCGAAGCGGGCGCTGGCCTCACTGCGCAGGCCGAGCTTCCACGAGGTGCGGTTGATGTTCGGTCCGTTCCAGGTGGCCACCTCCATGAGCACCCGGGTCGTTGCCGATGAGACCTCGGAACGCGCGCCGCCCATCACGCCGGCGATCGAGGTCGGGCCCTCGGCGTCCTCGATGACCACGATGTCCGCGTCGAGCTCACGCACCTGGCCGTCGAGCGTCTCGACCCGTTCGCGGTCCCCGGCGCGGCGGACGACCAGCCGCCCCCCGGCGACGCGGTCAAGATCGAAGGCGTGCAGGGGCTGGCCCGTCAGGAGCATCACGTAGTTCGTGATGTCCACGACGTTGGAGATCGGCCGCTGGCCGGCTGCGCTCAGGCGTGCCTTCAGCCAGGCCGGTGACGGCCCGATGGTCACGTTCTCGAAGACCCGGGCCGTGAAGCGCGGACAGAGGTCGGGGCACTCGACGCGGATCTCGACGCCGTCGGCGTCATCCCCGGCGGGGTGCGGGTCCGTGGCCCATGGCGGCGGCGCGAGGGGTGCGCCGGTCGCCGCATGGACCTCCCGCGCGACGCCGTAGAGGCCGAGGCAATCGGGCCGGTTTGGCGTGATCTCGAGCTCGAGGACCTCCGTGGCGATCTCCAACACCGTCTCCAGCGGGGTTCCGGAGGCGGCGTCCGTGTCGAGCTCCATGATCCCCGCGTGGTCCGTGCCGATCGCCAGCTCGTCCTCGGCGAGGATCATCCCCGCCGACTCGACGCCTCGCAGCTTGGCGGTACCCAGCGTGACGCCGTCGGGCATCACGGCTCCCGGTTTCGCCACGGCGACGACCTGGCCGGCGGCGACGTTGGGCGCACCGCAGACGATCTGTGCGGGCCGAGGCTCCCCCACGTCGACCATGCACACCCGCAGCCGGTCGGCATCGGGATGCCGGTCGGCGCTCAGCACGCGGCCCACGACGAACGCGGCGGGGTCCCTCACACCGTGCCGGTGCAGCCCCTCAACCTTCGTGCCGGTCATCGTCAGCCGCTCGCCCAGCCCCACCGCCCCGAGGTCCGGATCGATGTACTCGCGCAGCCATGTCAGCGGCACCCTCATCCGAACTGCTCCAGGAAACGGAGGTCGTTCTCGAAGAACAGGCGCAGATGGGGAATTGCGTGCTTGAGCATCGCGACACGTTCGATCCCCAGCCCGAAGGCCCATCCCTGGACGCGGTCAGGGTCATAGCCGTTCTCGCGGACGTACCCGAACACGTTGGGGTCGATCATCCCGGCGCCGAGGATCTCCAGCCATCCCTCCGCCCGGCACACCGGGCACGGCGAACCGTCGCGCGCGCAGTTGAAGCACGAGACGTCGACCTCGACCGAGGGCTCGGTGAAGGGAAAGAAATGTGGGCGCACGCGGACCTCGCGGTCCGGGCCGAAGATCGCGCGGGCGAAGGCGAGCAGCGTCCCCTTGAGATCGGCCAGCGTGACGTCCTCGTCGACCCACAGGCCCTCGACCTGGTGGAACTGCGGCGTGTGCGTCGCGTCGGAGTCGCGGCGATAGACGCGACCGGGGATGACCACGGCGATCGGCGGGGGATGTGCCTCCATGTAGCGCACCTGCATCGGAGACGTGTGGGTTCTCAGGACCAGGGCGTCGCTTCGCAGGTCGTCGGGACCGGCGTCCTGCGACGCGGCCAGGCCCTCGGGCCGGCCCGCCGCGACGTAGAACGTGTCGGTCCGCGACCGCGCCGGATGGGCCGGATCGTGATTGAGGGCGTCGAAGTTGTAGTGGACGGTCTCGACCTCGCGGCCCTCGGCGACCTTGAACCCCAGCCCGATGAAGACGTCCTCGATCTCTCGCCGGGTCTGGGTGAGGAGGTGCAGACGCCCGGCGCTCTGCGGCGGATCGCCGGGCAGCGTGACGTCGACGCGGTCGGCGGCGAGCCGCTGCTCGAGCTCGGCGATGTGCAGCTCCGCGAGGCGCGCCTCGGCCTGGGCCTCGAGATCCTGGCGTGCGCGGTTGGCCGCCTGGCCGACCCTCCCGCGCTCCTCCGGCGCCAGCTCAGCGACCCCTCGCAGCAGGTTGGGAAGCTCGGCCTTGCGCCCGAGATGACGGACCCGAGCCTCCTCGAGCTCACCCGCGGTCGTGGCCGCGGCGATCTGGGCCTCGGCCTCGGCACGCAGGGCGGCGATGCGGTCAAGCACCGCGACCGACCTCGTAGAGCGCGATGGTCGCCGCCATCGCCGCGTTGAGGGACTCGCTGCGGATCGGAATATGCCTCACGCGGTCGCATCCTGCCACGACCTCGGCCGCCAGCCCGCTGCGCTCCGAGCCCACCACGAGGGTGCCCACGACATCGGCGGTCAGCCGCTCGCCCACGCGCGCGACCAGCGCGACGCGCGGCCCTGGCAGGGCGGCGATCGACGAGACGCGGACGAGCGGCATGCTGAAGACCGCGCCCATCGAAGCGCGCACCGCCTTGGGCGAGAACGGGTCCGCGGTCTCGGGCCCGATGACGACGGCCGACGCGCCGAAGGCGAGTGCGCCGCGGAGGACCGTCCCGACGTTGCCGGGGTCGCCCACTCCCCACAGCGCGACGCACAGCGGGCGCACCGGCTCGGGCGCCCAGCGCTCCTCGTAGACCGCCAGCTCGCGGGTGCCCGAACCGAGCGCGGAGACCTTGGCGAGGGCCTCGGCGGTTACGTTCTCACCCGCCCGCAGCCGGAACGCCGGCTCCCAGCCGGCCGCGTCGGCGGCGGCCAGCAGGTCCTCGCCCTCGGCGACGAAGCGCGCGGGCACGCCGGCCTTCCGGCGGGCGACCAGGCGCCGCACCTCCTGGAGCATCGGGTTGTGGTGTGAGGTGATCAAGGGCAAAAAAATGGCGCCTCGCAGGGCGCCCGGGAGGTTCGTCGTCGTCGGTCTCGCTACGCCTGGGCGGCAGCGGCCTCGGACGCCTCGCGGGCGACCTCGGCAAATCGGGTGAAGGCCTCGGCATCGCGCACCGCGATGTCGGCCAGCACCTTGCGGTCGAGCTCGATCCCGGCGAGCTTGAGGCCGTGCATGAACGTGCCGTAGCTCATGCCGTTCTGGCGCGCGGCCGCGTTGATGCGCGTGATCCACAGGCGCCGGAAGTCCCGCTTGCGATTTCTCCGATCGCGGTAGGCGTAGGAGTCGGCCTTCATGACCGCTTCCTTGGCGCGCTTGTAGTTCGAGTGCGCCTCCCCGCGGTAGCCCTTGGCGAGCTCGAGCGTCTTGCGCCGCTTCTTCTTCGCGTGAACGGAGCGCTTGACGCGGGTCACTTCTTCTTGGCTCCCAGGAGGACCTTCACGCGGGGTGCGTCATGGTCGGACAGGTACGTGGGCTTGCCGAGCTGGCGCTTGCGCTTGGGCGACTTCTTCTCGAGGATGTGGCTCGTGAACGCGTGCCGGCCCTTCACCTTGCCCGTCGCGGTGAGCTTGAAGCGCTTCTTGGCGCCGCTGTGTGTCTTCATCTTCGGCATGACGAACGGCGCAGGATAGCGGCTGGAGACCGTCAGTCCGCGAGCTGCTCGGGCGAGCCGAGGACCTGCGTGGCCTGCTTGTCGCGCGTCACGGGCTTGGCCCGCTCGGGCGGAGCCGGCTCTGGCTCGGAGACGACGCCCTCGCCGCCCTCGGGCGCGTCAGCGGCGGGGGGCTCGTCCGTGGCATCGGCGGCCAGCACCAGCTTGGACGGTCCGAGGATCATGGTCATGTTGCGCCCGTCGAGGTTCGGGCGCTGCTCCACGATCGCCAGCTCGGTGAGCTCCTCGGCCAGGCGGTCGAGGAGCGCGACGCCGCGCTCGGGATGAGTGACCTCGCGTCCCCGGAACATGATCGTGACCTTGACCTTGTCCTTGGCGCGCAGGAAGCGCTCGACGTGGCCCTTCTTCGTCGCGTAGTCGTGAGAGGCGATCTTCGGGCGGAACTTGATCTCGCGCACGTTGATCTGCTGCTGGTGCTTCTTGGCCTGCTTGACCTTCTGGGCCTGCTCGTACTTGTACTTGGAGTAGTCGAGAACACGGCAGACGGGGGGCTTGGCCTCGGGGGCCACCTCCACGAGGTCGAGGTCCTTGCTCTGCGAGTAGCGCAGCGCCTCGTTGGTGTCCATGACGCCAACCTGGCCGCCGTTCTCGTCGATGAGCCGGACCTGCGGCACCCGGATGCGGTCGTTGATCCGCGTGGTGTCGCGTTCCGGCATGCGCCGGTCGAAACGTCGAGGAACCGGCACTAGCTGCTGTGGATGCGCGTCAAGCGGGGTGCGCGCTGCGAAGGATTCGGGTCAACGCTGCGAACTATAGCCGGGGATCGCAAGCTCGGTGAGATCTTCGGCCAGCCGGGCGACCGGAACGCTTCCCTGGTCGCCCTCGCGGTGGCGCCGCACCGACACCGTCCCGTCCTGCGCCTCGCGGTCTCCCACGACCAGCATGTACGGGATCTTCTGCAACTCGGCCTCGCGGATCTTGCGGCCCACCGACTCGGTGCGATCGTCGACCTCGACCCGCACGCCCGCTTCGCGCAGCGTCCGCGCGGACGCCTGAGCGCCCTGCACATGGCGGTCGGAGATCGGCAGCACGACGGCCTGGACGGGAGCCAGCCACACCGGCAGCTCCCCGCCGGTGTGCTCGAGCAGCACCCCGATGAAGCGCTCGAACGAGCCGAAGAGCGCGCGATGGATCATCACGGGCATGTGCCGGGCGTCGTCCTCACCGGTGTACTCGAGCCCGAAGCGCTCGGGCAGGTTGTAGTCGAGCTGCACGGTTCCCAGCTGCCAGGAGCGCCCCAGCGAATCTGTCATGTGCAGGTCGATCTTCGGCGCGTAGAACGCGCCCTCGCCCTCGGCGACCGTGTACTCGTGGCCGCCCGCCCGCAGCGCCTCCTGCAGCATCCCCTCCGTCCGGTCCCAGAAGGCGTCGTCTCCCAGGCGCCTGGCGCGGTCGGGGCGCGTGCTCAGCTCGATGCGCAGGGGCAGGTCGAACAGCCCGTACACGGCGTGGGCGAACTCGAGGCAACCGGCGACCTCGTCCTGGACCTGGTCCTCGCGACAGAAGATGTGGGCGTCGTCCTGACAGAAGTGCCGCACGCGCATGAGCCCGTGCAGCGTGCCGCTGGGCTCGCGGCGATGCAGGAGCCCCGGCTCGGCGCAGCGGTAGGGCAGGTCCCTGTAGCTCCAGCGTTGCATCCCGAACAGATGGGCGTGGCCGGGGCAGTTCATCGGCTTGACCCCGAACTGGCGGTCCTCGTAGTCGATGACGAAGATGTTCTCGCTGTACTTGCCCCAGTGTCCGCTGGTCTCATACAGCGACGAGTCATAGATCTGCGGCGTCCTGACCTCGACGTAGCCGCGCTGCGCCTGCATCCTGCGGTTGAGCTCCACCAGCTCGTTGAACAGGACGGTGCCCTTGGGCAGCCAGAACGTCGCGCCGGGAGAGACCTCTGAGAACTGAAACAGGCCCAGCTGCGGGCCGAGCTTGCGATGGTCCCGCGCCTTGGCCAGCTCGAGGCGCTCGAGATGCTCGGCCAGCTCGCTCTTGGTCAGAAACGCCGTGCCGTAGACCCGCGTGAGCTGCTGGCGGTCGGAGTCTCCGCGCCAGTAGGCACCCGCCAGCGATTGGAGCTTGAAGGCGCCAACACGCCCCGTGCTGGGCGAATGTGGGCCCCGGCACAGGTCGAGGAAGGGGCCGTTTCGATACAGGCTGACGTGGGTCAGGGGCTGCGCGGGGTCCGCGTCCGAGACGAGGTCCTCGATGAGCTCCACCTTGTACGGCTGCTGCTGCGCGCGGAAGATCTCCAGCGCCTCCTCGACCGTGACGTCGGAGCGCTCGAAGGGCTCATCGGCCTTGACGTGCTCGGCCATCCTCGCCTCGATGCGCTCGAGGTCGTCCTCGGTCAGGACCGTGCCGTCGGGAAAGTCGAAGTCGTAGTAGAAGCCGTTCTCGATCGCGGGGCCGATCGAGATCCTCACGCCCGGAAACAGTTCCAGCGCCGCGGTGGCGAGAACGTGCGCGGTGTCGTGACGAATCAACTCGAGCGCCTCCGGGCTCTTGGGGGTGACGACCTGCAGGGGCCCCTCCCGCAGCGGCGCTGAGAGGTCGCGCAGCTCCCCGTCCTGGACCACCGCAAGCGCGGCCCGGGCCAGTCCGGGGCCGATCGCCGCTGCGGCATCGGCGCCCGTCGCGCCGTCGGGGAGCTCGAGCGGGGTCCCGTCGGGAAGCGTGACGTTCACCCCCGGAATCTAGCCCCGTCAGGGGATCGCGTGTGCCATGGCGCACAGTTCGGGCCCGAAGCGAACAGACGTTCGCTACAGCTTGCTATCGTGCCTGGCACCGGGCAGTCGAGGCGTGCTTCGCGCGTGCCTCTCGCCACAACCGCCCCGGAGCGTGCGCCGGCTCGTGCCGGTTTCGTCCAAGACGCGCTCCCCGCGATTCAGCGGTCCGGATCGAACCCGATCGACGCGAGCCCCGGTCCGCTCGTCGTGCCTGTACGGCCGCGTCAGGAGGACTGACCAAGTCATCATGAAGCTCAACCGATTTATCGCCGCCATCACGGCTCTGTGCGTACTGGCCGCCCCTGCCGCGCTCGCCGCCACCGTCGCCAAGGCGCCCGGAACCGACGCAGCGGCGACGGGCGGTCTCCCCGCCCCCCAGGCGAGGGCCGCGGTCGCGCGCCAACGCGCCCGGCACCGCGCGGCCGGCCGCAACGTCTACCTCGCCCGCCAGGTGGCCCGCGTGCACGGCCGGCGGATCGCCCACGGCTACGAGCTCAGGGCCGCCGCCAAGCCCCTGCGGATCCTCACCCGGTCCAACGCTCGCCTGCGACGTGAGCTCGGTGCGTTGCGCCGTGACCGCGCCCGCCGGCGCGCCGCGTTCCGTGCGGTGCCGCGCAGCACCCTGCGCGCCATAGCCGCGTGCGAGTCGCACGGCAACCCGCGCGCGATCGGCGGGAGCGGCCGCTATCGCGGCATCTTCCAGATGACGTTTCAGATCTGGAGCGCCGTCGGCGGCCATGGCGATCCGGCCGCGGCCCCGGTCGGCGAGCAGTACTTCCGCGCCGCGCTGCTCTACCGGCGCTACGGCAGCGGGCAGTGGCCCGTCTGCGGTCGTTAGGCACCCGCCCATCACGAACTAAGGTGGCGGCCGTGGAAGCCCCCGCCTTTCGCGCTCAGTTCCCGGTCTGCGAGCACACGGCGTACTTCAACGCCGGGACGTGCGGGCCGCTGCCGGGCCAGGCCGTCACCGCGCTCGATCGGGTTGCGCAGCGCGCGCTCGCCGGGGGACGCGCCAAGGACTACTACGACGAGCTGATCGAGACCAACGACCGGCTGCGAGCCGCCTATGCGGGCATCCTGGGCGCCGAAGCCGCCGACGTGTCGGTGACCGCCTCCACGTCGGAGGGCATCGTCAGGGTCCTGCTCGGCCTCGAGCTCGAGCCCGGGAGCGAGGTGCTGATCGCCGCGGGAGAGCATCCTGGGCTGCTCGGGCCGTTGAGCGTCGCCCGCGACCGGCTGGGTCTGGTCGTGCGAGAGGCGCCGATCTCCCGGCTCCTCGAGGCCGTCGGGCCGCTCACCCGGCTGATCGCCTGCTCGCACGTGACCTGGACGACCGGCGAGCTATGCCCCTCGTTCGCGGATCTGCCCACCGATCTGCCGGTGCTGCTCGACGGCGCGCAGGGCGCGGGAGCGGTTCCGATCGACCTCGACGAGCTCGGCTGCGCCTTCTACGCCGCGTCCGGGCAGAAGTGGATGTGCGGGCCGGTCGGCAGCGGGATGCTGTGGATCTCGCCCGCCTGGCGTGAACGCGTCCTCGCCTCGGCGCCGACGTACGTGAACCTCGAAGTGCCGGCCGCCGGCATGGCTGCTCGCGCCTGGGCCGACGGTCGCGCCCACGACACGGTGGCGATGTCGCTGGAGACGGCGACCGCCGCCCTGGTCGCCCACGACGCATTGGCCGCCTTCGGGTTCGACCGCTTGCACGCACGGGCGCGGGGGCTGGCCGCCGACGTCGCGGCGGCGCTGGCCGCCGCCGGCCGCGAGATCGCCCCGCGCGGTGACACGACGCTCGTGTCGTGGGGCTCCGACGATCCCGCGGCCGACGCCGCGCGCCTCGCGCAGACGGGCGTGGTGGTCCGCGGCTTCCACGGCCTGCCGCTGCTGCGCGCGTCCGTCGGCGCGTGGAACGATCAGGACGACGTCGAGCGACTGCTCGCCGGCGTCACCACGTCCTGAGCGGGCACGAAGCGCCGCGCCCCGTCCGGTTCGAGCAGCACGGCCTGGTCCCCGGCGCTGTCGTGCTCCGGCAGCTCCGCCTCGGCGCTGCTCTCCCGGGTCAGGACGATGACCCGCCCGGCGATGGCCACGACCGGAACGGCGACGATGGCCCCGAAGATCCCCATGAGGAGCGCCCCCGCGGTCACGCCGAGCAGGATCGGGACGGGGTGGGTGTCCACCGCTCGGCGCATCACCACCGGGTAGAGCACGTTGCCCTCGAACTGCTGCACGCCGATGATGACGGCGACGAGGATGAGCGCGGAGACCAGCCCCTGATCCACCAGCGCGATCAGCGCGCTGATCAGGCCGGCGATCGTCGAGCCCGCCAGCGGGATGAACGCCGCGATGAAGGTCAGAAGCATGAGCGGCAGCACGAGCGGCACCCCGAGCGCCACGAGGCCGAGCCCGATGAACACCGCGTCGAAGAGGCCGATGACCGCGATGCCCCGGATGTAGGACGCGAGCGTCTCCCACGAGATGTCACCGATCTCGTGAGCGCGCGGCCGCGCACCGGCCGGTAGCAGGTCGACGAGCCAGTTCCAGATCTCGCGGCCGTCGCGTACGAAGAACACCGTCAGCGCCAGGGTCAGCAGGACCGCGGCGATGATCGCGCCGGCGGCCACGGCGCCACTGACCACGCCGGTGACCAACGAGGAGCCTCCCCCGCCCTGGAGCTGGCGGACCAGCCCGTTGGCGATGTTGTCGACCTGCTTGGTGGAGAGGTGCAGTGGCCCGTGGACGAGCCAGTCCTGGGCCTGCCTGACTCCGGCGGCGGCCTGGTCGCCCACCTTGGCGAACTCGTCGGCGATCTGCGGCACGAGAAGGCCCGCGAAGGTGGCGACCAGCAGCAGGCCGGCGACCATCGAGACGGTGGTGGACAACCGCGCGCTCCAACCCCGGCGGCGCAGCCGCGCGGCGGGAGGGTGGAACATCGATGCCAGCAGCAGCGCAGCGATCACCACCACCACGAGCAAAAACACCTTCGAGAGCATCCAGCCGACGGCGAAGATCGCCGCGCCGATCAGCAACAGCCGCCAGCTCCACTCGCTCGCGCGTTGCAGGGACAGTGGCACCGATGGTCTTGAGGTCCCTCCCTCCACGAGTACGCGCTTACCCGGTCCTGGCGCGTTTCAGCTCGTGCACGCCGCCGTCAGCTGCGCGGATCGGTCTCGTGGACGATGTCGCCGGCCTCCGCACGCTTGCGCACGACCGAGAACCCCTCGTCCTCGGAGACGACGTCCTCGGCCTCCGGGATCTCATGGCCCGGGGCGACGACGAACAGGCAGGGGTTGCGGCGGATCTCCTCGTAGCGATGGAGGTCCACGCTGAGGAACACCACGCAGCCCGGATCGCCGCACTCGCACACGAACCCGGACTTGTCCCCGCCGAGGCGGATCTTCGCGTGCATCTCGCCGAGCGATTCGTTGAGCGCACGGAAGGCGCTCTCGTTGCGCGCGATGCGCTCCATCTGCGAATCCGTCATGAACCTGCACCATAGGTGGCGAGGCCCGCCCGCCACCGCTGCCGACCGTGCGTCGTTCACAGACCGGCAAGGATTGCGCGCCCGCGGCATGCCATGCTCTGAGCCATATGACACGACTCGGCGATGTTGCCTCCGCGGTCGGCCGCGGGTTGTTCGCAGGAGCCGCCGGGACGGTGGCGATGACTGTCTCGAGCACCGTCGAGGCCAAACTCCGCAAGCGAGATGGCAGCACGGCTCCGGCTGACGCGGCGGGCAAGGTCCTGGGCGTGCAGCCCCGCAACCCGGCCGGCAAACAGCGCTTCTCCACCGCGGTGCACTGGGGCTATGGGACGAGCTGGGGCGCGGTTCGCGGGCTGATCGGCGCGGCCGGCCTGGACGGACCGGAGGCCGCCGGCGCTCACTTCGCCGCAATCTGGCCGTCCGCGCTGGTCATGCTGCCCGCGCTGGGCGTGGCCCCGCCTCCGTGGAAATGGGGAGCGGCCGAGCTCGCCATCGACGCCGGCCATCACCTCGTCTACGTCGCGGCGACCAGCCTGGCCTACGCCGCGCTCGAGCGCTGAGATCCGGGCGGGCCGCTTCTCCGGCGAGCCGTGGCGTGCGTTCTCCGCCTGACTCCCCGGCCGACCCCGGCGACCGAATGATCCGATGCGCGATTCAGCACGCATTCTTGGTATGAGAGCCGTCGCCGATCGCCTCCTGCACGTCGAGAACGTGATCCATCACGCGCTCGTGCGCCACAGCGTGGTGGCGCTGCGCATCGTGGTCGGCGCCGTCTTCCTGGGCTTCGGGCTCGTGAAGTTCTTCCCGGGCGTGAGCGCGGCGGAGAACCTGGCGAAGACGACGGCCGATCTGCTGACCTTCGGTCTCATCCCGGGCGGCGTGAGCATCGTCATCATCGCCGCGCTGGAGTGCTTCATCGGGATCTGCCTGCTCGCCGGCCGTGGTATGCGCCTGGCCATCTGGCTGCTGGCCTTCGAGTTCGTCGGAATCCTCTCTCCGCTCTTCCTTCTGCCCGGACGGCTCTTCGCCGGGCCCCACGGCGCCCCCACGCTCGAGGGCCAGTACGTCCTCAAGGACGTGATCCTCGTCGGTGCCGCCATGGTCATCGCCGCGGCCACGTTCCGCGGCGGGCGCCTGGTTCGCGACGATCTGCCGCCGGCAACACCTGTGCGTGGCGCGCGGCCCCTGAGGGCCGAGCAGAAGCTCCGCATCGTGCTCGAGGGCATGGACGACGATGCACGGGTGGCGGAGCTCTGTGCCCAACATGGCATCTCGGAGGCCGAGTTTCACCACTGGCGCGAGCGTTCGGTGCTGGGGGCGACGAGGGCACTGGCCGCGAACCCGGATCCGGTCTCCGTCTAGGTCCTGATGGCCTTCGAGGCGGCCGAACTCGGCGCGTTCTCCTACTCCCGACTCATCTGACGGGTGATTCGCCCCCGCGCAGCCGGAGGATGTAGGGCGCTCGACGCCGCTCGACCGCGCCCCTGGCGTCGCGGGCTCGCACCCGCACGAGATAAGTTCCGGGGCGAAGCCTCACGTGGCGGCGAAACGACCACCTCGCGGTGCCCCGGGCCCTGATCCACACGACCTGGCGACACGGCCGGGCCCCACCGAGCCCGCCGCGGACTCCGAGGTGCCGGCACCCCCGCCCCACCCGGCGCGCCACCGCTATCAGCACACGTCGCACGACCGCGCACCCGCGTGAGTGCGCCCGCCCTCGAAGAAGGAGGCCCGAGCGCGTCAGCCGCGACGAGCGCCGGGTGATCGACGTGCGCGGCCTCGCCCCCGTTCGGCACGGTCCCACCGACGACGCGCCCGTGGCCGAGCCGGACGGGGCGCCGGATCCCGGCCCAGCCGGGTATCCGATGCTCTCGCCGCAACGGGCCGGGCGCGGCGCCGTGTCGCCACCCTGTTGGAGGGGCAGCGACTGGGGCGGCGTCGCCTCGCCGCAGTCGTCGAGGTGCACGAAGTTGCGCGTCGACAGCGATCCGAGGGTGTAGCTCGGATACAGGCCGTTGTACTCCGCCCGGGTGGTCTCCGTCCACTGGCGGCAGAAGGCGCAACCCGTGCGGCGGAAGTTGCGCATCCAGCCGCCTTCGTAGACGCGCAGGACCGAATAACCCCCGGGATACTCCTTGGTCGCCGCGTTCTCCAGGAAGACCGTGCGCGGACCCGATGCGAGGGCGGTCGACACGAAGTTGCGATGGGTATGGGCGTTGAGCACTCCCGACACCTGCGGGTTCTGCGCGACGAGCGTCAGGAAGGCCGCACCCCCGCGGTCCGGGCGCACGCCGAAGACCACGGGCGGCAACGCGTAGACATCCGCGTACTCGCTGACCGGGTGGTGAAAGACGATGAATGTCCGCTGCCGACGATGGGCCGCGAGGTCTGAACGCAGAAACTCGTTCTGCGCCGCGTCGGTGAGGTCACCCTCGCCGTTCGCATCGCTGGAATCCAGGAACACCACATGCACGCCCGATACCGTGACGGAGTAGTAGACCCGGCCCGGAGCGCGGTCGGGGAAGAACACCGTCCGCAGGCAGTCCTTCTCCGCGCCGCAGCGGGTCTCGTTCGCGTGCTGGCCCGGCCGGTCGTGGTTGCCCCGCACGACGAAGAACGGCGCATGCAGGCCACCGAGGATGGTGCGAGCCCGGGTCTCCTCCTCGAACTTGGCGGTGCTCGTCATGTCCGCCACGTCGATGACGACATCGACCCCACGCGAGTTCAGCTCATCGACGGCGCCCTCGAGCATCCGGGCGGCATAGTCCGGCGCGGTGAAGCATTCCGGTATCGATTGGTCGATGAGCGGGGCGGTCACCGCCGTCCCCGAGCAGCTCTCCCCGACGTGGACGTCGCTGACGAGGCCGATGTCGAGCAGGTGCCGCCCGGGCGGCGGGCGCAGCGTGGTGAACGAGCCCGGGTTGGCCTCCGACGAGGGCTGGACCACGCCGCCGCTGCGCAGCTCGTAGACGTAACGCCGCCCGGCGAGCAGGCCTCCGAGGCGCGCGTGATGCAGCGTGAGACCCTCCTCCTGGCGCTCGCAGCGCAGGTTCGCGCGATCGACGCCGGCGCAGACGGTCGTGTCGCTCGCGGCATCCGTGCCCCAGGTCGCCTCCATATCCGTGTCGGACACCGTGATGAGCTCGGGAGGCGCGGCGGCAGTGGCCGAAGCCGCCGAGCCGCCGAGAGCGATCGCCAGCAGCGACAGCGCGAGTCCGGACCGAGCCATGTCGACACAGTAACCCGGCGGCAGCGGGCACCGACGCTGCGATGCCGCGGCCCGGCGGGCGCCGGTAGCCTCGGTCGGATGGGAGAGCATGTGCACTCGCCGGCGCGCGAGACCGGGCGCACGGGCCGCACGGAGGCGGCGCTGATCGCCCTGGGCGCGTTGACGGTGGCCATCCCCTACCTGGCGCGCCCGCTGGGGCTGGGCGTGGACGTCGCCTCCCGGATCGAGATCGCCGATCACGTCATACCCGGATCACTCGTGGCCGTCCTGGCCATCTGGCTCAGCGCCCGTCGTCGCCGGGGGCCCGACGTGGCCGGGCTGGTCGGCGCGGGCGCTTGCTTTCTGGCGGGCTTCTGGGTGCTCGCCACCCACGTGCCGCTCCTAGCCGACGCGGCACGAGGACACGAGTCGTGGGGATCGGCGGCGTGGCACTCCAGCACCGCACCCCTGATCATGGTCCTCTCGCTGTCCGCCATCTTCCGGTCAGACCCCGCCGAGAGCGGCGGGGCCTGACCGCGACGGCTACTTGACGAAACTCACCAGGCGCGTGACCGACGACCGCAGCGTCACCGACCTGCGAACTGCGAGCCGCGCGCCGGCGATGCCGTGCCGGGAGACGAGCTGGAGCCCGCCGATGCGACCGACGGCCGCCCCGAGCAGCGCGGCCTGCATAGGGCTGCGCCCGTTGGTGACGTACATGATGTTGTCCGGAACGCCACGGACGACCTGCTCTGCGGTCATGAAGAACCGCGACGTGTTGGACGCGTCCTTGCCGCCCTCCCGCAGGGGGGATGGCATTTGCGAGACCACGCCGTCACCGATCACGGACGAGTTGCCGACCACCACCGTCGAACTGATCGCCAGGTCCTTGAGGGCCTGCGCGGTCGCCGCCGGGACCGAGTCCCGGTCGACGAACAGGACCGGGAGACGCCGGTTCGCCGCCAGGACCGAGGCGGTGACGGCGTCGGCGCTCTGCGGGTTGACGATGATCGCCGCGTTGAACGCCGGGACCCCCGCGTCCTTCTGCGCCTGGGTGCGACGGTCGGCCGACGCGGCGATCAACCGGGCGGTGTCGGCCTCGTCGGTACCGGACAGCCGCACGATCTGATCGGTGGGCACACCGACCGCGGCGAGGTCGCTGACCACCTGCGGCGACAGCTTGCTCTCGTCGCCGACGATGTAGGCGCCCACGGGCTCCATGCGCGCGGCCTCGGCCTTCTGGGCCGCGGTCAGACCACCCGCGGGTGCCGCGAGCACGGTTCCGATGTTCGCACGGGCCAGGACACCGCCGGCGAGTGCTCCCGGGACGTCGTCCTTGTTGACGATGACCAGACGGGTCCACGGACGGGTGACGAACGTGCTGTTGAGCACCGCCTCGGGTCCGCCGGGGTAGGCCAGGCGAGACAGCGCGACCGAGAAGGCCGGCGCCCCTGAGGCCCCGTGCACACGGCGCACCGGGAGCGGGCCCTTGGCCGCGAGCCCGACCCGGGCCATGTAGATGTCCTGGGTGTCGTTCTCGAGGTTCCCGCGGCGGGAGTCCATCCACGAGACCAGCAGGCTGTTGTCGCCCGTCGGGACGACGACCGGCCCGTAGGCCCAGCCGGTGCCGAAGCGGTAGTCGAATCCGACGTCGAGCCCGATCGAGCGGTCCGTCAGCCGGAAGTTGCGGGAGAACTTCTCGCCGTCCTTGGAGTAGATGTAGTACGTGTCGCCCAGGCGCGTTTCCTGGCACGCCGCGTGGGTGTTGGTGCAGCCGCGGTACCAGTGGCGGCGGTCCTGCCAGGCGATGTCCACGCGCCCGTTGGGCGCCACCGAGACCCACGGGTGCCGGGTCTGGGTGATCTCGGTCTTGTTGACCGGCGTGGAGTTGAGCCTGCGCGGTGTCGTCCACGTGGCGGCCCCATCCGTGGAGCGCATGAAGTAGACGTCCTGGTCGGGGTTGATGAAGTGGTCGGAGGCGTGGGCCTTCGCGCGGCCCGCCGACCGTCCGCCCAGAACGAGCGGGCCCTGGCCGAACACCACGTACAGGGTGTCGTTACGGGGGTCGATCGCCATCCGCGGGAACGTGGACGCGGTGAAGATCTGCCCGGGCGAGAACGGCGGCGAGGGAGGGCCGTTGTAGGTGTATCCGGTCACCGGGGCGGCCTTGACCTGGGTCCAGGTCTTGCCCTGATCGGCCGACTTGCCCACCACGACGAAGCCCTGCGGGTTGGGCTTTCCGTTGATCGGCTTCCCGCGTTCGCGCCAGGTGATGTAGACGGTGCCGTCACGCGCGACGACGGGCTGGGACTCCTCGAGGGAGTTGGCGCCGGCCGCATCGGCGGCGATCGGCGGCCCGAAGGTCGCCCCCGCGTCGTTTGAGGCCGCGACGACGACATCCTCGGCGCTCACGCCGTTCACCTTCTTGCTGAAGGCAGCGGCCACGTAGACGCGATCCTGGCTGGGTCCGCCCGGGCGCGCCCGGTCGACGTTGATCGTCGGCAGGACGTAGGTCCCCGTGTCGTCGCTGTCCCCGCCGCGTGCCACGACCTGCAGCGGGCCGAAGGTGCGTCCGCCGTCTCGCGAGACCGAGACCATCAGCGACTTGCCTTCCTCGGCACCCTCGGGAAGCTTGGGCTTGGGCGACGCGATGGTCGCGTAGACGTTCTGACCGCTACCGAAGGCGATTCCGCCGCTCTGCATGTGCTCGGCGAGGTGCGGGCCGACGCTGCAGGACCGGACGCCGAACTCCTCGGGCGCCACGAACGCGTCCGCGCCCTTCCAGTGCCGGCCGCCGTCGAAGCTGACGTGGTGCTCGCAGACCCCAGTGTCCCAGTCGGCGTTGACCTCGACGATGTGCTTGGGGTTGGCAGGGTCGACGGCCATGCTGACCGCGTCCTTGCCGCGGCCCGGGCCGGCCGGGTCCTGAAGGCGATAGTTGTTGCTGACCGACAGTCGCGCGTCCGCCGCGCCGGGTACGAGCAGCGTCAACAGCAGGGCGGGAATCGCAAGGGCGCGGCCTGCGCGCCCGGCGGTCCGGATCATTCCGTGCATTGGGTCGGTCTCTCCCTGGGTCGTGCGTGATGTGGGTTCGTGCAGGAGCGGCGAACTGCGTGGGGGGCGCTGGGTGGGCCGCGCGTGTGGTCGGTGTGCCGCCGGCGGCGGCGCACCGACCGTCAGCGGATACCGGCTAGGACGTCGCTCCCGTCGTGGGCTTGCGACGCAGGAGCGCGATCCCGCCCGCCAGCAGGCCGCCCGAGAGCAGCGCCGCCAGGAGGCCGGTGTCGGTCCTGATCGCCGGGGCCGAGCCGCCGCCGGACCCGCTGCCCGTGAAGCTCGGAGCCCAGGCCCCGGCCGCGGAGCTCGCGGCCCGCCGCCGTGCGGCAGTTCCCACGAACACGCGCCACTTGGCCGGGGTGCCGGCGCTGGGGGTGCCGCCCGGGTTCGTCTGGGTCGCCATGAGCAGGTGGAAGCCGGGCTTGAGGCCGGCGGGCAGGGTGAAGGTCGGCTTGATGTAGCCGGTCTCGTTGGCACGTCCGCTCCACACCACCGGGCCGTAGCGCCGATCGAGGCGGATGGTGACCTCGGACGCCTTCGGCGACGAGGAGTAGTTGCGCCCGTAGCCCGAGAGCTCCGAGGACTGAGTGACCCGCCCCGGGGTCAGGAACAGGGTGGCCAGGACACCGCAGCCGAAGGCGAGCGAGGCCAGCGCGAGTGGGATCGCGGCCGCGGCCAGGATCATCGAGATTCCGAACCTGCGTCGTCGTGTGTTTCTCATCGTGCTCCTCAAAGACTCTTGGTGGCTGGACGCTTCCGGGCCCAGAGGTTAGCAACCTGTGAACGCCGTCGTGCCCAAAAAGTAGCAGTCTTGACTAGCCGTCAGTAGATGCGCCCCGCATATACCCTTGGCGGAACAACGGTAGAATAAGGGCCAGAGCGCCCGCAAGCAGGCCGATGCCGCCGTATCGCAGGGCGTTTCGCGCCGCTTTGCCCAGCCGCGGCGGATCGGAGAACCCGGCGCGCGCGAACGCGATGTCCTGCTTGCTCGACGCCCTCGTTCCCGCCCGGGTGTCGGTCCAGACCGC
>JBBPZE010000071.1:0-9852 GCA_038199185.1 Solirubrobacterales bacterium
CTTGCCGTCGGCCGCCAGCGCGGCGGCGAGGTTCGCCGTCAACGTGGACTTGCCGACCCCGCCCTTGCCCGAGCCCACGCAGACGACGTTCGCCACCTGGGCCAGCGCGCCCGCGGGCAGGCCGGCGCGGCCCAGCTTCTTCTGCAGCTCGCCCTTCTCGGTATCGGTCAGGACGTCGAAGGACACCGCGACCCCCGTGACCCCCTCGAGCCCCATCACGGCCTGCTTGACGGCGGTCTCGAAGTGGCTGCGGATCGGGCAGCCCGGCGTGGTCAGAGACACCATCACCGAGACCACCCCCGTCTCGGAGATCTCGATGGAGCGCACCATCCCCAGCTCGACGATGTCCTTGTGCAGCTCGGGATCGATGACGGCTCGCAGCGACTCCATGATCTGCTCACGCGTGGTCATCATCCGAGTCTATGAAAGACGAAAGGGCCGCCCGAGGGCGGCCCTTTTCGCAGTCCCAGAGGAGCTCGTCCTAGGCCAGCGAGGCGATCCGCTTCTGAACTTCCGTCGACAGCTGCGTGGCGGTGGTGATCCGGTTCTGCAACTCGCGCTCGACCCGCGTGCGGTTCTGCTCGAGCACCCGCTGCGCGCGGGTGCGGCGCTGGCGCAGCTCGCGCTCGACGCGTGTCCGCGTCCTGCGAACCTCGCGCTCCACGCGGTTGCGGGCGGTGCTGCCGCGGCGCTCGAAGCGACGCAGCTCGCGCTGGGCCTTCTCCGGCGTCGAGTAGCTCGCACGCAGGTCCTCGACCGTCGAGACGACGTTCTCGCGGGCGATCAGCACGGCACCGACCGGGACGAGAACGGCCTTCTCGGCGTACTCGGCCACGCGATCGACGGGCGTCCTGGCGTTCTCCGCGCGGGTCTGGGCGGCCTTGCGGGCCGCAGCGGCGCGGCGGCGCGTGGCGGCCGCGTCGTTGCGCGAGCGTGTAGCGGCGGCCTTGCGGGCAGCCGTCGACCGCTTCGCGGCGGTCGTCTTGGGGGTGGCGGTGGTGGCCATGATGTCTTCTCCCTCCGAGATGGTGTCTACGGAAAGCGACCGTACGTTCGGTTCTTTAGTGTACCGAACATACGTTTGTAAACCGCAGGACGGGAGCGGTTACAGCGCGGGCTCAGGCCGCGGTGCGGGTGAGCCAGGTTTCCGGCGCTTCGAGCTCGGCCCAGGTCGGCAGGCTCTCGGGTGAGGCCCATGCGCGGTTCAGCGCCTCGACGCCCGCCTGCGAGACGACGGCGTCGCAGAAGCGCTTGCCCGTCTCGTACTGGCGCATCTTCATCTCCAGGCCGAGCAGGCGCTCGAGCACCCGCATGAGCGGGGGACGGTCCCTCCGGCGCTCCTCGAGCTTTGCGCGCAGCTCATCCAGGTCGGGTAGCACGCCCGCACCGGCCGCGTCCATGACGTGCTCGGCGTGGCCCTCGATCATGGCCATGGTCGCCTGGATGCGGTCCATCGTCGCCCGCCGTTCCGGGCCCAGCGCGACACCGACGAGGCCCTCCTTGCGCAGGCGCTCCACCACGGCGCGCAGCTCGGCGGTGTCGGTGAGCCTGAGGAGCGCCCGGGCGTCAACCTTGACCTCCAGCGCGTCTGCGAGCTCGCGGACGAGCCCGGCGACATGGGCCCGTAGCCAGTCCACCGACGAGAACTGCACGGCGTGCGTGACCTCGTGCAGCGCCACCCAGCGCAGCATCTGGGCGGGATCGACCTGCATCTTCCGGGCCGCCTGGTGAAGGTTGGGCGCCACGAACAGCAGCCGCGCCGGCCGCTCCGGGTCGGTGGGCGGGACCTCGTACTGGCCCAGCACCCGTTGGGCCAGGAACCCCACGAGGCCTCCGACCTCGGCACCGAGCAGGAGACCGCCCGCCGCCCGCAGCGGCGCCCGCAGGATCCCCGAGCCCGAGCCGATCTTCTCGGCGATGGGGTCGAGCACGCCGCGCATGCCGCCGAGGTTCGCATCCGCCCACTGCGCTCGCGTCACCGCTTCGGGCGCCGGCAGCGGCGTGCCCGGCGTCAGCTGGGCGTACGCGCCGACGCGCTCGGCGGCGTCCGAACACAGCTCGGCCAGATCGCCCGGAAGGTCGGGCACGCCGGGATCACCGGCGATCCCCGCCGCGATTCGCCGTGCCACGCGCCAATCAACCATGGCCCTGAGGCTAGGGAGCCGGGATCCGCGAGAGCTCGGCGAGCGCCCGCTCGGTGCGGGCGGCGACCACCGGAGAGCGCGGCTCGAGGTCCAGAGGCGCGGCGAGGGGAGCCGGCATCTGGGTGAAGCGCACGAACCCACCGCTCTCGCGGACGATGAGCTGCGCGGCGGCGGCGTCCACCGCGCGGCACTTCCGCAGCGTGGCCATGCCATCGACGCGTGCCGCCGCGACCTGACACAGCGAGATCGCGATCGACCCGATCGCCCGCACCCGGCCGACGGTGCGCTCCAGCTCGTCGCCGGCCGCGGCGAGCCACCGGGGGCTGGCGGACTCGATCGCCACCAGCTCGAGCCTGCCGGCGTCGTTGCGCCGCTCGCCGGGCGGATCCAGCCGGACGCCGTCGAGAAACGCCCCGCCCCCGCGACGGGCCCACCACTCCTCCTCGGGCCCGAGGTCGAGGACGTAGCCGAAGGCGACGTCGGCCATCGTCGGGCCGTCGGCGACGGCGATGGAGAGCGCGTGATGGGTCAGGCCCCGCTTGGCGTTCGTCGACCCGTCGATGGGGTCGATCACCACCCGCACCGCCGAGTCGCCGAAATCGACGACGCCGCGTTCCTCGGAAACGGCGCAGAAGCGGTGGCCCTCGCCGTGCAACCGCTCGAGCTCGGCGAACACCGCGTCCTCGGCCGCCTGGTCGATCAGCAGCGTCTGGTCGCCCCCGCCTCCCGTGCTACCCGTCTCGCGCACCCGTTCGGCCGTGGTCGGGCTCGCGCGCAGCACCTCGCGCAGCCCGTCGCCGGCCCGGCGGCACGCACCCAGCCAGTCGGCCTCCAACGTGCTCGGTCGAGGTTCCATCCGGGTCATATCCTTGCAACGTGTTCCCCGGCGCGGACGCCCTCACCCCCGATCAGGGCCGCGCGGTCACCTTCGCGCCCGGCTCGGGCCCGCTCCTGGTCATCGGCGGTGCCGGCAGCGGCAAGACGTCCGTCCTCGCCCACCGCCACCTGTGGCTCGTCGCCCGGGGGGCGGCGCCCGAGGAGGTCCTCGTCGTCGTCGGAGCCGAGGCGGCGGCCGACACCCTGCGCGCCGGATTGGACGAGCTGCTCGCGCAGCCCTACGAGGAGCTCTCGGTCCTGACACCCCATGGCGTGGCGGCACGGCTGTTGCACGACGAGGCGGTCGAGGCGGGGCTCGACCCGTTCGTCGTCGTGCTCGGCGCCGCCGACCGCACCGCGATGCTCCTCGAGCGCGTCGACGAGCTGACCCTGCGCCGCCACGACCTACGGGGCAACCCGGCGGCGCTGCTGCGCAGCGTCGTCGCGCGGATCGACCGGCTCAAGGACGAGGGGGTGACCGCCGCGGAGTACGACGCCTGGGCTCGCTCCCTCCCCGAGCTCCACGACGCGGAGCGCGCGCGGGCCGAGCACGAGCGCGAGTTCGCCGGGCTCTACGCAGACCATGACCGGATGCTGGCCGACGCCTGCGCGCTCGACGCCGGCGACGTGCTCCTGCGGGCCGTCGCCCTGCTGCGCGACCGCGCGCACGTCCGGGCGCGGGTCGCGGGCCGCTGGCGCCACGTGCTCGTCGACGACTATCAGGACCTCTCCTTCGCCCAATCGCTCCTGGTCACGCTCCTGTCCTCCGACCATGACGGGTTGACCGTCGCGGGCGACGACGACCAGGCCATCCGCCGCTTCCGGGGAGCGGCGGCAAAGAACCTGCGCGAGCTGGCGGCCGTCCGCGCCGACGCCACCGAGGTCAGGCTCGAGCACAGCCTCCGGTGCCCTCCGGCCGTCCTGCGCGCCGCCGAAGCGGTCGTCGCGCCCAACCCCGGGCGCATCGCCAAACGCCTCGAGGGGCGCGACGAGGAGCCCTCCTCCCGCCCCCGCGTCGCCTTCTGGCGCTGCGCGAACGAGCGCGCCCAGGCCCAGCACGTGGCGATCGAAGCCGAGCGCTTGCTCCGGGAGTCGACGGTTCCCGTGCGCATCGCCGTGCTGGTGCGCTCGGTCCGCTCGGAGGGCCGGCAGGTCGCCGCGGCGCTGGAGGAGCGCTCGGTCCCCTACCGCGTGGAGGGCGCGGCGGCGTTCTTCGCCCGCGCCGAGGTCCGCGACGTGCTGGCCTGGCTGCGCCTGCTCGTCGACCCCGGTGACGCCGGTGCGGTGGTGCGCGCGCTGGCACGCCCGCCGATCGAGCTGCGCGCGGCCGACCTCGCCCGCTGCATCCAGATCTCGCGGCGGCGAAAGCTCGACATGGTCTCCGCGCTCGTGGCCGCGATCGAGTCCCCGCAGCTGCCGCCCGAGGCCCGCGAGCGCGTCCTGCGCTTTCTCAAGCTCCATCGCCAGGCGGCCGCTGCTCTGGACACCACGCGCCCGGACCTGTTCGTCCATCGGCTCGTCGAACGGCTCGGCCTGCGCCGCCAGCAGCTCTTCGCCGCGCAGGCGGACGTGGTCGAGCGGCTGCGCGCGCTCGCGCGCCTGACCGAGCTGGCCGGCGACTTCGTGCGCCGGCGCCCGCAGGCGAGCGCGCGCGAGCTGGCGCGTTCGCTGGCGGCCGTCGCCGAGGCCGGCCTCGGAGAGGACGACGGCGACGACGGCTCGCCGGTGCCGGCGAGGGGCCACGAGGTCCGTGTCCTGGCGATGGACGCCGCGACCGGCCTGGACTTCGACCACGTGTTCGTCATCGGGCTGCAGTCCTCGCGGATGCCCGGCGCGCGGCGCCGGGCGACGGAACCGATCCCCGACGAGCTGCTCAAGGAGCGCCTTCCTCCGGAGACCCGCGAGGGGCACACGCAGGAGATGCGAAGGCTGCTGCACGTCTCGATGACGCGGGCGCGCCATACGCTCGTGCTCGCCTACGCCAGCGCGACCGGGGCCCATACGGCGGGGCGCAGCGGGTCGGGGGGCGCCGCGGCGCCACCGTCGCCCTTCGCGGACGAGGCGCGTGCCGCGCTCGGCGCGACCTGGGCCGATCGCGAGGAGGAGCTCTTCGGGCCCGCCGAGGCGCTTCACGCGGCGTTTCGCGGGCTGCGCGACGAACTGCTCACCGACGTCTCACGCGTCGGCGCGAGCCTCGGGGAGCTGCGCTTCGACACCGACCTCGACATCGGGCATGCGGTCGTGCGCTACCTCGAGCTGGTCAAGCTCGCGGCGCTGCTCGCGCGGCCGGCCGGGCAGGGCGTCGCCGACGCGCTGCCCGACATCAACGCCCGGCTGCTGCAGGCGGTGACACCGCTTCAGCGTGAGATCCTGCTGACGTCCTCGATCGACGACGCGCTGGTCGACGCCGACCACGCCGACAGCGTCCGCGCCGCGTCGCAGTCCGCGCGAGCGGAGCCGTCGCTCGAGCCCTTCCTCCCCAAGCGCGGCGACGGCCTCGTGCTCAGCGCCTCGGACATCGAGACGTACCGGACGTGCCCGCTGAAGTACAAGTTCGCCCGCGTCTTCCGGATCCCGTCGGAGCCGACGATCAACCAGCGCTTCGGGATCCTCGTCCATCAGGTGCTCGAGCGATACCACCGCGGCGGGGACAGCTCCCGCCCGGGCGCGGTCGACGAGCTGCTCGGGCTGCTCGAGAACGGCTGGCGGCGGGGTGGCTTCGGCGGATCCGACGAAGAACGCCAGCTGCACGGCAAGGCGACCGCCGCCCTGCGCCAGTACCACGCGCGCTTTGCCTCCGAACCCGCGCGGCCGGTGTGGTTCGAGAAGGCCTTCAGCTTCCGCATGGGCGACCACACGCTCCGCGGCCGGGTGGATCGCGTGGACGAGCTGCCGGACGGCCGCTACGAGCTCATCGATTACAAGACGGGGCGGCCCAGGTCGGCCTCGCAGCTGCGTGAGGACGTCCAGCTCTCCCTCTACGCCGTCGGCGCGCGCGAGGCGTGGCAGGTCGAGGCCGAGCGCCAGAGCTATCTCTACGTCCTCGACGACGAGAAGGTGCCGGTTCCCACCGCCGACATCGACCGGGACTGGATCTCCGAGACGGTCAGCGAAGTGGCCGACGGCATCCTCGCTCAGGGCTTCGAGCCAACGCCGTCCTACGCGGCCTGCTCCATGTGCGACTTCCGCATCGCCTGCCCGGCGGCGGACCACTGAGGCCGCCCGGCCCAAGGGCCCGGCGAGGTCTTGCCCTGGCCGCGCGGACCTAGGAGCCCGGCGGGGCCTCGCCCGGGCCGCGCTGGCGCAGAAAGCGCTGGAAGTCTCGCGCGATGACGTCCCCGGAGGGCAGCTCGGTGGGGTCCATCGACTCGTCCCCCTCGGCCTCTGCGGCCTGCTCGAGGCGCTCGACGAACGCCTGGACGTCGGGGTCGCTCTGGACGGCCAGCGAGACCTGCCGCTCATAGTCGGCCGCCGCGGCCTCGAGCTCCCCGGCGTCCACGGTGACCCCCACCAGGAGCTCGAGCCGGCGCACGAGCGCCAGGGCGGCCTTGGGGTTCGGTGCGGCGGCCACGTAGTGCGGAACGCTGGCCCATAGGCTCGCCGACGGGATGCCGGCCTCGCCGCACGCGCCGTGCAGGATGCCGGTGATGCCCGTCGGCCCCTCGTAGTTCCCCGACTGGACCCCGAGCTGCTGCACCAGCGCCTCGTCGGACGACAGACCGGTGATGTGCACCGGGCGGGTGTGGGGTACGTCGGCCAGCAGCGCGCCGAGCGTGACCACCATCTGACAGCCCAGCGCCTCTGCCAGCTCGACGACGACTCCGCAGAACGTGCGCCACCTCATCGCGGGCTCGGGGCCCCCGAGGAGCACGAGATCGCGTGGCGCACGGGGCACCCGCGCCTCGAAGATCTCCACGCTCGGCCAGGTGATCTCGCGGGTCTGCCCCTCCGTGAGCTTGATCATCGGCCGGGCCGCCTGGAAGTCGAAGAACTCCTCGGGGTCGAGCCGGGCGAAGCGGCTCGCGCTCAGCGAGGAGCCCACGAACTGCAGCGCGGCCGACGCGGCGTCGCCGGCGTCGTTCCACCCCTTGAACGCGCAAATCAGCGCGGGGGCGCGGAGGCCGTCGGGACGGCGCTCCCAGATCAACGGCTGCATCCGCCTCACGGTACATGATGCATCCGTGGCCTCCATCGCGACGCTCAGGCCGGGCGAGGAGGTCACCGACGTCTTCGCCTGCACCCGCAAGGACCGTCTCGTGGCGCGGTCGGGCACCCCGTACCTGGCGCTCGAGCTGCGCGACCGCACCGGCGCGATACAGGCCCGCGCCTTCCGCGACGCCGATGTGCTCGCCGGCCGCTTCGAACGTGGAGACCTCGTCCGGGTGGCCGGCCGGGTGGAGCGCTTCCGCGACGAGCTGCAGCTCGAGGTGCGGGCGATCGCCAGGGCGGCGACCGGCGAGGCCGACCCGGCGACGTTCCTACCGACGGCCTACCGCGACCTCGACGAGCTCGACGGCTTCCTCGAGCATTTGGCCGATGAGGTCCGCGACGCGGGCTTCGAGCGGCTGCTGGCGTCGCTGCTCGGCGACGCGAGCATGCGCGCGGCCTGGAGGATGGCGCCGTGCACCCGCAGGGGCCACCACGCCTACCTCGGAGGATTGCTCGAACACACCGTGGCGGTGGGAACGCTGGCGCTCGAGGCGTGCACGCTGCATCCGCGGCTCGACCAGGCGCTGCTGCTGACCGCGTCGCTCGTCCATGATCTCGGCCGCACCCGCGAGTTCACCTACGGGGCGGAGATCGGGCTCACCGACGAGGGGCGCCTGCTCGGCCACGTGGAGCTCGGCATGCGGCTGCTCGACGAACGCTGCGCGGCGATCGGCCTCGACCGAGCCCGCCGCCTCGCGCTGGCCCACTGCGTTCTCACCCATCATGGGCCCGAGTCCGCCCCGAGGCGACGCTTCGGCTCAGCCGAAGCGCTTGCCCTTCACCGCCTCAACGCCCTCGACGCCACGGTCAAGGGCGCGCTCGAGCACGGGCTCAACCAGAATCCGGTGCCGGGGTAGCGATTCGCAGACCGGCGACCAGCGTCGGCCGGCGTCGGGGGGGTAGGCTCCAACAATTGTGCGGCCTTTTCGCTGAATCCGCGAGACTGCGTCACTGGAGCCGGCTGCGCCGCGATATGGGGTCCTCCCGGTCCATGTCAAATAGGCAACCCGAGCGCGGTATGTACAGGCACGTGGTACGCACCTGGCGGGGTCGTCTACGTTGACTGCCACTGTTATCCAGACTCCTGCGAGTATGGTCAGCCGCGCGCGTGTGCGTGCGATAATGGTGAGTGCTCGTGCGACTGCAATTTCACTTGGTGTTGTCCCTAACTGCTTTTGGCTGACGGAGTGACGACTGATGACGATTTGGTGCAGTGCGATCGGGAGGTGATGCAGGATCGCTAATCGTATCTTGAACCCAGACGAGTCTCCAGTAGTGGGCGCGGTGGAAGCCGTGGTCAACCACGATGTCGAAATGTTTGCATTCCGCATGGCGAACCCAGATGGGGACGCGGCTGCTGAGACGGACGCATTGGAGTCGATCCTATGGACTCTGGTTGCGCACGCCCCTGCCGAGATCCGCAGGAATCCCTCCGCTTTGCGCGAGGCAGCCGGGACTCGGCCACACCGTCGACTTAGTCTGGCGGGAAAGGCACGCGCGGGCGGCATTGCCACGGCCGAGTTTCGAGGGATTGCGGGCGGAGACGAAGACGTGCAGAGAGGCGAGGGCATCGACCTGGAGAAGCGAGCGATGAAGCTCCTTGGGGCGAGAATCCTGGAGGAGCTTTCCTCCAGATGATCGCCGCGGCGATCCTAGGGTTGCGGTTGCCCGCCGCGACTGTGATCGCCCTGATGGGCTTCAATAAGCTCGCGTCCTTACCTGACAGCGTGCGGGGCATCTGGTGGCCAGGGAGAAGAGGGATCCCGGTACCGCTGCTTGTAGTAATCTCCATCATGGAGGTCGTCGTTGCGGGAATTGTGCTCGTTGGCCCAGCGGCCGTAGCTATCCCAACAACGGCCCTGGCACTGGGACTACTGACCGCGTACGGCGTATTTGCGGTCAGAAATACCGGGCGATGTGGGTGTGCGGGCCAGGAGACGCGGACGACTCCCGGCCGACTCCTTCTGCGCAATGGCGCGCTGGCAACGGCGGCCTTAGGCGGCGAAGTTCTGGCGCCAAGCCTCTCCGGTGGAGCCCTGCATGCGGTCGCGCCCATTGTGGGACTCGCTCCGGCATTCTTACTCATCGGAATGGCCGCCGTGGAGACCGCTCGGCGCAAAATAACACCTCGCATCGGAGCGGCTCCCTGATGAGCAGCAGGAGCGGTTTCGGATTGCGGTCGCGCAGTACTTGGCCGCGTCCGAGTGAGGGGTCGAGGTGCTCCCTCGCTGTACGCGCGAGAGATCTCACTGAACCCTCGCGGTTATGCCTGCACCCCGCATGGCTGAGATACCTCGCCCCCGAGCGCCAGCTTCCGTGCCGTGCTCGTAGCCTCTCAACCTGACCGGAACTCCGAAACGGTCGCATGGAGCCGCACCGGCCGGTGCCGGAGCCGGTCCTCAAAACCGGTAAGGCGTGGCAGCCCCACGCTGGGTAGGTTCGACCCCTACGCGGCTCCGTAGCGCATAACTCGTTAGAAATAGTCGTTAGAAGCCATGACGATTATCGTGCGGGGACGCCGGAAATCTGGTGCTAATTAGCCAGGCAAAGGCGGCCTTCAAAGCCGCTGAGGCGTGGCAGCCCCACGCTGGGAAGGTTCGACTCCTTCGTCGCTCCGCTCCGC